>CALDTJ010000111.1 GCA_937924145.1 uncultured Saprospiraceae bacterium
CTGGTTTGGACGGTTTCTTTTGCCCTCATTTTCTACCAAAAATTATTTCCGTAGCCCTGCTATGAAAAGAATTTTTGGCAAAAGCTGAGAACAAAATAACCTCGCCCAACTTGACGGATTTATTATTTCGTCGTTACTAAGGGAGTTGGAAATCAATAAGGTACCCAAATTTTATGCAGTTATTTTCAGCCATTACTTAAGAAGAAAGTAAATTTATTTTTGTCCCACTATAAAGGCGCAAAGGTTCAATAAAAAATTAGTATATAACTTTGCGTCTGCTCATCTTTGCGTGTAAAATTAAATACCATAAACGCTTAGTCTAACCGCTGTGACATTAGAGCTAAATTATATTGATTTAAAATATCCATTTTATGTTTTGAGCTAGTACCTTCTACTTTTTCACTCGATAAGTTTACGACAATGAATCAATTCTTAATTCTGATTTTTTTTGCTTGCCTTTCCATTTTTAGTTGTACTTCTTCTGAAAAGACAAACTCTTTGAACGTCCCTAAAAAAGAAACAACTATAAAAGCAGCAAAAACTGCTTGTGAATATGGAGCGTGGTTAAAAGCAGCCCAATTGTACGAACAACTTTATCAAAAAGAACCAAAAAATGAACAGTTAAATTATGAAACGGGCACCAATTATTTAAAAGCCAATGACCCACAAAAAGCATTGGCTGTTCTTACCAATTTTAATACAAAATATCAAACTAGAACTGCCGAATTTAATGGTAGAATAGCCCGAATAGCCAAAGCCTATTACCAAATCGGTGCTTATAATAAAATAGAAGAAGTTGTTGAGAATTATGATTATCCAAAAATGTATCGTGGACTGGCAAGAGAGCATCTAAAAGCTTTAATTCAACTCAATAAATCCAAAGACTTATCCACCTATTTTTCAACTTATCAACAGAATGGCATTTATGATGATAAAGGTAAAAAGACCAATAGTGGATTTTTGTACCGGGCTATTTGCAATGAATTATTGTTGGTTGGCAATGGTCGCTTATTGAAAGTATATGCTGGTCAATATTACAATTGGGCGATAAAACGACAGGCTAAAGACCAACGAAATTTAGCCATAGCTATTTTTTATCAACAAGATTTCAGCCAAGCTATCCAATCTTTAACAAACGCTATAGCTGTAGAAAAATCTCCACGCCATCAAATGGAATTGGAAGGATTATTGGGTATTTGTTATGCAAAAACAGGAGACTTAGAGAAGGCGGCAACTCAAATTAAAAAGGTCCAAAATTTTGAGCCCCTACCCTTACGTCACGATGCTTTCGGTGCAAAATTTTATCATCAAGCCAGAATTGAAGTGGCTTTGAATCAAAAAGATGAGGCTATTAATGATTTGGAAAATGCTTTAATTTCGAAAGCAGAATTTTGGTCCAATCGCTTTAAGGAAGATGGCTTAATGAGAGACTTGTTTAATGATAAAAATTTTCAGGAACTTGTGGACAACTAAAAAACATACTCCTTTCCCATACATTTTGTACCTTGTCATTGAATGCCAGTCAAGATTTAGCAGTAAACATCAATGAGTAGCCCTAAAAAACAATTTATTTTTCTCCTTCTCACTTTCTGTACTTACATCAATGTAAATGCACAGTCGATTTCTGGAGAAGAACAAGCCTACCAAAGTCAGTTTGAAAGAATCCTCGATAGTGAACGTCCTGATTCTGTAAAATTCAAATATCTGTTAGACAATCTAAACAATCTAAATCCAAGGGTCTCTAAATTACCTATTGCTTATGCAAAAAAAGGAATTGCTTTAGCACAACAAAAAAACGCTCCTAAATGGAGTGGCTTACTAAGTGTAGAATTAGGGTGGATGTATCAAGGAATCAATCAACCCAACCCCGCAGAGAATGCTTATAAAAATGCCATTGATATTTTTAGAAAAGCCGATTTACTAGTCGAAAAAGCCAAGGCACATGGTAAATTAAGTCTATTATATGGTCAAACTCAACGGTCTGACCAAGCATTAGAACAAGCAAAAATAGCTGCTAAAATATCAGAATCCATCGGTGATGAAAAAGGATTGGCTTACGCTTACTATGCCATGGTTTATAATTTTATTAATTCTGGAAAAGACCAACAGGCACTCGAATACATCGACAAAAGCATCCAACTTTATCAAAAACATGGAGAGAAGTACCGTATGGCAGTCGTCATGCAAAACAAGGTAACTTGTCATGTACATTTAGGCAATTATGATAAAGCATTGGCAGCAGCCAATGAATTGATTCAAACCATTAATCAAAAAGATGGGGTCAAAAATGAGGCAACCGATACTTATTATTTGGGGCAGGCTTTATTTAGTCGAGCAAAGGTTTATATGCAACTAGGACAATATGATCAGGCACTTTTGGATAATGATTCTTTGCAAGTCCTGCTCGGCAATAATGGATCGGCATTGGTAGATGCGGTCTATATTTTTCAGAAAGCAAAAATTCTATATTACACCAAGCAATATAAAGCCTCTAGGAATCTTTGCCTTACTTTGTTAAAACATCCAACGGTGGAGGCAGAACGTTTTCTCGGCTACACTTACGAATTATTATCTAAAAATTATGTTGAATTAAATCAATACAAAGCGGCTTATAAATACCATCTAGAATATGAAAAGTACGAAGAAACAGAAATAGCCAATGCCTCTAAGTTAAGGATGGAAGAAATTATAGCGAAAAGCGAATTAGAAAAAAATGCTACTATCATCAAGGCGCAAAAACAGACCTTGATGCAACAGCGCATTATTCAATGGTTTGCTATTGGGTTTGCTTTTATTCTTGGTTTATTATTTCTACAAGCTTATAAAAACGCTAAATCTAGAAAAGTAAATAATGAGGCGCTCCGCTCGTCAAATGCTCAGTTAGGGGAGTCCAATGCCCTGTTAGCAGAAAAGAATAAAGAGAACGAACTGCTATTAAAAGAAATTCATCATCGGGTAAAGAATAACCTTGAGATTGTGAGTAGCCTGCTCGAATTGCAAGCTGACCGATTGACGGATGAAACTACGCAAGGTATTCTAAAAGATAGTCAGAATAGAGTACAAAGTATGGGCATCATTCACCAAAAACTCTATTTAGCAGGTAATTTGAATAGTGTGGAAATGCTCGATTATTTTAAAAATTTGAGCGAAAGTATGCTGGAAACATTCAATGCTTGGGGTAAAATCGACATTGACTTGGCAATGAAAAAAACGGAGTTGGATGTAGAAGTCGCTATTCCCATCGGCTTGATTGTGAATGAATTAGTGACCAATGCTTGGAAATATGCCTTCCCTAGTGCTATATTTAAAAATAAAAAAGGAAAAATAACGATTGGTTTAACCCAATTGGATAGCGAACATTTGCAACTAAGGGTGTCAGACAATGGTGTTGGCAAAAATCCAGATGTCTCCATCCAAGGAACTGGATTCGGGTCTCAGTTAGTCAGTTTACTGACCCAACAATTGAATGGAAAAATGACAGAAAAACAAACCGATGGAACAACTTTTATTTTTGATTTTAAAATAAAAAAGGAATAACAAACCTCAATCAACTAACAAATGGCTGAACTCAAAATACTAATCGTAGAAGACGAAATGATAATTGCAGCAAAAATCTCCTTGCACCTCACACAATTAGGTTACGAAGTGAGTGGTATTATCCCTAGAGGAGAAGAGGTCATTTTGCATTGCCAGCAGTCCCCGCCCGATTTATTATTACTAGACATCAATCTTAAAGGTAGTATAGATGGTATCGAAACGGCTACCCAACTACAAGCCGCTGATATCGACATCCCCATTATTTACCTGACCGCCAATGCAGACGAGGCGACCTTTGACCGAGCCAAGCACACCCGCCCACACGCATTTATTTCCAAACCTTATAAGAAATTAGACCTTCAACGAGCGATTGAATTAGCGATTGGTCGGATGGTCGATGCCTTAGAATCAGCACTTCCTATAGTTGAAAAAACAAATTCGGAGCCAACTAAGAATACTCCTTACATTCTGACAGATCGTATTTTTGTTCGCCACAAAAACAGAATGGTGAAGTTATTTCTAGAAGACATTCTCTACATCGAGGCGGAACGTAGTTATTGTAGAATTCAGACTAAACAAACAGAATACCTGCTATCCATGCCTCTGAGAGTCTTTGCTGAAAAACTAGATGGCGGGCAATTCTTCCGCATTCATCGGTCATATATCGTTAACCTGCCACAAATTGATGAGGTTGGTGAAACACATATTATGATCTCTAAGAAGTTAATTCCTGTTGGAAAGTCCTATAAAGAGGCATTTTCTCAACGTATCCGCATGATTTAAGAACAACTCCCTCCTATTTTCCTGCAATATTCCAAGATTCCTCTATTTCCTCGGAAGCCATATCCATACTTTCGGAAAGTCCAACCCACCCTTCGGAGAAAATCGCATTGAAACTCCTTTTCTTCGTCCTATCTTGCAATCAAGAACAAAAAAGGAAGTCTAATCACGACTGTTATACATTTTACCTGACACACCTTTATAAAAATGATTGACCTTCTGATTTTGTTCTAAAGTATAACCCCAAAAAATAAAAACCCTAAGTATATCCAAAACCAGAGACAAGTGGAAGGGCCAAAAGGCTCTTCACTTCATCTCGAACCTAGAAACTGATAAATACCCCCGATTTAGAATTTCGGAGTAGAGAGGAGAGATTGGAGAAGAGAGGATGCACAAAAGTATCAATACGATCTCTCTTCTCTGCTCTCTACTCCCAATTCTAAGAAACAAACCCTGACAACCATTTAGCAGAGAGCTTAGGATCAAAAACCATAAACTTTAGCTAGTTTAAAAAGCCGTCATTAAACCATATCCTACCTAAAACCCCACCATCCTTCGCTCTCTGCTAAATGATTCATCAAACGTACTTCAAGAAAACGATCACGCCAATTTCTATAAATACCTGTCAGCAACTAAAACAACCATCAAAAACCCCAAAAGCAAAGAAGATGAGAAAGGATTTGAATCCATCTTTCTCCCTTCTTTCTTTTCAAAAAAGAAAAACTATGAAAAATGCCCCAATTACCTTAATCTTTGGTATCCTATTATTAAGTGCTTGCCAAAAAGAACCAGTACTCATACCAACTACACCGCCTATTGTTGAAGATGCAATTGCTACTGATCGAGTTGCCGATTTTGAATTTTTAATAGAAACAAATCAATGTCTTACAGATAAGGTAAATATTTCTGTAACTATTGAAAACCCTCAATTATACGGTTTCCTTTGGGAAATTAATGGTAATAAAGCAGGACATTTTTTAGCATTAGAGGGTTGCCATTGTGGTACTTCTGCCGCAATAACCGTCAGCCGTCTTAGCGATGGTGTCCGTATCAAAAGGGCCATTACTTTACCTTCCTGTACTGCTAACACTTCTCCTATTATACCTACAAAAGAGATAGAAACAGAACTTTTGATCGATGATATTCCAATAAAGGTTGTTCGCCAATAGGCTTTATTCGAATGTATTTAGACGTTTCTAGTCCACATGGAATAATAGTATAAATCTCAATAACGCTCTTAAAATTCATACCATGAGAAAACTACATTTCAACAAAGGATTCCTTTGTGGAGTCTTCCTATTTGTCTCTCCTTTTTTGATGAATGCACAAAAAATAGTCTCTGATAGTACTATAATCACAATTGATACATCTAGCACCTCGCCCGACAGTTCCTTGACTATTTTCCAAAAGTTAGTCAAAGACAGTATTACGCAATTAACCTTAACTGCTGATTTCGATTTCTTAATAAAAAATAAAAAACTGAATGATGAACATGCCGCTAAATTAACCCTACAGACAGCAGGCGAGCCGATTATGACATTGGATATCAAGATTAAACCTCGAGGCGTTTACCGTAGAAGCTTTTGTGATACTCCTCCACTTCGTTTAAATTTTGACAAAAAAGACTTGGATAGTTTAGGCTTGTATAGTGATTTTGACAAATTAAAGTTGGTCACCCATTGTATGGACAGTGAGTCTGCCGAACAGGTCTTACTGAGAGAATATTGGGCCTACAAACTATATAATCAAATTACCCCCAATAGCTTTAAAGTTCACTTGGTAAAAATTACCTACATCAATGTAAATGATCCATCTGAGCAAACGGAACATCTAGCCTTTTTAATTGAGAATAACAAAGAAATGGCCCAGCGAATTGGTGGAAAAATCGTGGAAAAATGGGGATTGACACCCTCCAAATTAGATGCTAACACTCACCAAAATGCGATGATGTTCAATTATATGATTGGGAATTTAGATTGGCACATCGAAAGAAACCGTAATATAAAATTGGTCAAAAAACCAAATCAGGCAGGTGTTCTGGTGATACCTTATGATTTTGATATGTCTGCGCTCGTTTTCCCTTCTTATGCCCGATTAAATCCTGATTACAACCAAGCCCATTTTACGGATCGGTATTGCGTGGGTCGCTTTTCCTCAAAGGAGGTGCTTTCCGAAACTATATATAAGATTCAAACTTTACAGCCTACGATCTTAAACCTTTTTAAAAATTGTCCATATTTAAATGAACATAGTAAGTATGCGATGACTAATTATTTGAAGAGTTTTTATAAACCTTTGAAAAAAGAAAAAAAATGGGCTAAACTATTTTTGTAATACTCGATACTTACAATAGTCCGTGAAGAAAAAGAATTTATATAAAAGGCACTACGGTGAAAAGTAAGAATGCAGTTGCTATTGGTTTAGCAATTGCGTTTTTTCTTAAATCACTCGGAAAGGAAAACCATGCCTTCGGAAAGCCTAAACCCTCCTTTGGGAAATATACCTATTTTAAACCCAATACGTACCATATCTTTGAATCAACCAGAACAGACATCTTCAAAACATCAACCGATTTAGCTTTTTGGACAACTGCTAAGCGGTTGAGAGAAAGGAACCAATTTTCGTTATTTTTTACAAAAAGGTTAAAACAAACTAAGTAACGGCAAAACAATAAACTCGTCGTTACTAATGAGAAAACAACCCCAAATTGTCAGTTTTAACAACGGCAAAAAATCAGTACTTTTCAGTAGGAGAAAGTACCACAAGCAAAATTGAAGGATTATTCTTAAAGGCTTTCAGTTGCCTTGACCCCAAAAAATAAAAATCTTCCGAGCTTGTAGTTACTTTCCCTATTGAAATTTCTAACAACTGAGAAATTCACCAAACTTTATTAAGCCTTCATTTTTCTATCTTGCCGCTATCCATCTTACTAATTCGTAAATTTGTTTAGTCAAAATTAGTTCCTATCTTCCCACTTCTAATCAACTTTCAAATCAAAATTATGACGAAACCAATCTATCTAGTCCTATTAATGGGGTTTTTATTTACCACTTGTACTGTTCCAAAAACGGTACAAACTGCTCCTCCTACAGCCAAAACTGACCCAATCCCTCTAATGGACGATGGCAAAATTAAAAAATCTGAAATCCTTTGGGACACTTGGGGCGTACCACACATTTATGCCACAAGTGAGGAAGACTTATACTACGGAATGGGCTGGGCACAAATGCACAGCCACGGAGATCTGTTGATGAAACTCTACGCCGAGGCAAGAGGAGAAGGTGCTAAGTTTTTGGGCGAAAGTGCTTTGGAATTAACTAAGCATCTTTATACAATGGGCGTCCCTGCTATGGGAAAAAAATACCTAGACCTTTTGACCCCCGAAGAAAAAATGGTCATGGAATCATTTGTCGCAGGGATTAATGCCTACGCCGCAGCGCATCCCAATCATATTGCCAAACATTTGCAAGGTGTTTTGCCAATAAAAACCTCCGATGTCAATGCACATAGTATTCGTAATTTATTTATAGAATTTATTGGCAATCGAGAATTGGGAAAGGCGGAGAGCGAAGAAATTGGTTCAAATACATGGGCAGTTAGTCCTCAGCGTTCTGCCTCTGGCAATGCGCTTTTATTGGCGAATCCACACCTACGATATGAGGATCTTTGGTTATTTTATGAGGCACATGCCATTATGGATGATTACAGTTTATACGGTTCTACTCTAGTTGGTTCGCCCGTTATCAGTATTGCTTTTAATGAGCATTTAGGCTGGAGTCATACCGTAAATACTTTAGATGCGGCAGACCTCTATAAGCTAAAACTAGACGATGGAGGTTATCTATTAGATGGTCAAAAAAAGGAGTTCAAACTGAATCTTTATAATATTCCTGTCTTGCAGGAAGATGGTACGATGCGGACCGAAAAATTAATGGTTAAAAATTCTGTACATGGACCTATTGTCAAAATGGGAGAAAAAGAGGCGATTGCCTTACGTATAGCTCGTTTGGACAACCCAGGAAATTTATTGGACCAATGGAAAAAAATGGGCCAAGCTAAAAATTTGGAAGAATTTCAAGCGGCTTTAGCCCAAAATGACTTACCGATGTTTAATGTCATGTATGCCGATAAAGCGGGTAATATTTTCTACCACTTTGCGGGATACGTTCCAGAAAGACCCGAAGGAGACTGGGACTTTTGGTCAGGTATCGTTCCTGGTGATGACTCAAAATATTTATGGGATTCCTATCACTCCTACGAGGAATTGCCTAAGTTATTGAACCCTAAATCTGGTTGGATGCAAAATGCGAATGATCCACCTTTTACGGTAACCATTCCGACTGAATTGAACCCAGAGGACTATCCTGCCTACATGGCGCCACGGAAAATGGAATTCCGTCCACAACGAGCCGCACACATTATGATGGCAGACGATAAAATCACTTTCGACGAATTTATCACTTATAAACATGATACCAAAATGGAATTGGCAGATCGCCTGTTAGATGACCTACTAGCCTTAGAAACTCCTGAATCGAGCGATATGCAAAAGGCAGCTTTTGAGGTCTTAAAAAAATGGGATGGTCGTGCCGAGGCTGACTCAGAAGGTGCTGCGTTGTTTGCGAATTGGCATGTAAAAATGACTGGTGGAGATTTCTACAAAGATGATTTTTTTGCTATTAAATGGTCATTTGACAAAGCCGATAGTACACCCGACGGTTTGAAAAATGGGGCTACCGCATTGAAGGCCTTAGAAATTGCTGCGACCGAACTCAAAATGGGTTATGGTAAAATCAATGTACCATGGGGCGCCATCAATAAAGTAAGTTTTGGTGATAAAGAAGTCGCTGGTAATGGTGGACACGGTTGGTTAGGCGAATTCCGAACCATGTATTATGCCCCACAAGGCAAGCCCGGTACGCCTGAAAGCTTGGTGAACCGAGCAGTTGCTGGTGATACTTATGTCGCTGCCATCGAGTTTGGCGACCGACCAACAGCAAAAGCTTTATTGACTTATGGTAATGCTACGCAAAAGGGTAATCCGCACATTGGTGACCAATTAGATTTATTTGCTAAAAAAGAATTGCGGAAGGTTTGGTATGAACGGACAGAGGTGGAGGCTAACCTGGAAAAACGAGAGGAGATTATAAGACAATAATAGTTTTTTGAACCACAGAGGCACAAAAGGACACAAAAGTTATTTTTAAAACTTCTTTTGTGTTCTTTTGTGCCTTTTGTGGTTCAGAAAAAAAGAATACAAAAGTTAGCAACAACGTTTAATATAAATTGTGACTCGCCGATTTTTTCTGCTCTTTGTAATCTCCTTTCAAGGCATCCAGCTGAGTGGCTTTTGCTTGCTTAGATAAATCAGTTCTACTTTTCAACAATGCTACTTGTCTAGTGAACCAGACTTTTAGTTCCTTTAAGTGATCTTCTTTACCACTCGCATGTAATTTCAGTTCCATTTTTTAAGGGTTTGATTTTTTGAAAAAGCGTACTATCCAAAAATAAACAAAAAAGGGAACAAACCGAAGTCTGCTCCCTAATATCTTTTATCTACCCCCCAGCGATAAAAGACAAGCACAATATACTATCAATTATCTAATCAAGTAAAACGAATATAAAAAAGATGTGACACTTTTATAGGTCTACACCCTTGTCGATTTTATTATATACAAAAAAGAAGATTGCTTTATTGTCTGATATATGTGGGGTAAAATTTGTTAAATCAGGTTATTTTCTAATAGCGAAGAAAATAAATGCCTCTAAATGTGACAATGTTCGGGAAGAGAAATTCCTCATTTTTCTATTGAATTATCTCAATTTTAAAGCATTTTTTTTCACTCTTAGTATTTTTTCACTTCCTAATCCGCCGAATATCAGCATCAACCCCAGTCATTTCCCAATGCCCTAAAGCAATTGGAATATTCCCAATTGAATTCAATTCATCAAAAAAGTTCTTCAATTCGAATGGTTCATTTTTAGATTCTTGCATTCTAGCATAATCCGCTAAAGCATTTTCCACCAAGTGTTTACCTGTGATATAACTCGTCCCATAGCCCGGTTGGCGTAAATACAAATGCTGTTCGAAAAGTAATAATTCCTTCTCCGTTTTCATCCAACCTCTAGGCGTATATTCAGAATGAATACCACCTGCCTCTTCCATTGTCATTTCATTGGCATGTGCATACAATGAACCCAATCCACGAGCAGCTCTTTGGGCAATCATGATATAAACAATCTCTTTCACTCTTGGATTATCGTCGTACAACCCCGCTTGCATAAACATTTCCTCTACTGCTGTTGCCATCCCTTCATTTCTAGAATCAAAAATATTATACAATAAGGGATTTCTTCTAATTTCGCTTTGATGTGGTTCGGTATCCATCCGAGCTAATTCAAACCAGTGATAAAAATGAGAATATAGCGGTCGAGGATCATAATGTGCGGTAATCCAGAAAAAATTACGTGTTTCTTTTGGCACAAAAGCACCTAAGTGTTCTCGTAAAGCAGGGTCGAAATAATCTTTGACAGTGACAATGTCTTCGTCTTCAAGGAACTTCATCAGACTTTGCGCAGATTTTTCTGCCAATGCAGCATAAGCAGCAGGAGAATTCGCATCTACCATAGGCGGTAACTTTCGATTTCGATGTTCTTCTAATTTTAAAGACGCCCATGCTCTTGCTAATTCTCTTTTCAAAATCATCACCTCATCTTCCCAAGTCAATGGCACTAGGTGTACATTTTGTAGATACCAAGTATAATTTTCTTTGCCAATTCCAGAAGGGCCAGTTTTGGTGGTCGATTCTTTTTCCAACCATGCTGCTAAATCATCGGTAGAAGTTATCGCCGTTTGAATTGCCTCAACTATTTCGGTATGTTCTTTTATTCCTTCCCTAGTCGCTATACTTTTTAGATTTCGACTTTGCGAACGAATATCTCGAATACCTGCTATCCATAAGTCTTTGGCATTGCCCGTTAAGTTTAGTTTGGCTTGCTCATTTAAAGCAGGAATAACTTGTAGATCTTTTAATAATTTAGCTTTGCTTGCTGCATTTAAAGGAAATTCATAAGTCCAAATCTCTGTCGTTCCATGATGAGTAGGCCCTTCGTGTGCAGGCACATCACTTCGCGACATCCAAAGCGATTTGTAAAAGGCAGGGTCTCGTTCCCACGGTTTCAAAATCCGCTGGTTGAAATCATAACCATTCATTTCTGCCCAGACTATGTGCCAATCTACTTGCTGTTCCACAGGCCAATTTGAGGTATCAAATGCGTTTAATCGGGCTTGTAATTTTTTGAATTCAGGCCACCGTTTATCGAAGGTTGCTTTGGTATAATCTGGTGCGCCTTCTCGTCTAGGTGGATTTTCAAACGTTCTCCATTCTTGGAATAATTGTGTTAATTCTTTGTAGGAAGTGGAGGTTTTAGCTGGTGTTGCTATGGCCGCTTTGGTGGTTGCTTGGTCTTGATCTACTGATTGTTGGCAACTTGCTAGGAGCAATAGAATAGGTAATAAAATGAAGTAAGTTATATTTTTCATACTCTTGTTTTTTGTTTATAATTTCTACTTATTTTTCTTAATAGGTTGTACGGATTGAGCGGATGAGGCGGATTTTAAACGGATTTTAAAATATCATGATAAATCCTTTAAATCTTTCAAATCCGCTCAATCCGTACAACCTATTCTTCTATAATTTAAGCGATATCTTTGGTCGTCGATACTATTGCCTCTATCTCCATTTCGACTAAATACTCCTCCCCTATCAAATTAGCTTGCACCAAAGTATTGGCAGGCTGAATATGCCCAAACCTAGCCCCATGCGCTCTAGAAATGGGTTCCCACTGATCCACATTCCGAATAAATATTCGAGTACGAACCACATCCTCTAATCGACTGCCTAAAGACTGCAAAGCACCTTCGATTTTGTCAATAATAAAATGGATCTGGGACGCAGGATCATTACCACCAATTGCTTTATTGCCATGCGTAGCAGTAGTACCCGACACCAAAATTCGATTTCCTTTTTTAACAGCACGACTAAAACCTGCCAAGTCTTCCCAAATTGTTCCGCTTAAAACTTGGGTGCGACCATCAACTCCCTGTTTCGTTTCAAATGGTGGAGGAAAATTATCTAAATGATGACTTAAATCTCCTGATGCGGTTAAAAATGGAGGTTTGCGATATTCATCTCCACAATCACCTGGTATCGCTTGTAAATTCGATAATGTACTATCTATTGTTGTTTTTTCTTCTACTGTCAACTCCATTTCTAATAATCGGACATTATCTTTAATATGCTCACTTTT
>CALDTJ010000112.1 GCA_937924145.1 uncultured Saprospiraceae bacterium
GGTAAAATTTAGAGCTAAGATTTTTTCGATAGTTTTTGCCAAAAAATCAATGCATAGCACCGCTACGGATTTATTTTTTGGTGAAAAATAGCGGAAAAAGATAGCTATAAATTACCCGATTAATTGAGCTGTATTACTTATATAAGTTCATTTAAGCCGTAATCTAAATGGACTTAAATATCTCAATGGTAAAAAATAAGCCTAATTTGTAATAGTAGAATAGTTATTCTGAAAGAAGTCAACATTTGATTTAGAGTTATAAAAATAAAGTCTATGCTCACCTCGAACAGAAGAAAATTTATTAAACAAAGTGCAGTAGCCACCGCCTCTCTTGCATTTATATCGACTACGCATTGTGCAACTCCTAAAATGGTAGTTGAACAAAAAATAACGACCCAACCGCTTATCAAAAAAAGCCTAAAATTTGGAATGATTAAAGAAGATTTATCGGTGTTAGATAAATTCAAATTGGTCAAAGATTTAGGTTTTCATGGGATAGAATTGGACAGCCCTAATGAGTTGCCAGAAAAAGAAATTTTGACTGCTAGAGATAAAACTGGTTTAGAAATTCCAGGTACGGTTAATTCGCTGCATTGGAAAATGCCTTTGTCACACCCTGATCCTTCAGTTAGAGCGAAGTGTGTGGAATCCATGAAAAAATCATTGAGAGATACTAAAAAATACGGTGGGACGACTGTTCTGTTAGTGCCAGGTGTAGTGAACGAAAAAGTGAGTTATGCGGATGCTTATCAACGGTCGCAGGAAGAAATTAGAAAAATATTATCCATAGCGGAAGAAACAGGTGTGAAAATAGCGATTGAAAATGTGTGGAATAATTTCCTCATTAGCCCCTTAGAGGCGGCTCGATATATTGACGAATTTGACAGCTCGATGATTGGTTGGTATTTCGATGTGGGCAATATTGTACGTTATGGCTGGCCCGAACAATGGATTGCTGCTTTAGGTAAACGAATTATTAAAATTGACATCAAAGATTATAGTCGTAAAAAACAAACTTCGGAAGGGATTTGGGAGGGATTTAAAGTTAAACTGGGCGATGGTGATGCCAATTGGCGGGCGGTCAATGCTGCTTTGAAAAAAGTAGGCTATCAAGGTTGGGGATCGGCAGAAGTGAGAGGTGGTGATAGGGTTCGGTTGCAAGAAATATCTGAACGAATGGATCGCTTGTATGCGATGTAATCCCTTATCTGATTCCTTCGAGGTATCTGATAAGTATTGGCTAGATTGACACCAGTCTTTTTGTTGTCGATATTCCTAGTCTCCTGCCGATAGCTATCGGGCAAGGAATCCATATTTAAGTCGTCTCCTGTATTTAAGTCGTCTCCTGACGATTATTACGGTCGTCTGGAGACAACCAGATAGTCAAATCTAGCCCGCCTGAATGCTTGCGGGCAGGTCTGGAGACTAGATTTATCGGATCAATCAAAAAATAGGCGTTCCTTCCTAATCCAATCCGCTGCTCGTGCCATCATTCCCTTCTTAGTAGCTAAATCTAAACTCAAAGGCAACTGAGCAATCCCAATTAATCGCCTCAATATTTCAATACCAGCAAATTGAGCTAGTAACTTCTCATTGATATTTATTACTTTTTGATAAGCTGAAATAAACGTTTGAATAATTGAGGTCGGTTGTTCTGCCATGACTAAATGAGCAACCAAAACGCCTAAATCAAATTCTGCTGGTCCCGAAAATCCAAATTCTGGATCAATTACCTTCAAACCATCTGCTACCTTTAACCAACTGCCAGGGTAAAAATCACCGTGTAATAAACTAGCTCCTTTTGCAGATAAATAAATTTCACCGCAAGCACTAATTTTTGCTGTTAGGTCAACGTCTTTTTTATAAGGCATAGCTGCTGCCTGTAAACCTTTCTGCACATCATCTAAATCAAAACCATTTTCAACTAAGTACGGAAAATTATAAATATGCTCATGATTGAGCTGACGCATCGCTAAATTTTCTGGAAAATTCGCAGGAACAGATAATTGATGTAAAGTCGTTAAGTACTGAAGTAAACCTGCTATATCTGACTCAGTTAGTTGATTTTCTTTTTGATATAAAAAACTATAATCGGCACCCTTGCCTAAATCTTCGGTAGCTAGGATGAAATTTTTAGCATCAAAACCTAAACAACTAGGCGCAAAACTATTGATAGAACTCACCCTTTCTAAGGATTGAAAGAATTGAGCCTCGACTGATACTCGCTCTACGGGCGCATCAATCTGAGGGAATTTTTCGACCCAAGGTCTTGCTTGCTTTAGAATAAAAGAGCGTTGATTGGTCGTTGCACGCAGTACAAAATTCATATTGCCTTCTCCCGGTTTTTCTAAGGAAATCAATGTTTCTTGCTTTGCTAACCAACCTTGTTGTTGCAAATATTTTTCAACTGCTTTTGCATTATTTTCCAGAAAAAACGCACTTGGGTAAATTGTCTTGAATCGTTGTTTTAAATCCATGCTGCGAAATTAGATAAAAAAATGTTAGCTAACCAAATACATTCTCGTTGCGATTCCGACATTTATATTTGAAAAAACGATTTTGTTAATAATAACTGCTTAGTTTTAACCCAAAATACAACTCATGCAAAGGAGAACCTTTATTTCTGATACTACAAAATATGCCCTTTTAGCCAGTCTTTTTCCAATGGAAAGTTTTCTTTCAGGAACACAGACTACTCAGCCGTTGCGCCTAATCATAGACGCAGACACTGCCAATGAAGTAGATGATTTATATGCGATAGCAAGGGCACTTTTAGAGCCTAGACTGAATATTATAGGGCTAACTTCTGCGCAGTGGCATACGAATCCAAGGACGCCAAATGATTCGGTCGGAGAAAGTCAGCGATTAAATGAGGAGATTTTGGAGTTAATGGGAAAATCGGATATTCCTGCACCACAAGGAGCTAATTTTCCGATGGTGAATGAGCAAAGACCACAACCTTCTGCCGCTGCCAAGTTTATTATCGAACAGGCACTGGCGACTCCCGACGGAGAAAAATTATCTATAGCTATTCTAGGCCCTTGTACCAATATTGCCTCTGCCGTTTTGATGGAGCCTAAGATTATCCCTAAACTATCTGTCAATTATTTAGGCTTTTGGTATAATGTAGAAACGAACACTTGGAGCAAACGAGAATTTAATACCAATAATGACCCGAATTCGGTCAATTTATTATTGAACACAGTTGGTTTAGAATTTCGAGTAATGACGGCGACAACTAGTCAACATTTGATTTTTGAAAAAACAGTAATGGATGAAATATTAAAAGGCAAAGGTGGTATTGGAGATTATTTAATC
>CALDTJ010000113.1 GCA_937924145.1 uncultured Saprospiraceae bacterium
TTCAGAAAGCCGTTGAAGACGACGGTAGTAGCTGCCATGGATTTAAAGTCAGACGAGAGTATCTACAAATTGGTAACGAAAGGAGCAGCGATAGGTAAGAGGTTATTCAATGCAGATATGAAATTTCAAGCCTTAGCGATGCCGTTTTTAAATTATGGAGAAGGCCCCATTACGCCTTTGTTTGAGGAATTTCCTTCGATGGTGGAAGTCATTGGGGCAACAGCTGCCGAACGAAAAGCAGCTATCCAAGACCCTAAATTTAGGAAGTGGTTTAGAAAAGATTGGAACCATAAAGGGACCTCTGTTTTCCCTCGACTATTAGAAGAAATGACCGTGACTAAGGCGCCTGATAAAAAACTAGTCGGTAAGACTTTTGATGAGCTGGCTGCTGCCAAAGGTTTAGAAGGCTTAGACTATTTTATGGATTTAATCATTGAACACGATACGGACTTGATTTGGAAATGTACGGCAGCGAATCATCGCGATAAGATACGGGTGCAATTATTAGCTCACGAATCGACCATTCCAGGATTCAATGATTCTGGTGCGCATAATGTCAATATGGCTTTCCACGATGGGTCCTTACAGGCATTGAGACAAGCATTAGATTACCCTGATATTTTACCGATAGAAAAAGCGATTCATCGATTGACGAAAATGCCTTCGGACTGGTTAGGATTAGATGCAGGGTCTTTGGAAGTCGGGCGAAGAGCAGATGTTTGCGTCATTGACCCGACCAAGCTAAATTCTGGTTTGACGGAAGAACCAATTGAAGATTATCATCCAAGTTTGAAAGGTGCTTTTCGGTATGTAAAACGTTCGGATGGAGTTGTTAATCATGTACTAGTTAATGGAGCGGAAGTATTCAGTTCGAGTGATGGATTTGTAGCTGATTTGGGACAGAAAAAATATGGAAAACTATTAAGAAGTTTGCATTAGAATTATCCAGTCACGGGAAGTTATTGGATAATTTTTAAGCTGACTTTAATTTCGGAAACCCTTTAATTTTCTGGTTGACAGGAAGTTATCTAGCAATAAAACGTAATAGCTAGGACAAATAGGTAATCATTCAAAAAGTAATCTGCCAAGTCATCAAACCATACACCTATTTTTATTTTATTCTAGGTAAACTTTAAATAACAAGACATGATGTTTCTTCGATTATCCTTTTGCTTATTAATACTGCTGATAAGTAGTCCATCCTTATTTTCACAAGTACAAAAGGATACACTTTCCAAACCTAAAAAAGAAAGTCTCTTAGATATTTTGGTCACACAAGAGTTGCCGAGAGTAGCCTTAGAAATGGATTTGAAAATGCTATTTGATGATCGTCGAATGATGAATTATCAGAAGGCGGTAGCGACTATTACTTTCGATGATGGAGAGGTATGGACAGATGATATTAAATTAAAAACGAGAGGGGTATACCGTAGTCAAAAATGTGATAACCCACCCTTAAAGTTGAAGTATAAGAAAAAGATGTTGAAGAAAAGAGGTTTGAATAAAAATAATGAATTTAAACTAGTGTATCCTTGTAGGCTAGGAAAAGATTATGAAAAATATGTCTTTAAAGAATACCTCGTATATAAACTCAATAATGTTCTAACTGACAGAAGTTTACGAGTGCAGTTAATTGATCTAGAAATAAGAGATTCTTTAGATAATTTAGCCCCAATTACTACCAAAGGCTTTTTGATTGAGCATCGAGAAGAATTAATTGATCGCTTAGGAGCAGTGATGAGCGATGCTAAATGTATGAAACCAGTACATTTATCACCGTATGACTATACCTTATTTCAAGTTTTTCAATATTTTATTGGCAATACAGATTGGTTGTTACCGACGTGTAAAAATTGTGAAATAGTCAGTTTAGAAAGTGGAGAGATGATTCCTGTCGCCTATGATTTTGATTTTTCAGGAATGGTTAATACAGAATATGCCATTCCACTGAGTAGTTTACCAGTTAAATATGTTACAGATCGGTATTTTTTAGGGCATGAGAAGAGTATGGCAGAATTAGCCCCCGTATTTGCTCTTTTTCAGGAAAAAAAAGCAACATTGATCCAAACAATTAGTGATTTTGACTATTTGTCAAAGGCTGAAAAAAAACAGATGATCAGATACATTGAATCATTTTATAGAATATTGAATAAGCCCAAATTAGTAAAACGAGAATTTGTGCATCCAATGGGAGATGGTATGAAAGAGGATTATTAAAGAGTAACGTGTATATTTACTCTACCCTACAAAAATAATTTTTCAGTTAGAAGGTAATTTTTTTACGAAAAATGTTGATTTTTAAGGTAATGTTTGCTCAACAATATAAAATTATCGTCTTTATACAAGGACTAATTTCTTCTAAAAAAGGAATAATTCCAAATATTTTCCGCTTAGGGAGGTGAGTGAATTTTATTTTTTCATATAAAATATAGTTTTATGAAAACAGAATGTTATTGCTTGTGAGTGTCAGTCACAAAGAATATAAGGGAATATTACGATTTAATTTTTAACTTTATCATATAACGCTTACTTTTGAGTATCAAATAAATATTTTACATTAAAACTACCTTTATTTAGATTCTGCTGTTGATAATAAAAAGACACCAAATTAAGCAATGAAATTAATCAAATGGATTTAATTTCATAAGCAATTAGTGTCATTCTATTTAATAACCAAAAAAACTAATTAAATGGCAGTTGACATGAAATCAAGAATTGCTGTTCCAACAGGTAGCGGATCCATCTTCGTCGATGAAGATGAAATTCTATGCTGTCTTGCAGAAGGCAGTTACACGAAAATGGTATTGGTAGATAGGTCTACCTTACTTGTTGCCAAAACACTAAGCAAAGTGATGCAAGTTCTTTCACAAGATCAGTTTGTTCGCATCCACAAATCCCATTTTATTAATCTGGCACAGATGAGAAGCTACAATTCTAATAATGGTAAAAATACTGTAACCATGAATGGTGGTATGATTTTGCCCATATCTAGAAGTAGAAAAGAAAACTTTCTAAGCTTTTTTCGGTCATTTTGATAGATAAGGTAACTCAAAAAACTATTTATTAAACTCTAAAAAAAACCAAAATGATAATGCATTTTATTTAAAGTCAATTTCCTCTCTAGTTTAGTTTAATCTCAATGTTTTTACTGAGTCTGATGATAGAATACCTAAGAAGTTTCTAGTTTATTCAGCATTCAGTCTTTCCCACGCTTAAGTAAAGCTACTTTAAACCATCGTAAAAAATGCTGCTCCAATGGAGTAGTCCTACACTATGTAACACCTTTATCAAAAAATTAAAGCACTGAAGTATCAGCGCTAATACTATCCCTTTGGGGTGAATCTAAGTCGGCCGACTTATTTGTGGCGGAGCCGTAGGTTGACCAAATAACAATATGTTTTAAGTGTTTGTACTTGTAGGGCAAGAGACAAATCATTAATAGAACCAATGAACTAATCACATAATGACTATTCTTCTTTTAACATTGATAATAGCCTTTTTGGCTACTTACATAACACTCCCCCACATTATAACAATTGCAGAGGTAAATCAACTTGGTGCAGTACCTAATCAGCGAAGTTCTCACACGAAGATTACCCCTGTATTTGGAGGTATTGGTATCTTAGCAGGCATATTATCTCCACTACTAATTCTAGGAAAACTGGTTACTTTTCAAGGGTTTAGTTTGATCTTTGTAGCAGTAGGAGTAGTTTTCCTAATGGGATTAAAAGATGATTTTATTGAAATAAAGCCTTTGAAAAAGTTACTTGGACAGATTGTAGCTGCGAGTTTAGTAGTGATATCTGGTCTTCAAATAGGCAGTTTGCATGGGATTTTCGGAGTTGGTATATTACCTAATTGGTTTGCTATTCCACTAACCATTTTTGTTATCATTGTAATAATGAATGCCTTCAACTTGATTGACGGTATTAATGGATTATCCAGTGGTATAGGTATTTTAGTGGCTACTGTTTTAGGGATATGGTTTTATAGAGTAGGAGAATTAGAGTTTTCGATGATTGCCATTGCTTTGGTTGGCGCGTTGTTAGCTTTTCTTAAATTTAATATCACTCCTGCCAAGATATTTATGGGAGATTCAGGCTCTCTTGTCCTAGGCTTAATCGTTTCCATTTTAATCATTCATTTTATTGACTTTCATCAGGATTTTCCAGGGCATCCGTTAACTTTTACTGGAGTACCTGCGATAGCAATAAGTATTCTTATATTTCCTTTGTTTGATACTTTGAGAGTGTTTACGGTACGTATTCTAAAAGGTAGGTCGCCTTTAAGTCCCGATCGACATCATATTCATCACATGCTGATTGATGCAGGTTTTACCCATACGAATGCCTCTTTAATTTTGGTGATGGTAAATGCAATATACATCTTATTAGCAATGACTTTTCAGGCATTAGGTCCCTTTATTTTACTTACTTTAGTACTAAGTAGTTGTATTGGATTAACGCTGTATTTGAGACGGCTTGTTCGGATAAATAGATTGAAAAATCCACCGATTGTGGCAAGGAAAAAGGAAAGGTCAACTCCCTCTACGCCCAAATTAAAAATGAGAAAAAATAGTAATCCTTCGAAACCAATTATTGTAAACGAATAGCATAGAAAATTGCAGGTCCATTAGTTAAAAAACACACATTCCCAACAAATAAATTTACTAAACTTTTTAAAATTATTTCAAATGGTCCTGTCTTATTTACAATTAGCTACTTTAATTATTGCCTCATTTGCCGTAGGCAGTTTATTAACTTATTGGTGGATGAAACATCGAATAAAAACGCTAAAAGAATACATAGGTACGCTAGATGCGTCTTTGAAAGGCATGTGGGATAAAAATGATACTAAGCAAAAGTTATCAAAGCAACCCACAGACTTCAAAGCAACGAGTCAGTCAGTATTCGCCAAACATGCTAGTGATGAATCACAAACGCTAGGTAAAGCAGTTTCCAAGGAAGTATAATTTACTGCGCCAACGTTTATAAAATTTAAACCTTTGTTTTCCTTTTTCAATAATAAAAAAGCCCCTTTTTCGATAGCAACTGATATACACGCACATCTGTTACCAGGCATAGATGATGGGGCAGAAACGATGGGAATGACCATAGAAATGATTGAAAAATTTATTGCTATGGGCTATAAAAAATTAGTTGCTACTCCGCATGTATATGGAGAATATTATCCGAATACAAAAGAAAAAATAATTGATCGTTTTTTAGAGGTAAAGAAGGAATTAAGTAATAGAGCTATTGCTATACAACTTTCCGTTGCGGCAGAATATTATTTAGACGATTACTTTGATGTTTTATTAGAAAAGGAGGAGCTGTTGACGATTGACGAAAGGTATGTTCTGATAGAGTGGTCGATGTTATCTCCAAATTTAAAATTATCAGAGCAACTTTTTAAGCTGCAACTTAAGGGATACAAACCAATCATAGCCCATCCAGAAAGGTAT
>CALDTJ010000114.1 GCA_937924145.1 uncultured Saprospiraceae bacterium
TTTAGATCAAGATATGGAATTGGAAAGTGGCGAAAATGCCGCTATGCCAATGTCTGGTTCTTTATCAAACGTAGAAAAGGAACTGATTCGCCAATGGATTTTATTTGGTGCGCCAAAAGAAGAAGTGGTTATTAAAGAGGAGTTATTAGTAGATTTTTATGAAAATGGAAAAGGGCGATCTTCACACCCAGAAGGCGCACCTGCCCCACCTAGTCCTTCCGAGGGTTTTCAGATTAAAATGGGTCCTTTTTTCATTGATCCAGCAGGAGAAGATGAATTTTATACCAAATTTCAATTAGATAACAACGAAGATATTGAAGTCAATCGTTTAGATATTAAGATGTCAAATTTTTCCCATCATTTCATTGTCTATGACTATGCTTCCGATGCGAAAGACGTGCCTGATGGTTATCGAAGGGATCAGGATCACACTCAAGATGTAAATTTTGTGGCAACGATTCAAGAATCAAACGATATTGTATTACCAAAGAGAACAGCTTTTAAATGGGGAAAAAATCATGTATTAGACCTTAACTCTCATACGGTCAATTATACGAGTGATAAAGTTTACCAAAACGAAGTTTACATCAATGTATATACCCAACCAGCAGGTACTGCTGTGCAAGAAATGCGGTCAAATCTAGTCCCCTACCCTTGGATAAACATTCCAAATAATGGCAATGTGATTACCCACTCTGCCGAAGTTAAATTTCCTGCTGAATTATTTGTTTGGACCGTCGCTGGTCATACCCACAGATATGGAAAAGGCTATAAAATATGGCAAAACGATGCCGCTGGAAACAAAGATGAATTGTTGTATGACGGGTCTTGTCCTAGAGGTGTTCCTGATTGTGTAGCCCCTAATTACGACTACCAACATATCCCTAATCGAGAGTTTGAAGGATTTAAAGCTGTTGACTTTTCAAAAGGAATAACGCATGAAGCTCAATGGATTAACGATGGACCTGAGTCTGTCCGTTGGGGTTCTACTTCACAAGACGAAATGATGCTTTTCGCAATGCTTTTTGTAGCAGATACTACAGGTTTGGGAGGTAATAGTTTAACGACGCCTACTTTTGAAATCGATAATCCCTTATCGGAAATCAAAGTCCAGCCGAATCCAATGAGCAATAGCGCAACGGTCGTTTTACCAGAAAATATCGGTGCGATTAATTTTAAATTAATGGATATGATGGGGAAAGAAATTCGGCAACTAACCAATTATCGAAATGCTTATATCCAAATAGATAGAGGTGATTTGCCTAAAGGCATGTATTTATTCACTGTTCAAAATACACAGGGGCATTCTTTTACAGGGAAGATTTTAATGGAATAACATCTTTTTGTTAGCCTCTAAATCCGTTGCTAATTTATATTATTAGCAACGGATTTTCTTTTCTCACCTGATTGATTTTATTATTAAAACATAAAAAAGATCAACATTTAGATCTGTGGAATTTATTTATCTGTGGGGAAAAAAATGCCTAGTTTTACGCATTAATTAAATCCAACTCAATCCACAATAAATGTTACCAGAAAAAATTGCGTTAATCGGTGTGCCATGGGATCAAAAAGGTAGTTATTTACAAGGTCCTGCCTTAGCACCCAATCGAATTAGAGAAGCTTTACACTGTGGTTCCGCCAATTATTGGACAGAGCTAAATGTCAATCCAATAGAAAGCGAAAATTTTGAAGATTGGGGAGATCTAACAATCAACAAATACACGGATATTGAAAAAAACTTTGCCCTTATTTTGAATAAAGGAGTAAGGACCATTTCCTTAGGTGGGGACCACTCTATCGCTTATCCAATTATCAAGGCACACGCACAATTTAGAGGCGAATTTGATGTATTGCAGATTGATGCCCACGGTGATTTATACGATAATTTTGAAGGGGATAAATTTTCTCATGCCTGCCCTTTTGCCAGAGTCATGGAGCAAAAATTAGTCAGTCGATTAATTCAAGTCGGTATCCGAGCCATCAATCCGCATCAACGGGAACAAATGGAAAAATTCGGTGTTGAAACCATCGAAATGCACCAGTTCGATGCTGGTCAAAGACCCACTTTTGACAAACCACTCTATATTTCTTTAGACTTGGATGGACTTGATCCCGCGTATGCACCAGGTGTCTCTCATCACGAACCAGGAGGATTGACGACTAGAGAAGTTTTGAGAATGATACAAAGTATTGATGTGCCAATTATTGGGGCAGACATCGTAGAGTACAATCCACACAAAGATGTATCTGATATGACCGCTATGTTAGCAGCAAAGTTGTTAAAAGAAATTGCGGGAAAAATGATGGGAAAGGTCAGCGTTTAGATGAAGAGTTTTATACACAGAATTATTTTAACACGGAAATTTAATAACACGCCTGCCCGTCTGGGGAATTAGATGTTGACATTTACTTGTTCTACTTTGTGTTATTTGAAGTTATAATTGTCAACATCTGATTCCCCAGACGGGCAGGCGTGTTACTATTTTCCGTGTTATAAAAAAGTCAACGAAATAAGAATATAAAAATTATCGGGGGCACTTGAAGTGACCCCGATAACCGACTACCCCAAAGTCTTCTTCAAATAACTTTCGATTTCTTCATAAGCCGAAAGGCATTTTTTAGAAAAACCGGGCATCGTAAAATAAGTATGAATCAAGCCTTTATATTCTGTGATTTGTACTTGATTGCCAGCCTTTTGCAATTGTTCTCCATAGTCCATTCCTTCATCTCGTAAAGGATCAAACTCCGCAGTTTGCAATAAAGTAGGTGGCAAGTTCGACAAATCAGCAGTCAAAAGTGGGGACATTAATGGATTTAACTTATCCTCCTCTTTACCACTATAATGATCCATAAACCAATGCATCAACTCTTCTGTCAATATGTACCCCTCGCCATTTCTTTTGATGGAAGGATGCAACATCCGAGCGTCGGCCGTTGGGTAAACCAATACTTGCGCTGCGATTTTGGGTGTTCCTAAATCTCTCGCTTGAATAGCGGTAACGGTCGCTAAATTCCCACCTGCACTATCTCCCAAAACCACTATTTTATCAGCACTACCTCCATATTTACTAATATTTTCGGATACCCATTTGGTGGCATCGTAACAATCTTCGACCGCAGCGGGAAATTTGTGTTCTGGTGCCAATCTATAATCTACTGCCACCACAACCGCTTGATTCATTTTGCACAATCGACGACAAGCCTTGTCATGTGTATCTAAGTTGCCAATAACAAACCCTCCTCCATGATAAAAAGTAATAACTTTTGCATCATTAGTATTTTTTGGCACATAAATCCTAATCGGAATAGCACCATTTCTACCTTCAATTGTGCGATCCTCTACCTTTCCGACTTGAATCGGTTTTCCATCTAATAAAGCTGATTCGCGGTTATCCGCAAAATCCCTAAATGCTTTAACAGTAATTGTACTAAAATCAAGTTTTGTAAATGTATTATTAGCCCAAAGTAGTAGCTTTAATTTGAGTGACATTCCCATTGAAAAAATATTTAGAGGGTTTTATATGATTATTTATTTTATTTGAACTATTGCAATAATTGTTTTAGCTTGTGACTGACTTTTATACTCCCTTTCCCTTCTGCTCCCTAACAAAATCTTAGCATTATCAAATTCAATATTAATCTCCAATATAACTTTTTTGCAATGATTAAGCTGCATCAATTATTATTAATTATTTTTTTGGGTTGTTTTTCTAATTTAAATGGGCAAAATATAGAAGAAATACTCATAAAAAATAGGTGGTCTACCTATGATAATTTTGCAGTGGTTGATTTTTTAGCAGACGGAAAAGCAGAAATGCAGTATGCGTATTGCACCTATTGTCAAGGCAATAAGGAAACTTTAGAATGGGAACTTTCTGGAAAAACATTAAGGTTAGGAGAAGATACTTTACAAATCGTAACTGCCAACAACGAAGAAGTGATAACCAATCAAAACGGTCAGCAATTCGCTTTTAAAAATATTAAAAAACTTAAGAAAACTAAGCTTAAAAAAGAGGCGATTCAACAGTTTTTAGTATCAAAAACGCAGTTAAATTTTGAAAATAAAACAGCAACCGAGACGACCAAGCAAAAGGTACAATTCACCGCTAATGGAAAAATGTGGCTAGATCAACCAAAATTTAGAGGTCAGTGGGCTGTAAAATCCTTTT
Organism: uncultured Saprospiraceae bacterium; assembly: GCA_937924145.1. GTDB lineage: Bacteria > Bacteroidota > Bacteroidia > Chitinophagales > Saprospiraceae > JAFMDF01. The sequence goes on from CALDTJ010000114.1 coordinate 4,173, forward strand.
TTGGCGATTTGTTTTTAATTTATATCCACAGAAATACCGTCAATAGAAATTATCCATTGGTCAAAATTAATAGCTATAAAAAAGGAAAATTGACGGCTCAATCTATACCTTCTATCAAACAAGGACAGCCTGTTCAAATTGAAATTCGAAAATAGTGGGAAGGGTCTAACAATGAGTATGTCTTAATTGGAATTAATTAAATAATGTGCGGTTTCGATGGTTCAAGTCTCCAGACTTGAATCCTGTATTAAAGTCGTCTCCTGACGACAGCGCTTGGTCAGGAGACCAGCAAATATGGATTTCTAGTCTGGAGACTAGAAATATCGCACTTTAAAAAACGCATATTATTTTCTGAATCTCAATTAAGACATTACCCCAATTTTGCCACCGCCGCAGCCACCACCTTTTTAGAATTGCCCACAAAAATCTCGTCATCAATAAAAATGACAGGTCTTTTTAAGAACGTATATTCTTCAAGTATTAAATCTTTGTAATCTTGCTCGGTCAAAGTTTTCTCTTTCAAGCCCATGCTTTTATACTTTCTGGCTCTTCGACTAAATAATGCCTCATAAGACCCTGCTTTTTCTGCCATTTCTGCAACTTGTTCCTCCGTCATTTTATCTACCTTGATATTTTGCAAGTCAAAGCCTTCTCCATTATTCAATTCTTTAATAATTCGTTGGCAGGTGTCGCAAGTTGCTAAATGATATATTTTTCTCATAATGTTAAGATTTAGGAAAGACAAAAAACAAATTTGTCTATTTCCGATAGGGTTTTAGCGGGTAATCGCTGATGGAAAATTTACCTTATTTTTTATCAATAATTAATTCCCAAAAATAGAAAAAAATTATAAGGTGGATAGCGAGTAGTGAGAACGAGTTAATCACTATTCCTAAATCAGTATAGAAACTTGGTATTATTGTTGAATAAAAATATTTATTAATGCGTTAAAAAATTCGATAAAAATACGCTCGAAAATAATTGATCCCCTAACGTCCCTAGATTATGAAAACAGTATTCAAATTATTGATTATCAATATCTTATTAATATTCATTAGTTGTCAACAAAATATAGAATCTACGTCTATACAAAAAAAACAAGGGACCACGACATCCGTTGTACCAGCCACTTTAGCATCAAATAATAACAAGAATGAAGTAATAACCTTGGCTACTTTTTTTAACGAAAAAGAAATAGCAGCCTTGCGAACCATTAAAGAACAATTTGATCAAGGAATTTCAAATAAAAAAGTGGACCACCCTCTTTCTTATTACTATAAAAGCCATGCGCAGCGCATACGATTAGACCTATTCAATAAATACCCTATCCACTTAAATTTTCCTTATAATGGCAAATTTGACATTAGTCAAGTAGAGGCCGAAGTACAACAACTAAGTTTTTTAACGAAAAAATGTGGTTTTCAGAAAAAAGATGATACTATTCAATATTTTTATTGCTTTAAACAATCCAGTAATTTTATGGATTTTCAAAAAGCAATAGGTCAAGAAAATTCGCTTATCAAATTCTTTGTAGAAGATTATCAATCTAATAAATCTATTACTCCAAAAGTCAAAGAAAGTCTTTTCATGAATAGCCAAGAGGACTTCAATTTTGATAAAGAAGAACATCAAATTATCTATCTGTTATATCATCTATTGGTCAATGAAGAACGCATTGCCCTTGAAAAGGTAAATAAGGCATAAAAGGCGATTGTCCATTCAACCTAAAAGTGTGTGCGGTAAAGAAGTAAAAATTAGGCTTTTAGTAATTTTACTCTAAAGCTGTTATTTTTACATGCTTAAATCATTTCTAATTTAATAACATGAGAGCCGCCCATTTCACCGTCTTCCAACAACCAATCACCATTGAAAAAGTACCAGATCCAACCCTACACCCTGATGGTGCCATTATCCAAGTAAAAGCCACAGGCATCTGCCGTAGCGATTGGCATGGTTGGATGGGACACGATAGTGATGTGCAACTACCGCATGTACCTGGTCATGAGTTGGCAGGCATCGTTTTGGAGGTGGGTTCAAACGTTCGAAATTGGAAAAAAGGAGATCGAGTGACCCTACCCTTTTGCTGTGGCTGTGGATACTGTCCACAATGTAATACTGGAAATCAGCAGATTTGCGATAACTATTTCCAACCGGGATTTACTGCCTGGGGTTCTTTTGCAGAGTACGTACACATTTCTTTTGCGGATGTGAATTTAGTCCGCCTACCAGATGCCATGTCCTTCGAGTCAGCAGCTGTTTTAGGCTGTCGATTCATTACCGCTTATCGAGGACTGATTGCCCAAGGTAAATTAGAACCAGGGCATTGGGTGGCTATACATGGATGCGGTGGTGTAGGCTTATCTGCCATCATGATTGCACAGGCAATTGGCGCGCAAATCATTGCCGTTGATATTGATGATACTAAACTAGCTTTCGCCAAATCTCTTGGTGCGACTATCACTTTAAACGCTCATAAAATAGCTGATATTCCTCTAGCTATCAAGGAGTTAACAAAAGGAGGAGTGAGTGTATCTATGGATGCTTTAGGTAGTACGATTACTTGTCAAAATTCGGTTTTATCCTTACGGAAAAGAGGGAAACATATTCAAATTGGATTGATGACAGGCACTCATGCACAACCACCAATTCCTATGGGTCCCGTAATTTCGAATGAGCTAGAAATTATTGGCAGTCATGGTATGCAGGCGCATCAATACCCTGCTATGCTAGATTTAATTTTTGCTAAAAATATTCCTTTGGAACAAATGATTGGTCAGCGGATGAATTTGGAAGAAGGCGCTCAAGCATTGATGGAAATGGGGAATTTTAAGAATGTTGGAGTAATGGTGATTGATAAATTTTAAACTAAATGCACCATTTTCATTTTTCCTTGCTACATTGAGATAAACAATATAGTGCTTTGTTTCAAAAGTTATGATTTAAAATCCTGAAAGGATTAAACTTGAATAACCCCGAATGAAATTCGGGAGAATCGAATAAACGGGATAATGCAACTACGAAGTAGTTGAACTTAACACTCTCATATTCAACCACTTCGTGGTTGTGAGGGAAACGGGTAATTTCTACGGGGTTGTGTAAAAAGTCGATTTTATCAATAAATTATTATTTTTAATAAAATGTTTATCGTTGATTATTTTGGTTTTAAACATGTAAAATATTCTAATATTTTACATGTTTTGACTTTCTACACAACCCCTGAGGGAAACGGGTAATTTCTACGGGGTTGTGTAAAAAGTCGATTTTATCAATAAAT
>CALDTJ010000115.1 GCA_937924145.1 uncultured Saprospiraceae bacterium
GATGCGAATGATGTTGTACAAGCACCTGACGTAGTGTTAAGTTGCGGAGAAGACGATGAAAGTGCCATCAATGACCTTGCTAAAACGGGTATGCCTGGCATCAAAGTTGGTAAAATCGTTAACGGAATTTTAGAGCCAACAGATACAATTTCCTTAGATACTGCAAATTATACTTGTGGGTATATTTTACAAAAACGTGATATTCAAGTACCTGCTGATTGTGGTGTGAAAGTATTCCGTTACTGGTCTGTCCTAGATTGGTGTGATTCAAATAGTGGTATCACTCCATTAGACACTCAGTTCATCGAGTTGAGAGATACTTTAGCTCCTGCTTTTGTAGTAGCTGCTTTAGAAACGGCTACGATTAATTTACCACACGATGCTTGTACGACTGATTTAGAAAAATTAACTAAACCAGTTGCAACTGACCTGTGTAGTACACCTATCGTTCGATTAGACGCAGTATTTAGAGTAGCAAATGGTGAATTATTGCCTGTTGGCTCAACTGGTTTGGATTGTGATTCTTTCCAAGTTCGATGGGTGGCAGAAGATGCTTGTCATGCACAACTGATTAATGATACGCTTACGCAAATTGTTTTAGTAGAAGATAATAATAAGCCGACTGCTATTTGTACAGACCAAATCAATTATTCTTTAGGTAGAAATGAAGGAACCCTTCACTACCGAGAAATTGATGCAGGGTCTTATGATCCATGTGGCATTGCAAAATACGAAGTAAGTAGAGATGAAGTCAACTGGGATTCTGTGGTCACTTTCACTTGTGAAGATACACACGATGCCGTACAAGTTTACTTACGAGTGACGGATAAAAAAGGCAATCAGAATACTTGTTGGATGACGGTTAATATTGAAGATAAGATTGCGCCTATTTGTTCTGATCTTCCTGATATGACGGGTTCTTGTGACGATGGTCATGGAGCTGGATTAGCAGTAACAGATACGAATGAAAATGGTGAAATGGATGAGTCAGAATGGGTAGATTTAACACCTGAACAAGCAACGGACTTCAATACACAATACGGAAATCCTGATTGTACAGATAATGTAGAATGTGGCGGATTAGTCATTGAACAACAGTACCAATATATTGAAAAGAATTGTGGCATTGCAACCATCAAGCGTAGATACCGAGCGATTGATTGGGATGGTGAAGGCCGTACTTCTAATTGGGCAGAACAAACGATTAATATCGAATCTAAAGCCAATTGGTCGATTACCTTACCTACGGATTGGGTTGGTGAATGTGGAGCCGATATTCCAAATTCAGATATCTTCATTACCAATGGTGCTTGTGATCTAATGGCTTATGAAGTAGACGAAAAAGTATTTACGACTACGGAAGATGCTTGCTTAAAAGTTGTCAGAACATTTACCATCATCAACTGGTGTGTTTATGAAGCTGGTCAAGAAGCAGTAACAATTATTAGAGATGAAGATCAACTAGGGGTAGTTAATTACCCTAGAATCATGACTTCTGTTGGTTACGAAAATATCGGTAAGTTAGAATACATCCAAGTATTGAAATTGAAAGATGATACGGCACCTGAAATTACTGTTGGCAATGTTGACAACTGTTTAGAGGGAACGGATTGTCAAGATACGAAGCGTTTTGCGATTACTGCCAGAGATTGTAACGATGCAGCTACCAAAGCTCTAAGATACACTTGGACGATAAGTGCGAATGATACACAATTGGCAACGGGAGAAGGTTCTGCTTTCGAATATCCTGTAGCTGCAAAAGTGACTTATAACGTAAGATGGACGGCAACTGACAACTGTGGCAACACGGCTTGGGAAGATGCAACCTACGAATTCTGGGATTGCAAAAAACCTTCGCCATATTGCTTAAATGGAGTGGCAGTAGAGTTGATGCCCGATGCTGGAATGATTCAAGTATGGGCAACCGATCTTGAAAGAAACAGCTCAGACAACTGTACGGATGCCGATAAATTACAATTCAGAATTTGGCATGCGAATCTTGGCGATGAACCAACTGATTTAGTGGGCGTCCAAGCACTTCCAGAAGTCATTACTTTTGACTGTACCACTTTAGGAACTCAAACGGTCATTCTATATGTCATTGACGAAGAAGGCAACTGGGATTTCTGTAGCACTTACGTGATTGTACAGGACAATATGGGAGCTTGTGATAATGTAGAACCTGGTACAATGGCTTTAGTCAGTGGTACCATCATGGATTGGAATCAACAAACAGTAGAAGAAGTTACCGTTTCTGCGATGAATGATATGGAAATGAGTACTCAAGAAGATGGGCACTACCACTTCGAGTTAGCGATGGATCAAGCGTACACGATTGAGCCAAAGAAGGATATTAATCCATTAAACGGAGTAAGTACCTTCGATTTAGTCTTAATTTCTAAGCACATCTTAGGAAAGACTAAATTCACTAATCCTTATCAAGCAATTGCAGCTGATGTTAACCAATCAGGTACTATTACTGCCTTCGATATGGTACAAATCAGACAGTTGATTTTAAATATTACCACTGAATTTACTAAGAGTCAAAGTTGGAGATTCGTGGATGCTAATTACGAGTTTACTACGGCTAATCCGATGTCGGAGGACTTCCCAGAAGTCATTCAGGTCAGCGATTTACAGGAGGATATGCGTATGGACTTTGTGGCTATTAAGGTTGGAGATGTCAATGGAAATGCTCGACCAAGCAACTTAGTTCAAGCTGAAGATAGATCGACTGTGAATACTTTTGAAATCTCAACGGAAGATAAAGTATTGAAAGCAGGAGCAACTTACAGCTTAGCATTTAGCACTAAGCAATTAGCAGAAATTCAAGGATACCAATTCACCTTGGGCTATGATAATTTAGAACTAGAAAAACTGAAGAGTGGGGTAGCGGGTATTGATAATTTCGGTGTCCATAAGATGGATAAAGGATTTATTACCACGAGTTGGAATCAACATTCAGTTGGCAGTAGCAACCAACCTGCAACTCGCAACTCGCAACCCGTAACCCTTTTTAATATCGAATTTACCGCATTGAGAGACGGAAATCTAAGTGAGCAATTGAGCATTCTAAATCGTCCTACGGCTATCGAGGCCTATGACAATGAAGGAAACTTAATGGATGTTCAGTTGACCTTCACAACACCATTAGACAATGACCAATTTGAATTATTCCAGAATCAACCGAATCCATTCCATGATAAGACCATTATTGGATTCTATTTACCTGGAGATTCAGATATAGAGCTTATTTTAAGAGACGAAACAGGTCGAGTATTGAAAACAATTAAAGAACGTAGAAAAGCTGGGCATAATTCTATCCAACTTAACAGGGAGGAATTGACCAATGGATTTATTTTCTATCAATTATCGACTAAGTTTGGTACGCAAGCCAAGAAGATGTTGAAATTGAAGTAATAAACAACGACGACCTTATTATTTCGTCGTTACTAAAGGATTTTTATTTTGAATAGAGCTATTGTCGGTATTTTGAATATCGGCAATAGTTTTATTTAAAAAGCAAACGGTCCTATTAAGTCATGACTAAGTGAGAAGTCAGATTTAAGACC
>CALDTJ010000116.1 GCA_937924145.1 uncultured Saprospiraceae bacterium
AAAGCATTACCCATCACAAAAGCCCCCTGTTCCCAAAAAGCTCGGTACAAAGGATTATCCACCAAATAAACGACATTGCCACGTCCCATAGATTGAGTCGCTAAAACAACCGATTCTTCTACATTCTTTCTAGCATTTGAACCAACAAAACCCACAGACATCGGCTTTTTATCAACATATCCTACATTCCATAAATCTTCACTGACTTCATAATTTTGATTGGTCGTTTTTAAGGTAAAATAGTAATCAGGCAAGCCATAAGCCAAAGGATGCGTATTATCTACTTTTAATTTGAAAATAGCTCCCGGAATAAAGCCTTTGATAAAGTCTCTTTCTTGGTTGGCATATTTCTTCACTTTATCAGCAACAGTACCTGCTTTTTTACTATCTGGACTTTTACTTTCTATTTTAAAATCTTTCTTCCCTGCCAAACTTCGAACAGCACTACCTATCGCAATTAATTTACCACCATCTTTTATCCAACTTCCTAAATTATCACTAACACCAGCATAGCGACCATCCGTTAAAATAATCGTATTGTAATCAGATAACTGAATACTACTCAACTGTTTGTCTGTAACTGCTGAAAAAGGATATTGAATCATTTGCTCGAAATAGTGCCAAACCTGTCCATAAGCATTCGTTCGGGCAGCATCTCCGTAAACAATTAATACTTTTGGTGCATCAATTAAGTTCATTTGACCTGACCCAAAATCGGCTCCACTCTGAGAAAAACCAGAAGTAACCGTTGTCAATTTTCGTTGATATTCGTAAGCAGTTGCTTGTACTACTTCATTATATCCACCTCTCACATGCTTATTATCTGCTCGGTTAACCAGTAAAGTGCCAGACGGATATTTCATATTATCAATGGTAAAAGGATTACTTGCACATCTTACCTTTATCCCTTTTTTCAGTAAACCACCCAATAAAGCAGCGTCGTCCAAAGATTCCCATTTAAAAATGTAACTGTATGGATTATCATCTATCATCTGTGGCATCGGCGTAGCAAAATCATAAGATGCATCAGGCTGAATTTTCTGTGTAGAAGCATACGCTTTCAAACCATGTGCATAAGGCAGCGACCAAGCCGTGATGTCATAAGTAATCGAGTCCTCCACAAAAGTTTCTGGATCAAAAAGTACTTGTGTCAAAACAGACATTGGTTGATAAGCACTAATAACTAAATCATTATTGCCCAATTGAATATCCGTTTCTTTTCCAGAAATATAGTCAAAGGCCCTCATTTTTTGCCCTTTGGTACTTCGACCATATTGGATTTGGTGTAAATCCAATAATGCTGTAATTCGCTTGATTTTATCCAAAGGATTGTCTCCTTTGATGACGAAAGTAGTATATTTTCCCTCAGGTTTTTTAGTCGTGCTTTTGAAATAGCTTGTGAAATTATCTACCAACCTTTTAGCATTAGTCGAACTCATTTCTATAGTAGATAAAGCAGTAGTCGTGTGATGTTCAATTCTATCCATCAATTTTAGCGTGTCTCCATTTGCCAAATCAATCCCTTTTCCTGCCCGACCGTGTCCTGCTTGCTCGTAGGTCATACCTATTGAACCATTAAACGTAGGATAAGTATCCCCATAACTTGGGTATAATAAATCAAAACGCTCTTTCGTGAAATACATCCAACCATGCTCATCAAAATATTTCGCATTATTTTTTCCAATCTCCGTTTGAAATCCTTTTTGAAAATCAGTAATGTATTCATGAAAAGGAGCAGCAGCAGGGGCAAAATAGTAAGGGCTATTATGTCCTTGTTCATGGAAATCTACGTGAATGTGCGGCATCCATTGACGGTAATAAGGAATTCTTTGCTGGCTTTCAACCTGTGTTGCCCACGCCCAATCTCTATTCAAATCAAACAAATAGTGATTCACCCGACCTCCTGGCCAAGGTTCTTGGTGCTCTCTAGAAATTGGATTGGTATTTAAAATTTTATTAGATACATCTCTATTCCAATGCGTATAGCGAGAATAGCCATCAGGATTCACTGTTGGGTCAATGATGATGACTGTATTTTCTAACCATTTATTAGCTGATTCATTTCCACCACTGACTAAGTCATGAATAGTTTTTACTGCTGCATTCGGAGAACTTGCCTCATTTCCATGCACTGCAAAACTTAACCAAACGATCGCCTTATTATCAGCAGTCGCATCACCCGCTAATAAACCTGTTCTTTTTAGGTTATTCGTTCGAATAGTCTCTAAGTTTTTGATGTTTTCTGCTGAAGAAACATAAGCTAAAACTAGCGGTCTATTTTGATTCGTTCTACCATATTCCACCAATTTTACTTGGTCGCTATTTGCAGCAACGTGCTCAAAATAGTCAACAATTAAATGATGTGGGTAAAAATGATCGCCTAGTTTTTCTGGAAAAAAATTGTCAGGATTTTGGATTTGACCAAAGGCAGCAATAGCTAAAACTATCGAAAAAAGAAGGGTGAATAATGACTTCATCTTTAAAAAGTAGTACAGACTTTCGTCCATAAAATGGTTAGGAATTACAAGCAGTTGCTCGTTTTACGGTTGCAAGATAAAGAAAATAGCCCAATGGTCAATTGACTATTGGGCTATTTAATGGCACTACGGTGAAAACTGTGGGTTATTGTTTTTTGCGTAAAGAAAGCGGTGCTTACAAAGCACCACTTTCTATGGTGCTCGCAAAAAGCAGTGCTTTGTAAGCACCTCTTTCTTTCTTTTGCTTGATATAGCGAAAATATTTGTTCTACAAAAAGATACCCATAGTTTTCACCGTAGTACCAATTTAATAGAAATCACCTCACGTAGAGTCCCTACGGGCAAGAAGAATTATTCCTCTCTCAAAGATTGAATCGGGTTCTCTATGGTCGCTTTAAAAGTTTGCAAATAAATGGTTCCTATAAGCAAACCAAAAACAAAGATGATGGCAACTAAGTAAACCACAGGCGAAATGTCGATATGATAAGCAAAATTCTGCAACCACTCCGATACCCATTGATAACTAATCGGAATACCTATTAAAGTAGCGATAAATAAAATCCATAAATATTCTTTGCCTATAAGCATGGTTAAATTGGTCAAGTCTGCACCAATGACTCTTCTAATGGCTAACTCTTTTGACCGTGTTTTTAGAGCATAAGCGACCAAACTGACTAAACCCATAAAAGAGATTAGAATGGCAATTAGTGCCAATGTGCTTAATAATTTCAATTGTACCCTATCCTGCTGATATAGCTTGTTAAATAACTCATCTAAAAAGGCGTATTCTAAAGTGTAAGGAAATAAATCATTCCAAACATTCTCAATACTCGCAATCGTTTTTTCTAAATTTTTAGTTTCTACTTTTACTAAAATATTGGACATCCAAATCGGCTCTGTAGTCAGTATCAGCGGATCAACTTTGTTCCGCAATGATTCTTGATGATAATCTTTGATGATACCTGTAACAGAACCGTAGGCCAATTGAAAATTCCCAATCGACCAGTTGATTTGTTGTCCAATAGCCTCCGTCGGGTCGTCCCAACCGAGTTGTTTCATGGCAGTTTCGTTGATTAAATACTTTCTAGGCGTCTCATTTAAGTATCGCTGAGGCGTTAATTCGTCATTGTAAACAGGAGGTCTTTTTAAAATTTCATTCGCTGTAAAATTCTCCCCTATCAACATTTCTATGCCCATCATTTCAATAAAATCAGGATCAATGATTTGCATATCCATCATTGGCACATTTTCATCATCACTACTTTGTCCCTGAATTCGTACAGGTCCAACGTCTCTAATTTCACTCGACGGCATTTGCATACAAGCGGTGACATCCTTAACACCAGCTATTTCTTTTAGCCGATTTTTGAAAGTTAAATAATCATTCGTCACTTTGCTGGGTACTTCTGGAATAGCGATAATTTGCTCAGATTTTAGCCCTAAGTTTTTATTATTAATAAATTTAAATTGTTGATAAGCTACCAATGCACTACCGATCAAAATAATCGTTGCACTAAACTGTATAGCAATCATCACTCTTTTCACATTTATGCTATTGGTCTTACCCTTCATTGACCAATTATTACCTTGCTTAATAATCTGTAATATTTTGATAGAAGTCGCCACCAAAGCAGGAAGAATACCCGCCAATAAACCTGTTAGTAAAGCAATACCAATTAATAAACCAATAAAATAGTTGTTAGGAGGTAAAAGCGTTATGCCCGTCAAATTACTAAAGGTAGGAAAGACAACGATTGCTAACAAACTCCCTAAAAACAAAGCAATTAAACTGAAAACTATCGTTTCTGTAAAAGAAAAAAAGATGAGATTACTTTTCGATGCGCCCAAAACTTTTCGAACACCAATTTCCTTTCCTCTACTCATAGCTAAAGCAGCACTCAAATTAGCAAAATTGACCAAGGCAATAATCCAAACAAACAAACCTACCCAGAAAAATATTTTGATATAAAAAATTTCCCCATTCGGTTTTATTTCTCTTGCCAAATTGGAGGTCAGATGAATGTCTTTCAACGATTGGAATTCATATTCAACCGTAGTCGTGCTCTCTGGACTAGTAAAGTTCGCCAAGAAATCAGGCATTTTAGCATTGACTTGCTCTGGAGTGACACCTTCCGCAAATAAAGTATAGACGTAAGCCCAACCACGCCTTGCCTCTTCATTTGGAAAAGAAAGCAGCATCTCAATCGGCAGGTGTGTATTAACTGGTACATCCTTGATTACACCTGTTACTTGGTAAGGTATTTCTTCTTCTGAGTTCGTTCCTGTAATAATCAATTCTTTGCCAACGACATCTGAGGTAGCAAAATATTTTTTAGCAATTGTTTCTGTTAAGACAACGGCATTCGGCTTAGCCAAAGCTGTCTCTGGATTTCCAGCAATAAAAGGGAAGGTAAACACTTCAAAAACATCAGCATCCGTGATATAAGCATGCTTAGGCTTAAATCGTTGGTCACCGATTCGGATGTACTTTTGTTCCTTATTTTGAAAACGGATTAATTTTTCAATTTCGGGCATTTCCGCTGGCAATTGATTAATATAGTTGACAGGAACCCGAGCAAAATGCGCATTGAATCCATTTTGAGCGGTGTAACTGTAGGTCGGTCGATAGATTCGATTTGCATTTTCATGAAATACCTCGTAGGTTGTCTCTTGATTCAAATAAGTGAATACTAAAATTAGTGTTGCGAAGGCTATAGATAGGCCAATTATATTTAAACTGCCATACAACCAATTTTTTTGGAAGTTTCGGAGGGCGCTCTTTATGGCTATATTGAGGTGCTGCATGTGGTTTATATTTTAGCGTTTATTTCATAAAATTAAAATATTCTAGTTTTCCTACGGGCGAAAAAAAAGTTAAGTAAGTCAATGAAGTGTTAATTAGGGAGACTAGCAAAATAAAGTTGTACATTTTATTTTCGCCCCACTACTTACTATCTTTAGGTCTACTTTATCCTACAAAAATTAAACTCATTAAAATGACTAAAGGAGAAAAGGATTAAATGACTAAATATGGTGCATATTTGGAGATAAACACTCCATATTAAATAGTTTATTAAATTTAGTCATTTAATCATCTATTCATTTACTCATTTTTGACAATTTGAAAATAGTAGGGTACAGTACTTTAGGTCATATTAACATACAAATTCTATTAAAAACCCCCAAATTCAGTAATTGCAGACTAATTAAATTTGAATTTTTAGTAAGCCTTTACTATATTTGATAAATAATAATTTAAAATTTTGAACAAAACCAAGAAAAAGATAATCGAAACGACGATTCAGCTTTTCAATGAATCTGGATTTGCTAATGTAAAATTACCCCTCATAGCAAATACTGCAAGCATAAGTCTAGGTAATTTAACCTACCATTTTAAGAAAAAAGAAGACCTCATATTAAGTATCTATCAACTTTTCCAAGAAGAGTTAGCATTGATTACTAAAGATTACGAAGTACTTTCTGATTTTGGAGGCATGAATTTACAGCTTAGAGATTTTTACAACTTTCAACAACGATTTCGATTCTTTTATTTAGATTTATTGGAAATTGAACGGGCTTTTCCAGCCATTGCAGAGAAACATCATCAACACATTGAAGGACAAATAAGTGGGCTAGAAAAAAGTTTTGTTCATAATATGAGTATAGATAATCTAGTTCCTCAAGAGTCCCCTAGAATCTATAAGCATCTGGCACAGCAATTTTGGATGTGTACCGTCTTTTGGTTAATGCAATTAGCTGTTAGAGGAAAAGAAGGAACTATTGAGGAAATGACAGAGTCTGCATGGATGTTAGTCTATCCTTATGCTACGGAAAAAGGAAGAAATAATTTTAAAGAAATTTTTAACACAGAAAAAATAGGATAACGATGGATGTAATTATTCAAGACTATTATGCAATATTGGTGTTAAGTGTCTTAACACTTTTTGCATTAGGTGACATTATAGTTGGCTCTTACCAACGTGGAAAACGAAGGAAAGATGACTTGATGCAAGAGGCGGTAGGTTTTGTCCAACTTTACACTTTAGTACAACCTGCCGTTGTTGCTGCTGCTCTTTTACTGATGGGTCTTATATTTCCCAACTCACAAAATGAATTTTTAGGCACAACACTTTGGATTGCTTTACCGCTATATTTATTAGTCGATGATTTTTCTCAATACTGGTATCATAGAAAAGCGCATGAGTGGGAATGGCTATGGAAATTACATCGACCACATCACGCAACTCCAGAAATGGGTGCTTTTGCTACTTATCGAAACGCTGCTTTATACTATGCCTTATTACCAAATCTATGGTGGGGTGGTATCTTCACTTATTTTGGATTTGGGGCAGCAGTAATAATAGGATTAGTCTTAAAAAATATTGTTGTCATCGGGGCACATGGAAGTATTAAATGGGATAGATTTTTATACGAAAATAAGTGGCTACATCCGGTAGCTTGGGTAGTAGAACGATTCATCTCCACACCTGCAACGCATTTTGCGCATCATGGAAAATCTGCAAAAGATGGTATTAGTGATCCTAATGGTAACTTTAGCAATATGTTTTTCTTTTGGGATATTCTCTTTGGAACGGCTATTATTACCCGAGAATATCCAGCAGAAATTGGTTTAGATAATGATCCTAATGATCCTTGGTATGCACATCTGTACTATCCTGTAATTAAATCTCCTGTTGAAAATAGTGAAATATCAAAGGGTTTCAAAAAGCAGTCTTATGTCACCAATGAACCACTGAAGATAGAATTAGAAGCTGGTAAGCATTTATATTGTGTCTGTGGAATGAGTAAGGATAATCCGTTTTGCAACGGTTCTCATCATGGTACGACGAATAAGCCGATTCTTTTTGAATTAAAGAAAAAGCGAAAAGTGTCTATTTGTACTTGTAAAATGACTAAGACACCACCCTATTGTGATATGTCACATGAGCAAATGGATATGCCAAGCGTAGGGTCAGTTAAAAAAGAAACAGTCGAGGTATAAAACTTATTTGAGTTAATTTTCTTATATTTGATATAGTATCATTTAATGTTCAAATCATTCAATTTACTGAATGATTTGAACATTCTTTTTTCAAGACTAGCAATCCTCTTTTTTCAATAGACTTCTATCATCCAATAATTATGTTCCTTAAATTCTTTTACGGTCTAAGAACACATGGTATCAAAGTAAGTTTGCACGAATACTTGACTTTAATGGAAGCATTAAAGCAAGAATTCACAGAATACACTTTGGACGATTTTTACTATTTGTGTAAAACCATTATGGTTAAGCAAGAAGTACAATTGGACCGATTTGATCGAGTTTTTGGGCATTATTTCAAAGGTTTAGAGTTAATCCCTGATGATTTTTTTGTTTCTAAAATTCCAGAAGACTGGCTAAAAGGAGAATTGCGAAAAATCTTATCGCAAGAAGAAATGGATGCCATTGAAAAAATGGGTGGACTGGATGCTTTGATGAAAAAATTCAGAGACTTGATGGCAGAACAGCGTAAGCAACATCAAGGTGGAAATAAATGGATTGGTACGGGTGGTTCCTCCGCATTTGGAGCTTATGGTTTTAATCCAGAAGGATTCAGAATTGGGCAAGAGAAGAATCGGAACAACAAGGCGATGAAAGTCTGGGACAAGCGAGAATTCAGAAATCTAGATGATAAGATTGAATTGAATACTCGTAGTATCAAAATGATTCTAAAGCGCTTGCGTCATTTAACACGAGAAGGGCTGCCGACTGAATTAGACATTGATGATACGATCAAAAATACGTCTAAGAATGCAGGGCTATTAGACATTAAAATAGTTCCGTCTAAAAAGAATAGGGTAAAAGTTTTGCTATTAATGGATGTAGGAGGGACTATGGATGAGCATATTGATACTTGTCAAAAGATATTCTCTGCCGCCAAACATGAATTCAAGCATTTAGAGTTTTTCTATTTCCACAATTGCTTGTATGAATCTGTGTGGAAAGATAATCGCCGTCGTTTTTCTGAGCGAATGCCGACTTTAGAACTCATTAATAAATACAATAAAGATTATAAACTAATCTTTATCGGAGATGCTACGATGTCCCCTTATGAAATTTTTTATTCGGGTGGAAGTGTCGAGCATTATAATGATGAGGCAGGAATCAAATGGCTTAAGCGCATGAAAGACCATTTTTCTAGCATGATTTGGATTAATCCAACGGCAGAATACGAATGGAATTTTTATGAAACGATTCCAATGTTACGAGAGTTTTCGGGCAACCGAATGTTCCCAATGACTTTAGATGGCTTGACACAAGGCATGAAATGTCTAAGAAATCCAAAGAAAACTTATGATAATAATGCTTGGGACCTAGAGGATTTATAGTTTATTCAAATCGAATAATGATCGTACGAACCTTCAATTCAGCGGCTTTTGCTTTTGGATGATTAGATAAAAATAATTCATCTCCCAGTAAATCTGGGTAAACTTTTGCTGGGTCAGAAGGCTCTAGGAAAACAACTAAATTTTCATTAATCTTTCCTCCTTGCCAGTCGTTGGTAAAGCCACTATAATCCCATTCAAAACCCGCAAACTTAAAATCTTTACCGTTTATCTTTACTAACTCCTCTAGAGTTGTACCTATACCAATCCCTTGATTTGTCATCCAAGGCGCATCTGGTTTCTCGATTAATACCTCTGCGATTTCTTTATATTCTTTACCCGCTTCCCAGGTGACAAAAACTTCATTTTCTGTTTCTGGAAAAAGGACGGTTGCCCTTGCCATTTCACCTTCACCCAAA
>CALDTJ010000117.1 GCA_937924145.1 uncultured Saprospiraceae bacterium
TTGGGGTTGTGTAGAAAGTCAATTTTTGAATATTATTAAAACTTTTCATTATTTAATAATATTTGATAATGAATAATTTACAAAATTAAAAAATGAATAATTGTTTCTAATTTTGACTTTTTACACAACCCCCTATTCATCTTCAATCCTTTCAGGATTTGATGATTAAAAGATATGGGGTGTCGTTAGACTTTGAAAGTGTCAGATAAGGAAGCAAGAGCTACTTTCATTTTCCATATAACATTACAAATTTTGATAAAATAAAAAATATAACAGCAATCAATTAATATTTGACAGAACTTTATATCGAAAACCAAAAAGGCATTAAAAACTAGCATTTTTGTATAAAAAAAGGACTTTTTTGACCTACATTTGTGATTATCAAGAACTTACCTGATTTATAATTCAATACAACCAAAACATCTAAAAGGCTGACTACCAGCCTTTTAATCTACTTCCTAACCTTATATTTAAAACCATAAAAATTAAACATCTTATCTGGATTAAGATGTTAAGTAACAAGTAAACAATAATTACCGCATTTAGGAACTGATCTTTTGCCCCAATGCGTCGTTATTTTTTTGAACAATAGCGATGCTATTCTTAAAAAAAATGCCTAGCCTTGGAACAAAACCTCTAGTTCCAAACCCGCCCGCCTGACGGCAGTCGGGCAGGTGCAGAACTTATTATTTGCTCGTTACCAACACTTTTTTGCGCTGATTCTGGATAGCGTCAAACACACACACATTATTTTTATTAAACAAAACGATTATGCAAGGTTTAACGGAAGTTACAACCCAAGTAGCAGCTAATGCAGATGCTATTGCGGGGAACATTAAAGCCATTGATACGGTTTGGGTCGCGCTTTGTGCCGCTTTAATCTTTCAAATGGAAGGAGGTTTTGCCCTTTTAGAGGCAGGTTTTATTCGATCAAAAAATACCATGAGTATTATTGCCAAAGTGATGATTGACATCATGTTTGGTGGACTCGCCTTTTTTGCTGTAGGTTTTGGTATTGCCTACGGACAATCCAACGGTTATTTTGCTTTTGATATAGGTATCACTGACCGAGATTTAGGATTGACTATTTCTAATAAATTATTCTGGTTTATTCAATTAGGATTTGCCATTGCAGCAGTTTCAATTGTTTCGGGTGCATTGGCGGAACGGATGCGTAATTGGGTTTACGTCGTTTTTGTCATTCTATTCTGTGCAATTCTGTATCCATTGGCTGCCAATTGGGTTTGGAATCCAGATGGCTGGTTGGCACAAAAGGGCTTCAACGATTTTGCTGGCTCAGCAGCCGTACACGCAATGGGAGGATTTGCAGCTTTAGCAGGTGCTATCATTTTAGGGCCAAGAATCGGAAAATATAATGAAGATGGGAGTATCAATGCTATTCCTGGACATAATTTACCTCTAGCTGCTACAGGTGCTTTTATCCTTTGGTTCGGCTGGTTTGGTTTCAACCCTGGTTCAACTTTAGCCGCTGTAGGTAATTGGGAAATGATTGGGACTGTAGCCACCAACACCTTTTTAGCCTCAGCAGCAGGTGGTGTAGCGACGATGATGTACACTCGTTTAAGACATGGTGTAGTAGACATTACGATGGTCATCAACGGAGTTTTAGCAGGTCTAGTAGGTATCACAGCAGGTTGTAATGTGGTCGATCCTTGGGCAGCAATCGTGATAGGATTAATTGCTGGTATCTTGGTAGACATTGCCGTTATTACGATTGATAGAATGCACATTGATGATCCTGTAGGTGCAGTAGCCGTACACGGTGTAAATGGTGTATGGGGAACATTGGCAGTAGGTTTATTTGCAGCAGAAGGCGGTTTATTAACTGGCGGTGGCGCAAGTCAATTCATCGTTCAACTAACAGGAGTTGTTGCTATCGCAGCCATGTCTTTCATTTTGACTTTTGCATTAATGAAAGTGCTAGATATGACAATGGGTATTAGAGTGACCAGAGAGGAAGAATTAGCGGGTATTGATGCAGCAGAGTTTGGTGTGGAGTCTTATTCGGAGTATGAGTAGGACTAGCTGCTGGTTGCTGGTTACTAGTTGCTGGTTGCTGGTTTGCTAAATGGGCGATTTTAATCTTTGTAAATAAATATTCCTTAAGTTTACAAGAAAAATTGCTGATTATTAATGCGTTAAATTTTAATCATGAAAAAAGTAGAAGCAATCATAAATCCTTCTAAGCTGAAGGATGTTCAAAAGGGCTTGAAGGCCGCAGATATTCCTTGTATGACGGTGATGAATGTCAAAGGAACAGGTTTACAAAAAAGTTATTCGGAAGTATATCGAGGTACAGAAAAGTCAAATATTCTTAGAAACAAGGTAATGATTATCTGTGTAATCAGTGATGAAAATCTCGAAAAATGTATCAATACGATTCTAGACAATGCATCAACCGAAAGTGTCGGCGATGGAAAAATTTTCGTCTATGATGTAATGGATGCGATCCGAATTCGAACTCGAACTCGCGGTGGGGAGGCTATTAAATAATACATAGCTGGATTGAAAAAGCCTCAATCGTCTGATGATGATTGAGGCTTTTTTACGTTGATTAACCTATCAAGTGGGCGAAACCCTCCAAGGGTTTGGAACCCTTGGAGGGTTCGGTTCGAAAGATAAGTCTACAAAGAAGGATAAAGTAATAGATCATCCACCACGTTTTTAGGCTTAAAATGTACCCAATTATCTGCTGTAAGTAATAAACGGTCCTCTATAATTTTTAATACTGCGGCATTCACTCCTAAACCAATATGGCTGCCTCGGACTTGGATATTTTGGTGGATTGCTGTTTCCTCTTCTTCCACACATACTTCCCAAGAGACAACACCATCTTCTTTCGAGTAAATCGCTGTCGTCGGCACAGGTGCAGGTTTCGGCAAGTCATTCAATAATTCTGGATCTAAATCAACGACTCTTTTGCCACCAGAAATTAAATTGTAAACCCAAGAAGCATTGTTTGGTGCCGCTATATCTCTAAAAGGAGAACCTAAGGTAATTACTTGTCGAACTAAATGAGGTTTGCCCTTCGCTAATTGACGCGCTAAAACACCTCCTAAACTCCAACCAACAATACTAATTTTCCGACCATATTCTTCATAAAGTTCTTCTAACTTTAAGAAAAGTAAATCTAATACTTCTACCTCTCCACGATTGGTGCCGAGATCCCACGCAATTGCCTTGTATCCTTTTTTCTCAATAAATTTTCTCAGTGCAGAAGTCGATTTATCCGAAGCCATAAAGCCTGGTAAAACCAAAACGGGATGACCATCTCCTTTTGCTACTTTACTTGAAAAGTTTCGAGTTGGAAAAGATAATCCATATTCGGTGATGGCTCTACCGATTTCAGTAGATAACCAAAATAAAGAAGGTTTGCTCATATCTTGAAAACTTTCGATTGTAGTTGTCATGGTTGCTGTTGAAATATAATTCCGTCTTTTCAAACAAAATATTAAACTAAATTATGGCGATATATAGAATATTATTCTAAAAATTAGTCCGATAAAACACGAAGTTAGGAAATATTTAGTTTAATAAAAATTATATCTGTTTAAATAAAACAAGTTTTTGTAATTATAGTTTAAAACTTATTTAAAATTAGTATTTTCGTACTAATTTTATAAATTAAGTGAAATTGATCGGTTGATTGGAACTTTAAAGTAGTTTGAAATAGATGGAATTGGTAAGAAAAGAAGATATTTTCTAAGTAGAATTTCTATATTTTTATCAAAACAAAGTCATAATATTAATCGGCTGCTGCAAATGTAGCGAATTTTCGCAAAAATCCAACAAATCCTATTCAAATTAAAAATAACTTCACAAAATAGTTCAACTACCAGCCATAAAACACAAAATAATTTAAATATGAATTCTTATTACTTCACAGAAGAGCACGAATTATTCCGCCAATCCTTAAGAACATTCCTAGAAAAAGAGGCAATCCCTCATATTGACAAATGGGAAGAAGATAGAAAAACACCAAGAGACATCTGGAAAAAGATGGGAGATATGGGTTTCTTAGGCTTATCGTATCCAGAAGAATACGGAGGTATGGGACTAGATTATTTCTATGATGTCGTTTTTAACGAAGAATTAGGCCGTTGTAACTCTGGTGGTTTTGCCATTACTCAACAGGTGGTACAGTATATGTCAGGTCCGTATATTTTAAAATACGGCTCTGATTATTTAAAGAAAAAATATTTGCCCGGTATCATTGCAGGAGAGATTATTTCTTCAATCGGGATAACAGAACCTGGGGCAGGATCGGATGTACAAAACATTCAAACCAAAGCTATAAGAGAAGGAGATCACTATATTGTCAATGGCTCAAAAACCTTTATTACCAATGGGGTTTATGGAGATTTTGTGATTACTGTCGTAAAAACAGATCCTTCAAAGGGCGCAAGTGGAGTAAGTTTGCTAGTGATAGAGCAAAGTATGGAAGGCGTATCAACTAGAAAATTAAAAAAACTAGGATGGCACTCATCTGATACCGCAGAAATTAGTTTTGATAATGTAAAAGTACCTGTAGAAAATCTAGTCGGTGAAGAAGGTAGAGGCTTTTACTACCTCATGAATGGGCTACAATTAGAAAGAATTTGTGGATTACCAGCAGCGGTTTCTGCTATGGAAAAAGCATTGGAAGTTTCCTTACAATATATGTCAGAGCGACAAGCTTTTGGTAAACCTATCAATAGATTTCAAGTTTTACGACATAGAGTTGCTCAAATGGCATCAGAAGTCGAAGCATTGAAAGCCTTTACGTATACTTGTTCCAAAATGTATGCAGAAGGTGTATATGATGTAAAGCTGTGTTCAATGGCAAAATTATTAGCTTCTGAATTGACCGAAAAAGTGGCTACTCAATGTTTACAATTCTTTGGTGGCTATGGTTTTATGGAGGAATACCCATTAGCCAGAATGTACCGAGATTGTAGAGTTGGTACTATCGGTGGTGGTTCGTCCGAAATCATGAGAGAAATTATTTCTAAAATGATTATCGAAGATGTGGGGTATAAAGCAGCCCCTAGAACAGATATTGGAGCAAGCAACGCCAGTCCTAAGCCACTTAAAATGCAGAAAAAGTCAAATGAGACGAGTAATGGCAACGGAGCAACAATGTCTATCGACAACCTAGTTGCAGGCATTCAAAAGCAAGCGGCTAGTGCCAAACCTCTGGGTAAAACCCTAAAGTTCGACATGGGTGGCCAGCAATTGTTTATCGACGGCACAGGAGATAGCAACGTTGTTTCTGCGGATGGTGGAGCTGCGGATTGTACCGTGAATGTTTCAGCAGCTGACTTTCAAGCTTTAATTAGTGGCAATCTCAACCCAATGTCTGCCTTTATGAGCGGTAAGATTAAAGTGGATGGGGATATGGGCGTAGCGATGAAATTGCAAAGTTTATTTGGGTAATACTACCCTATTTTCATAATGAAAAAGCCTAGAGTTCTTTGTG
Source organism: uncultured Saprospiraceae bacterium (assembly GCA_937924145.1). GTDB lineage: Bacteria > Bacteroidota > Bacteroidia > Chitinophagales > Saprospiraceae > JAFMDF01. Next base: position 5,480 of record CALDTJ010000117.1, read on the forward strand.
AGCTTTGGGCTTTTTTTATTACCACATAGCAGTAGCATTTTGGCTAAGGGGTTGTGTAAAAAATCGATTTTATCAACAAATTACTATTTTCAATAAAATGTTTATCATTGATTTTAATGGTTTTAAATATGTCAAGATAATCACATAAAAAATTGATATGTCCACGCTTAGATCAGTTGTCCTTCATTTATTCCTTGTACTAAAAAAAGTATACAACGGATAAATGAAGGACAACTGATCTAGATGTTGACAAAACTAGTTTTAAGCGTATCTATTTTCTATCTGACGCTCTATCCCGATAGGAATCAGGGACAAGTTGTGTTTTGCTATGTGACTATGTGGTAATCAGCGCCTAATTTAAACTTCAGTTCCATATCTCTATGTGGTTAACTCTAGATCCACAAGCATTCTCATATAAAATATTTACAAACATCTGTCTCCCGTTTTACAGTAAGCATCTCCATATTTACAACTCCACACCTAAAAAAAAGATACTTTTGTAATGCCCTCAAATACAGAACGGACTAAACCTTAAACGGTTTCTTTTTAAATACGACATAACAAATTGATAATGAATAGATTATTTACATTCCTACTTTTAATAGGTTTAGCCAACAGCTCCATTGCTCAAGTAAATATGGAACTACAGTCCCAAATAAATTATACGGTAAGGTTAAATGATGTCTGGGGCTATACAGATGATATGAGCAATGAATATGCTTTGGTCGGCACCAGAGAATCTACTATTATTGAGAATATCACAGACCCCAAAAATCCAGTTCGATTGGGAGAGTTTTTGGGACCTCAGAGTATTTGGAGAGATATTAAAACCTACGGAAAATTTGCCTACGTAATCAATGAGACTTCAAACGGTTTACATGTTATCAATTTAGAAAACTTACCTGATACATTAGATGCTACCGCAGCAACTTTCTGGGCACCATTTATTGAAGAATTAGGAGATACGCTCCAGAGTTGTCACAATATATATATAGATACAGAAACAGGTTATGGCTTTTTGTCAGGCTGCAATTTAAATAGTGGAGGGGTCATCATTATAGACCTATTCAGCGAGCCAGGGAATCCACAATTTGTCGCTGCTGCGGCCGCTACTTATTCGCATGATGTCTTTGTTAGAGATAATATAATCTACAGCTCGGATATATTTGACGGAAGTTTTTCGATCCAAAACATGAGTAATTTAGATAGTATTTACTTGATTAATACCCAAAGGACTCCTTTTGATTTTACTCATAATACTTGGTTATCGGACGATAGTAAAACGCTCTTCACTACAGACGAACGTAGTGCAGCATCAATTGGTGCTTACGATATTTCAGATATGACCAGCATCAAATTTTTAGACGAATTTCGGCCGATCTCTTCTATTGCAGACCAACCAACTCCTCATAATGTACATGTAAAAAATGACTTTCTAATTTCTTCTTATTATACAGAAGGCGTCATTATTACGGATGCTCATCGCCCTCAAAATTTGATTGAAGTAGGTAATTATGATACGACGATCCCAGGGACTGGCGTATGGGGTGCATTTCCATTTTTCGACTCTGGAACGGTGATTGGTTCTGATATTAATTCAGTTGTATTTGTATTGAAACCTACCTACGTTAGAGCAAGTTACTTGGAAGGCAATGTCGTAGATTCTTTAACGAATGCGCCGCTACAAGGCGTTCAAGTTACTATTTTATCGTCAGATGCTAATTTGGATATTAGTCGCATAAATGGTGATTATAAAACGGGACAGGTGACTCCAGGTAGTTTTGAAGTAACCTATTCTAAAGAAGGCTATTTTCCAAAAACAATAATGGCAGATTTGGTAACGGCTGAAGTGACTATTTTAAATGTAGAGCTAGTCAAAGATCCGAATTTTGTAACAAGTATTCCTGAAATAGAAGGTTTGACCGAATTCGCAGCTTTCCCTAATCCATTTACAAAAACGATTACTGTTAAATACGAACTAGAAGATTTGCAAAACGATACTTACTTGATAGTTAATGACTTATTAGGTCGAACGGTTCAACAGCAATTGATTTCACAAAAAACAGGTAATTTAACGATTGGGGCAAACTTAGAATCAGGTATCTATTTTGTTCAATTAATGGCAAATGGTGCCATAAGTGCCCCGATGAAAGTTATAAAGGGTTATTAGAAACTATTTATGATAATAGCTTACACATTACTTTACTCTATTATTTTCAAAATTGCCAAAAAGGAGTAAACCCGCCCGACTGCCGCTAGGCGGGCAGGTGAATAAGTGGTAAAATGATTAAATGCTAGCAGCATTCCGCTTGCATTGGTCGTTTTTTAAAAAGTGCGTACTTTCGCTTTTTTTTTGAAAAAGATATAATAAAACCTATAGACATGAAAAATTTACTACCTATTTTATTTTTAGGCTTGCTATTCGTCAATTGTGGTGATGATAATGGAACTGGTTTTCTGACCTATGACCAACAATTACAAGTAGATACAGACATCATTGAAGACTATTTAGCAGCGAACAATTTAACCGCACAAATGGGAGAATTGGGCCTTCAGTATATTATCGAAAACCCAGGTACAGGTGATGACTTTCCTAACGCGGGTTCTACCGTTATCATGAAATATAAAGGGTACTACCCAGATGGTGAAGTTTTTGATGAAAACGATAACTTCCAAACTTCCTTACAATCAGTTATTCCTGGCTGGCAATTTGGCGTTCCACTATTCAAAAAAGGAGGAAAGGGTAAACTTTTCATCCCTTCAAGTATTGGTTATGGTCAATTTGGAAGAGCAGGTATTCCACCAAATCAAGTCCTTATTTTCGATATAGAATTGATCAATTTTATTAATTAATTAGGAGTCTAGTACTCCTTATTTATAAAGTAGGATACCTGTTAGATTTTGAAAATCTAACAGGTATTTTATTGATAAACTTTAGAACATACTCAAAGATGAGAAATTTATTAGCTATATTATTTTTAGGTGTCTTATTTGCCAATTGTGGAGATGATTCTGCAACAGCCATGATAGACCCAGCCGAGCAATTGGCAGAAGATAAAAGAGAAATTGCAGCCTATTTAGCAGCCAATAACTTACAAGCAGAAGAAACTGATTCTGGCTTGAGATACATTATTGAAGAGCAAGGAAGTGGTGACTTTATTGATAATAATTCAATTGTTGAAGTACTTTTTAGAGGGTATTATCTAGATGGGACCAACTTTGACAGGACAGGTGATTGCAGTCCAATTACGTTAAATGTACAAACTGTAATTCCTGGATTCTCAGAAGGCATTCAATTATTCAACGTTGGTGGAAAAGGCTCTATCTTTTTACCTTCCGAATTAGCATTTGGTCAAAGCGGAAGTAATTCGATCCAACCAAATACTATTCTAGCTTTCGATCTAGAAGTTGTCGAATTAAAAGCATTCGAACGATCAAAAATGAAAGATTTCTTCGTTGAAAATGAATTAATCGAAGAAGTTGACTCTACTTTGTCAGGCATTTACTATGTGATTGAAGAAGCAGGAACGGGAGACAATCCATTATCCAACTCAACCGTTACAGTAAATTATAGAGGCTACTTCGCAGATGGCACTACTTTCGACCAGTCGAACGACCCCGCAACTTTCAATTTAAATGGAGTAATTGCAGGATGGAAAGAAGTCGTCCCTTTATTAAAAACAGGTGGGAAAGGCACCTTTGCCATTCCATCGAGTTTGGCTTATGGAGTACAAGGAAACGGTGCTATTCCTTCAAATACTCTACTTTTCTTTGATATTGAATTGGTTTCTTTTAACAACTAAACAGTTTTAATCAATCTTCTATTTTTAGTGAAACCAAAATAAAAATGAGGAACATACACCGTGTTCCTCATTTTTTGTAAATAGATACCTTTCTATTATTTTGTTGGTTTCTTTAGATTAATCTTAGTCACTTTTTCTCCAAATAAGCATTTCCAAGTCTTCTATCTAAATAAATTCCAAAATATTTTTGGGGTTTATAAAACTATAAACTATTGATAATCAGCATTTTTTAAATTCTAATTTTACAATTAAATTTTAATTCATTCCGATATATTTGGAAAATCCATTTTTTTATTTTTTATTGCGGAAAAAGACAGAAGATTTACTATAATAGAACACTCTCCAAAACAATAGATCACCCGAGAAAAGAATAATCGAGATATAGCCAAAACAATAAACTAAGAAACGGTTTTAGGTCTTTACTTATAAAGGCTTAAAAACCAATTAATTCAATAAGTATAGATAAAGATTAATGATATAAAATGTATCATTATTAATTAGCACATAATTCCTTATCGTTGCTCATTGCCATTTTTTCATTAAATGTTTTCCAAACATGAAACGAGTACAGGTAAATTTAGAATTTATTTTCCGTGCCTCACCCACTATATTGTATAGATTTTTAACCACTCCGTCTACCCTCATTCGGTGGTTTTGTGACGAAGTTGACATCACAGCAGATGTCTATACTTTTGTATGGGAAGGTTCAGAGGAAGTCGCTAATTTAATAGATGATATCGAAGATGAAAGACTTCGATTTAAGTGGGAAGACGCGGATGACCCAGATGAATATTTGGAATACCGTATGAGCAAATCCCCTGTTACAGGCGAAACAGTTTTAGAAATTATTGACTTCTGTGACGAAGATGAGGTAAGTGATACTCGTCAGCTTTGGACTGCTCAAATGAAGCAGTTGAAGCAAGAGACAGGCGGATAAGCAGTTAGTCCAGTTGGCAGTAAACAGTTCGCAGTTAAGCAGTTGGTTTATCACGCTGATAATCAATCGAATAAAATTAAAAAAGCCTTATCAATTTGTTATTGGTAAGGCTTTTTTATTAATATTATTATTTCAACAGGTTAATAATTTTCGATCAACACCCAAATCATTAAGCCTACTCCCACAATCATCATCAGCCCACCAATAAAAGAAAAGATACCACCTAAGATTGGTAAAATACCTAAGATCGTCAATAGTAAACCACCTAAAGCAACTAATGCACCCAACTTAAAAGTTTCATCATTCCAAACGCTATTTGCTTGCGTTTTAGTAATTCCTTTCTTTGCTAATCGCTTATCAATTTTGGTCTTCAATTTCTGAATTTTCTTTTGAAATTTTGCCTTTTTCTTAGCTTGCTTATTGACCTCTTTTTGATTTTTCTTTAAGGCTTTTGCCGAAATTATTTCTTTGTCTTCTACAACTGGGCGATTTGGTATTGCCATTATTGTTGTAGTTGTTAAAAAACTAAAAAGCGTTAATAATAAGATCATTTTTTTCATACAGTCGATATTTAAATTGTTTGAAAGTTTTGTATTGAAACATCATCAGTTGGGTTAGAGTAAATTAGCACCTTCTTCACCTACTAAGCTACCAATTGCGACGCCCATTCCACCTAATCGCACAGCAATGCCAATGTTGTCACTAAGCTTCTCTACAATCGGAGCTTTCTGATTTCCAACGCCCAAAATCCCGCTCCAACGATGAGCTATTTCAACAGGCTGATTTGGTAGGATAACCGTTCTCAAAAATTCCTCTAAAGTATTTTGAATAAAAGGCGTCAAGCCAAATTCATCGGTAGTTTCAGCTATTTTTGCCTTATTCCTTGCTCCGCCCAATAAAATCCGATTTTCAAAATTTCTAAAATAATAATAACCCTCATCAAAATGAAAAGTGCCTTTGAGTTTTAAATTAGGAATCGGCTCGGTAATCAAAACTTGATTTCTAGCAGGGGCTAAAGTGATATTGGGTATTAGTTTTCTAGTGAGTCCATTTGTTGCGATCAATACTTTCGCTGCCTTAATCGGATCACTATTTTCAATAGCTATTTCAACTTGATTGTCACTTTCTTCAAAAGTAGTGACGGTTACGCCCGTTAAAATTTGAATACCCATTTGGATCGCTAAAAACTGGAGTCTGCCCATCATCTTAGCAGGATTTATCTGACCTTCCGCACAATTATAAATAATATTTCCAACCTTTCCGAATCCAAATATTTGTGGTTGATCCATTTTAGAAAAAATCCCTTTCGCACCAATAATAGGCCCTAATTTTTCATTAAAAAAGGGAATGTAAGGTTCACATTTTTCATAAGAGATATCCTCTTTTAAAAATAATTCAAAACCTCCATGCCACTGATAGTCAATCCATTCGTCCCCACATCTTTGCCTCAATCGCTCCAAACCACTCCATCTTTTTTCTACTAAATCCAAGACCGCAGTTTCTCCCATCTGTTCAAAATCATCCAGTAATTCGGAGACACTTCCAAAGCAAGCAAAGCCTGCGTTTTTGGTACTCGCCCCAGAAGGGAACACCCCTCTTTCTAAAACGACTACTTTAGCCTTCGGGTGCTTTTCTTTGAAGGTAATCGCTGCATTCAGTCCCACAATACCGCTGCCCACTACTGCCAAATCAATTCCTTCTAAGTAAGTCGATTTTTCCCAAAAACTAAGATTTTTAAGCATAAAATTTGTAAATGTTTATTGTAGGAGATTTGTATTAAAGGCAGGATATAAACTCTATTTCCTACTCAAAAAAAATTATATTTGTGGCTCAAAATACCAAAAATTATGATTTAAGTATCGATGACAGATTAAATTATTTGCTAATTTTTAGGCGCAAATTAGGTCGAATAGGTCGTACGGATTGGGCAGATCGAGCGGATTTATACGGATTTATATATATGATTTTAAGTATCCTTTTTAAAATCCGCTTAACCCGCCCGACTGCGTCATGCGGACAGATCCATTAAATCCGTACAACTTATTCTCTTAATTAAAGTAAGTTAAGAATAGACTTTATCTGTACAGATCGAATGAACTTGTCAAAACTAAAAAATCTTAACTAATGATTCAAAGAATCCAATCTATCCTTCTTTTATTCGCAGCTGCGGCTGTTTTTGGTTTATTTAAATTACCATTTGGTTCTTCTAGCGCCATTTCGGGTTCGGCTCTATTTAATGATGGCATCTTTAATATTCAAGACCATGTTGGACTAATGGGTCTATTTTGTGGAGCCGGTGCATTAGCATTTATTGCTATCTTCTTATTCAACAATCGATCCTTACAATTAACTTTAAGTAGAATCTCGATTATTGCCAATATCATTGGAATTATTTTCGGTGTGGTCTTATTCATGCAAGATAGTAATGCAATGGGTGCCACTGTACCAAGTGAAGAATTGGGTTTAGGTTTACCTATTTTATCTATTCTTTTCGCAGCATTTGCTATGCGATTTATCAATAAAGACGAAAAATTAGTAAAAAGTATGGATAGATTGCGTTAAACTGCTAAATTTGGTTCATGTCTTGAATGTGCAGTCCTTCCAGTACGCAAAGTGCTGGAAGGACTTGTACAAAAATTATAAGATAATAAAAAATGAGCCTATCTAAACAATTAGTTTTTAGCACCTTTCTTCTATTTTCAATTAGTGTTTTCGGACAGGAAATTCCTTTACCCGAACATCCTCGACCTGATTTTGAACGCCCAGAATGGGAAAATCTAAATGGGAAATGGGCCTTTGCATTTGACGCTGCGGATGTAGGTCTTCAAGAAAATTGGAGTACAGGACAAACCATTTTTGATAAAGAAATTAACGTTCCTTTTCCTTGGGGATCCGAATTATCTGGACAGCTAGACGAGGCCGATATAGGCTGGTATCAACGAACGATCACTGTCAAAGACCCTTGGAAAGATAAGCGAACTTTTTTGACTATTGGCGCATCCGATTGGGAAACAACCGTTTGGTTAGACGGACAATTAATTGGCAAACATCAAGGCGGATACGTACCTTTTTCTTTTGAACTCACCGAATTTGTAAAATATAATCAAGCTCAAAATTTAGTAATCCGAGTAGACGATGCTAGACGTGAATTCACCTTGTATGGTAAGCAAGGCTATGGCAATGCTAGAGGGATTTGGCAAACCATTTATTTAGAATCAAGAGGACAAAACTATTTAGATGCAGTACATTTCACACCAAATATTGATAGTCAGTATGTTAGGGTTACGCTTTATTTAGATCAAGCAACTGACAAAGATTTACCTATTCAAATCTCTATCAAAGCTGACAGGCAACCAATTGACTATCAGTTAATTATTCCTAAAAAAAATCAACAGTATACTTTTGAAATTGATATAGAAAGGCCACGACTTTGGACCTTAAAAGATCCCTATTTGCATACGACAAAAATCAAAATGGCAGATGATGTCGTCAAAAGTTATTTTGGTATGCGAAAAATCTCCGTCGTTAATTTACCTGAGACCGAGATTCCCTATATCGCTTTAAACAATAAGCCAATTTACTTACAACTGGCCTTAGATCAATCCTATCATCCAGAAGGATTTTACTCTTTCCCGAGCGATCAATTTATCAAAGAAGAAATTTTAAGAAGTAAGTCTATAGGCTTAAATGGCATTCGTACACACATCAAAATGGAAGTGCCTAGAAAATTATACTGGGCAGACAAATTAGGGCTATTGGTAATGGAAGATTTACCAAATAGTTGGGGCGAACCAGATAAACTGATGCAAGATGAGTCTACTTACACCTTGAAAGAAATGATTAAACGTGATTACAATCATCCATCCATTTTTTCATGGGTGGTCTTCAATGAAACATGGGGATTGTTTTCCAAAACGGACAAAAAGGATAAGAACGGAAAGCCCAAATATGAATACTTACCAACCACTCAAAAGTGGGTGGCGTCTATGTATAATTTAGCTAAATCTTTAGATCCTACTCGACTGGTCGAAGATAACTCGATTTGTTGTGGTAGAGGACATACCGAGACAGATATTAACTCATGGCATGTCTACCTACCTGGTTGGGAATGGGACAATTATTTAAAAAATCTGACGGAAAATACCTATGAGGGCAGCACCTTCGATTTTGAAGATGGATTTGTGCAGGGTAAGCAACCCAATATCAACTCCGAATGTGGCAATGTTTGGGGCTATCAAGGCAGTACTGGTGATGTCGATTATAGTTGGGATTACCATCGAATGATTAATACTTTTCGGCAATACCCAAAAGTCGGCGGCTGGTTGTATACAGAGCATCATGATGTGATCAATGAATGGAATGGTTACTGGCGTTTTGATCGTACAGAAAAAGAAACAGGGCTAGGCGACTTTGTAAAAGGAATGACCTTAAAAGACTTACACTCAGCGGTTTATATTTCTACAGGAAATGAAATTTGCCAAACAGTTGAAGGCGGAACAGAGGTGGACGTACCGCTTTATTTATCTAGTATGACCAATTGGCAGCATGGTGAAAAAATCATCCTAAATGTAGCATTAGATCACACCAATTATATCGGAGAAACAGAAAATATTGAAGATTTTCAGGTAGAAATACCCTATAAACCGTTCATCCAAAAAGCTTTAGATCCATTAAAATTAACGATGCCCAAAACTGCTGGAATTGCTACCTTAAAATTTCAAGTTTTAACCACAACTGGAAAGCTTTTGCATCGAAATTTCATGAATTTTGTAGTAAAATCATCCCAAAAAATTACGAATACTGAAGTGTTTAGTACTGCTCCAAAAACGTTTAGCAAGGCTAATTGGAGTAAAAAACAATGGGATGTCTTAGAGGGAAAAAAAGTAAATGGTGCTGGAAAAGGGTTCTTTGAATACACGCTACAAATACCTAAAAATTTGGAGGTAAATGATACAATATCCTCCTTTTTTTTGATAGAAGTAAGCGCCAAAGAACTATTCGTAAAAGATATGCAAGCGTATGACGAAAATCAAGATTTCATGAAAGGATCGAAAGTCTCACCAAGTAGTAATCCTAATGCTTACCCGATGACAGATGCCACAAAGTTCTCTTCAAAAATAAATATTTCTATCAATGACAGAGGTGTTTATTCTACTATTCTAGAAGATGATCCAGCAGATCATAGAGGAGTTTTATCATGGCATAATCAACTGAAAGACAAAAAATTAAGAGAGGCAGGTTCTTATGGATATTTATTAAAAATTCCAGTTTCGACTGACTTATTAACCCAAGCTGTACAAAAGGGACAAATGACGGTAAGGTTGGAAACTATTGGTGAAGGTGGTATTGCTGTTTATGGGAAGGAATTTGGACGATATATGATTGACCCTTCTTTGGTCATTCAACGGTAAAAAGTTGGAGTAAAGTGCTGCCAGCTCTCGGAGGGCTGGCAGCACTTTACTCCAACTTTTTTTATACCCCAAACAGGAACTATTTTCAATATTTAACTGTTATAATAATATCCATTTTTAACCAAATTTCAACATTTGAGAATACTAGCCATTTCAGATATCCACGGTTGTTGCGACACCTTCAAAGCATTACTCCAACAAATTAAATTTACTAAAAAAGATCAACTATTCTTAGTCGGAGATTTTATAGATCGAGGGTCTAATAGTAAAGGAGTTATTGACCATATTTGGGCATTACAAGCTGATGGCTTTCAGATTACTTGTTTGAAAGGCAATCACGAAGAATTACTTTTAAAGGGTATCAAAACTGGGCAAGATGATTTAACTTGGTTAATGCACGGAGGAAAAAATACTTTAGCTAGTTTTAAGGCAAACTCTACGCTAGACATACCAACTAAGTACATCCAATGGATGGAAAACCTTCCATTATTTGTAGAACACGATTCCTATATTTTTGTCCATGCAGGACTAAATTTTGACGTACCAAACCCATTAGATGCCAAACATTCCATGCTTTGGATAAGAAATTGGTATGATAATATTAATTACGATTGGCTGAAAAATCGAATCATTGTGCATGGACATACACCAACTAGCAAACCAGAAATTGAGCTGATGTTGGATAAATTGGAGTATCTGCAATACTTAGATATTGATGCGGGCTGTATTTTTAATTATCAAGGATTTGGCAATCTTTGTGCTGTTGATTTGACTAATCGGAAACTGTATTTTAAACAAAGAAATTTGTAAAATCATTGTTTTCTCAATGTCTCTTTCTTACCCTACCCTACAAAAATAATTTTTGCTAATGAGTACATGGGAAAACCCGCCCGCCTAAATAGAGCATCAGGTAAAAATTGATAAATATCCGCATAGCTATCGGGACAAGTTTTGGCTGTTACGTATGACATGCTACCCGACAGCATTAACTTGATTAACTACTAAGGTCATAAAGTTTATAAAACATTAGGAACTAAAACTTTAGACTCAAGCTGTAGGTGCAAATTACTAGAGATAAAGAATCAATTTTGTGTACTGGAAATGATATATGTTCAGTAGCACCAGTCTTACCCAAATTTAAAATCTCTGTAAAAGATATTTTTCAAAAACCAGTTAAGTAACGGCAAAACAATAACTCCGCCACCCGCCCGACTGCGTCAGCGGGCTGGTTTGGACGGTTTCTTTTGCCCTCATTTTCTACCAAAAATTATTTCCGTAGCCCTGCTATGAAAAGAATTTTTGGCAAAAGCTGAGAACAAAATAACCTCGC
>CALDTJ010000118.1 GCA_937924145.1 uncultured Saprospiraceae bacterium
TGTTTACCAGCATCTTTTAGGTAGCGGACAAATCGTTGATATTCAGGGATTCAAAGAAGAAGTGCTACATATTTTCTCTCAACAGGTGCTCCAAATGATTCGAGAAGATGAAAAAGGATGGGAGCAATTAGTGCCTAAAAAGGTAGCAAGGTTGATTCGAGAAAAATGTTTATTTGGTTTCCCTTACGAACAAATGGAATTTGAGTATTAAAAAAGTAATTATAAAGCTGCCAGCACTCGGAGTGCTGGCAGCTTTATAACTACTTTTTTTTCAAAAAACGCTTAGCGTCAGCGGCTGACTGCTCCCCAACTTCATCCATAGGCAAGTGCCCCACATTTTCATAAATAATTACCTCTGAACCAGCAATGTCTTTTTCAAATTTATAAGCATTGTCAACAGGAATAATAATATCCTTATCGCCCCACATAATCAATGTTGGATTTTTAATATTTTTAATCAAATGCGTTTTGCTAGTTCTTGGCGTCTTCATTCGATCAATCAGCACTTGTCGATTTCCTGCTCTCCTAATCATATCCATATATAAATCCACTTCTTTTTCAGCGGCAAACGATTGATCTACATACGTCCCTTCCAATGATTTTTTGATAATAGAACGAGGAGTAATCTTAGTAATCAATGGATTAAAAATTGGGTATTGTAAGACTTTAAATCCTGCAATCGTTTTACTACTTTTTTTAGGATAACCACTAGCATCGATCAAGATTAATTTTTTCACTTTATCAGGGTGTTCCAAAGTATATTGCCAAGCGATCCCACCCCCCATTGAATTTCCAGCCAAATGAAAAGTATCAACGCCAATTTTAGTTAAGAATTTGTCCAAAAAGTCAATACTCATATCGGTAGAATAAATCCCTTTGGGATGTGGCCCAGTTAAACCAAAACCAGGCAAATCCATAGCAATTACCTCAAAGTCAGCTTGTAGGTGAGGTAGCCAATTCCGCCAGTTCCAGACCTGTCCGCTAAATCCATGCAGCAGTACCAGTGGATGTCCCTGCCCTACTCTTTGATAATGCACATTCATCCCATCGACTTCAATATACTTCGATCGTTCGTCCGTATATTTTTCTTTCAATACCTCAACTGGAATGTCTGAATGATAATTTAAGGCAAGAAAGCCAATAACAACGACTAGAATTAAGGCGAGGAAATAACCAAAGTATTTTAATATATTTTTCATGTTCTTGATTTTACAAAAGTTTTTCAACTGAAGTTCAAAACTATACTTGCATTACCACATAGTCATAAGGAACTGAAGTTCAAATTAGACGCTGATTACAACATAGTCACATAGTAAAAGCACATAGTTCACAATAGTTTTCTTTACTTGATGTTGACCGAGCAGTAGCATTTTTTCTAAGCTAGATGTTAGCGAAGTTCTCACTTCTCACCCTCTCACTTCTCACCCCTCTCACGTCTCACATTCTCACGTCTAAAACCGATACCGCAAACTATTCAAAAACCGATAAATAGTTTTAGGAGCGCCAACTGCTGCTCGACTATCATAAATAATAGAAAAGGTCGTTTTGAAATCTAATCTTTTAGAAAAGGCAAAGATAACTGCCGTTTGCGAAGATAGCCGATAATCTTTTAAATTATCAAATAAAGGCTGGTAATAACTAGTAGAAGCAATTTTTATATTAGGCTGCGGATGCCAAGAGAGGGACAAATAAGTGTTCAGTCGGTGATTATTATGTCTAATATCCTCCGTAGATTCTTCTTCAAATTCATACATATAACTCGTACCTAGAAAAATCTTATCCTTTTTGTCCTTGTTTTTAAGAATTTGATAACGAAAACCTGTTCCTCCTAATGCTCGAATAGCAATATTAGCCCTTTCATTATATTGGACTTGCCCAAATAACTCAAAGGTCAACCATTTTTTCAATTTAGAATTGTATCGGAGATGTTGAAAACCTTCATTGATAAAGTTCTGATCTCCTGCTTTTACAAAATTGAAATTTGTTATACTAATCAATAACTTATCGTAGTAGCTAAATTCTATTTGCGCTTTACCATTTACAGAAAAAACGGCTGTCTTATTTTTTGTCAAATTAAAACCTAGTTCCAACTGTTCGACCCACTGAACACTATCTTTGAAGGTACTTCTTTTATCTTCTATATTGACAATTTGAGCAGAAAGGGAAAAATAAATTAGTAAAAAAAATAGAGTAAGATAAAGTCGAAGAGCAAACATGGCAGAGTCGTTTCTAGGGGGAATATAGTAGTGAGCGTATGAGTAATCTGAATACAGTACTACCAAAAATAAAAAAGGTTTTAAAAAACTACGATTAATAGTTCTTTAAAACCTTTAGTAAAGGCGACTTTAATCGCCTATGATATTATTTATTAGGTAATATCTTACCTAGGGCGACTGAAGTCGCCTTTACTTTACTGATTTACGCCTAATGCCTTCATAGTTTGCATATCCAAATTACCAACTGGTAAACCGTTGTCTTTTTGGAATTTAACTAAAGCAGCCTTAGTCTTAGTACCAATTACGTTGTCAATTGGTCCTGGATCGTAACCTCTATCTCTTAATGCTCTTTGGATTTGTTGGTTCAAAGATGCAGTAATTTTGTTTGCACAAACTACTTCTCTCCACTCAGAGAAACCACCTTTTCTACTTACAGAACGCTTAGTAACTGTAGCATACTCAGCAGGTACATCAACTGAACGAGAACAAACACCAGAGTCAGCGTTGTATTGGTAACCTGCAGGACATCCAGCAGAATTCCAATTAGCATATACATCAGCACTGTTAGCATCAGCAGGTACATCACCAGCAACCATGTCGCCAACTGCACCACCAGATCCGTCAGCACCAGCACCAGCACCGCTTGGCATTGGAGAACCACTGTATCCTGGAGCATTTGAATCATAAGCTGGGTTATAAACCAAACCATTAGTTGTCCATCTGTAACCTGGCTTTAAATTTAAACCAGTTCTAGCAGAATAAGAAGAAGTCTTATATTCACCTGGAACAGCAACTCTATCGTAGCTAGCAGGCTTGCTCAATACTTTTTTAGTTACCGTCTTGTATTCAGCAGGAATAACTTCTTCTCTTACAGTAGCAGGCGTAACTACTCTTTGCTTAGTAACAGTAGCATATTGAGCAGGAATTACCTCCTCTCTGTAGGATGGAGCAGCCTTAACGATCTTTCTTTGACCGTACTGAGCAGCAACTTGTCTTACTCTTACACATTCTTCTCTTCCGTCAGCTCTTGTAGAAGAACTTCTAGTATATCCTTCAGCACAACCAGCAGGAGCTGTTTTTGTAACTGTCTTATATTCAGCAGGAACTTCTACTAAACACCAAACTAAACAATCATCTGGGTTAGCAGATAAACAGTTTCTGTCAGCTCTACGCTTAACCCATTTTGTAGATGCAGGAGAAACTTCTACTCTTTCAGTAGTTGTTTCATATTGCATTGGGATACGCTCTAATTCAACAGATGCAACACTTGTGTAGTAAGGCATGATAGAACCAGTCATTGCTAAGTCACCTTCAGCAGTACTACCAGCAATTCTTGCATTAGCGGCTCTTGCACCAGCACCAGCGCCTGATCCAGCACCACTACCAGCACCTGACCCAGCAGCTCCTACTCCACTTTCATCACCATCAGCTGCCAAAGCAGCACCAACTGCTGCTGCAGAAGAAGGATCATACGCACTAGGATTAGCACCTTTAGCAGCACTAGTACCATCTGTACTTCCCATGTAAATCTGGTCATCAGAAATAGTCACCATTTCACCAGGAATAGGAATAATTTTTTTAGAGGCTGGAGAAATCTCCACTTGCTCTGTATATGTCTCATAAGTCGCAGGTACAGCTACCATACGCTTACTTTCTTCCTTCACTAGAACTTGCTCAGTAGTAGTAGTATACTCCGCTGGGCGTTCTACAATTCTAGTACTTGGAGCAGCTACCATAACAGATCTTCTAACAGTCGCTAATTTTGGCTTAGCAATGTCAGTTCTTGTGTAAGCAGCCTTTGTTTGAATTTGCTCAGTGTCTGTGCTATATTCATCTGGAATTAAACACTTAGCATAGCACTTTCCTGCTTCTCCATTTACATTAGATGGCTGTGCAAATGCAACAGTCACTGAAAGTAGAGAGAAGATGAAAGTTAACTGAATTAGTTTTTTCATACGAAATTTCGTTTGTCCCGTAAAACAGGTTGAATTTTGTTAAATAAATGAGTACTGAAAATTTAATCTTTCAATAAAATAAGTGACAGGGCAAAATCATAATCAACTGAAAATAGACTAAGAATAATGACCTCTCTATAAAAATATTAAATTGATTAAATACAGGGCGTAAATTTAGCTGATTCTAGCAGGAAAAAAAAATGTTTTGATAAATTTATATTTTATATTTTAATATAAATAAAAATCTGCAAACGAAACTGATTCATTTGCAGATTTTTATACTTTAGAAAAAAATTTATTTTATAAAAAATTATAATTCTTATTTCGAATTTCCTACCTTTTCTCCTTTGTTAGCCTTCATTTCCAAAATTCGTGTCATAACATCACTTAGTTGCTCCGCTCCAATCTTCTTAGAAATAATCTCTTTATTTTCGTCTAAAATAAATATCTGAGGTGTAGACTTAATATCGTAAAGCATTTTGTACTTAGACTTGATGAAGGGGTCAATGGCATTAATCCAGTTCACCATCCCCTTCTCTTTCATTGTCTTAGCACAAGCAGGCATTTCGTCGTAAGTTTTGGTACAAACTGCAAAGACCTCTACCCCTTTATTCTTAAAGTTTTCGTAGAACTCTAACATCTTCGGCATAGATTTTTTACAATGCCCACAGTCAGGATCCCATACAAATAAAACAGTGTAGGGTGCATCAACTCCGTGCAAAGTCAACTCTCTTTTAGCTCTCCATCTTTTATACTCATCTTCGTCATTTTCAGCGGCAATCGTCCCTTCAATATCTATCTCATACATCTTGATATCTGGTGCAGTTTTACCTATTAAAATGGGCTTTAGAGATTTCGCATTATCTGTGATTTTTTTCAACTGTTCTTCTTCGGTCCAAGGAGCAAGTCCTTTACCGTAATAGTTCTCTGCTAGATGTACATATACACCATCCATTCCAACAATTTTAGAGGCCGCATAAGTATTTAAAAAATGAACCAAATAATACTTATAAGTATCTTCTGCTGGCTTCACTTTTTCCAAGATATAATCAAGTGATTTGCTAATCGAATCTGGTGATTGCACCGTCAATTTATTCACGTAATAATCAATTTTAGGAAACAAGACAGGACTTCTGACTAGTCGCTCATCCGCCAAATTGATATTATCAAAATAATGCTTTTTATAATATTGGTATCTCTTCAGTTGCACCTCTTTTTCTGGCCCTTCAAACGTAGGTACTTGAGGTTCAACACCCGATTTTACTAAAGCTGTAGTCAAGGAATTAGGGTTATCAGCAAATAAATTAGAGCGGTAAGTATCTACATCTTTGTTAATCTGCTCTAATTTAGCTTGAAACTTAGGTTTATCAGCGGGATTAGCAGCTTCCATATCCTTTTTAATCGCCTCTGCCTTCGGTCGTTGATCTCCTAAAAAGGTCATAAAATCATAGAACAACTTATTATCAGGGCTACCCGTAATTTTCATATACTGATTAGGCGCTTTCGCATCTGTACTTACAGAAAATCGTTGTTCCCCTTTATTAATCAAAATTTGAAAATACTGATTGTCTGGTGGCATGACCATTAAATAAATACCTGCCTCTAAATCCTCCTCCCCAGAAAAGACAAATTTTCCTTCACCATTTATCCTCACAGAATCTTTGATATATTGCTTATCTCCATAATGATAACCAAGCATTAGCTTTTCTTGGTCGTAATTGGCTAATTCTACTTCAATATTATATCCTGCTTGGGCAAAAATAGAAGTACTAAAAAATGCTAAAGCAATAAGAATCGAAAAGTATTTTTTAATCATTGTCGATTTGTTTGTTGAAAGAAATGCTGGTTGCTGGTTGCTAGTTGCTGGTTTCGAGCGCAACCAGTAACTAGCAACCAGCAACTAGTAATATAAGCTCAAATATCTCTCCTTTATTATAAAAAGGAAATGATTTGTAATATTATTAACGAATGTATAACAATTTAGGTCGATAGAAGGTTATTTATTTTTGTCAGGTATAGAACAGTCCGAATCTATGTTTAGAATCTTATTAAGGGCTGTACGAAGTCTCAAAATTTGAAGAGACTTCTCTAAAAATGAGAAAGAATTGAACATTTTGGAGGATTTTTCTCAAATTTATGGGTAATTTTTAGCGAAAACACTTTAATTTTTGCTTTCTCAAAGACCTAACCTGCATCCTCTAAAAACTTCGTACATGCTTTAATCTTATTTTTGAATTTTCCTTAATTTTAAATTATATCGTAATTTACGCCATAAATGTTATTTAGAACATTTCACATTCAGTCTAGATAAATTAATAACCTTATAATGAATAAATATTATTACGCTTTTTTGTTGCTCTTTATTTCAATTGCTGTTTTTGGTCAACGCCAGCCAATTGATTCTTCATTAGTGATGGATTTTGAAAAGTATGATCCAACCTCTACCCTAGTTGTACCAGAAAATCCGGTAACGAAGGCTAAATTTCGGTTTTTGGACATCCACAGCCATCATTGGAGAATCAATGATTCGACTTACTTTGATAAATTATTTGCCGAGATGGATGAATTAAACATGGGAGCAATGGTCAATTTGAGCGGTCGTGGTGGAAAGCGATTACAAGCGATGATGGACATTGTCAACACACATCCTGACAAAGATCGATTCATCGTTTTCACTAATATAGAATTACGTAGCATTGATGATCCAGAATGGACAGAAAACACCGTCAAACAACTGGAATTTGATGTAGCTGCTGGAGCAAGAGGGCTAAAAATCTATAAAAGTCAGGGAATGACCAATAGAGACTCTTCTGATAATCGAATTCGAATTGATGACCCTAGGATAGATCCAGTTTGGGCAAAATGTGGGGAATTGGGTATTCCAGTTTTAATTCACTCTGCCGATCCTTCTTCTTTTTGGAAACCTCACGATGAAAAAAATGAGCGCTGGTTAGAATTAAAACTACGCCCAGGTAGAAAAAGAGATCCAGCAAAGTTCACTTTCGAACAGATCATTAGCGAACAGCATAATATTTTCAAGAAGCATCCAAATACTACGTTTATAGCTGCGCACATGGGTTGGTATCCAAACGATTTAGCCTATTTATCAACCCTATTGGAAGCGATGCCAAATATGTATGTCGGAATTGGTGCCGTGATTGCAGAATTAGGAAGGCAGCCACGTATGGCTAATTGGTTTTTTGAAAAACACCAAGATCGAATTTTGTTTGGAAAAGATTCTTACAAACCAGAAGAATTTCCAACCTATTTCCGTGTGCTAGAAACGGCTGATGAATATTTTCCGTACTACAAAAAGTACCATGCTTATTGGAGAATGTATGGCTTAAATTTACCTGATGATATTTTGAAAAAAGTATATTATAAAAATGCTTTAAAAATTATTCCAGGATTGGATGCTAGTTTATTTGAAGAGTAGCCCGTTGGGTTAGCTATCTTTTTCAAACCTTATTTTCTTGTGAAAATAAGGTTTGAAAAATAGCTAACCTAACTCAATTCTGCGATTATTTTTTTGCTGCTAAATTTTCTACTTTATACGTGTCAAACACTTTGAAAGCCTACCTGCAGTAGGCAGGTGTCAGACACGTTAGGATCGGCATTTCCACTTAAATTTGAACTATTTATCGACGTTCTCATTTTTACTATATGGCTCTTGATAAAAGGCACGAGAAGTTAGGTTAGCAGTTTTTAATCAATAAATTCTTGTGAATTTATGGAATAAAAAGACTGCTAACCCAACATAAACTTAATCACACTAAATGCTTTTCGAAAATCACGAAATAGATATTGATTCTTTACCCAAAGTAGAATCAGGAGAATTCACAAAACTAGACAGTAACTATCTGGTGGTCAGGTATATTGGTAGCTTTATATTCTTTCTTATAGTAGGTTTTGTTATTATCGGAGCCTATTTACTAACAGATATTTCGGATACTCCTAAACTTTTTTGGGGGCTAGTTGGCTTTTGGATTTTGTGGGCTTTGACTTCTTTTATATTAACTACCATGGGTTATAAAATCAGAGGCTATCGACTACGGGATAAAGATTTAATCCACAGAAAAGGCGTAATTTTCAAAACGGTTACCACGATTCCTTTTAATCGAGTTCAACATTGTGAAGTAAGCCAAGGTCTAATACAACGAATGTTCGATTTGCACACCTTGCAGATTTTCACTGCGGGCGGTAGTAATAGTGATTTAGCCATCCCAGGTCTAAAAGATGACACCGCACAAAGAATCAAAGAATTTATTATCAATAAAACAGATTTAGCAATTGAAAATGAAGTCAATGAAGTGATTGAGGAAGGGCCGACGGAAACAGAAACTTTAGAAGTTGACGAGATTAATACCACCGATATAGAAGACATAGTTGAAAAGCAAAATGGCATAATCGACAATTCTAAGAGCGACTTTTAAAGCAACTAATAAAGTAAGTATAGACTTATAAATTAATGGATAACCACCCACATCAATATAATTTCAGCACACCGAAGCGGCAATCTCCTATCGCCATATTTTTGATTATTCAAAAACTGATAGAACAGATTGTGCGTCAGTTTTGGCCGATTTTATTAGTGGTCATTCTGAATAATTTCGATTTTCAAGCAAAAAGTAGCACAAGTGCAGAAGATCCTTATTTAACCAAAATACTATTTTTTGTAGGGGGACTATCAGCAATAGGATCGATTATCGCCTATTTTAAGTTTTACTACTATATCAAAGATGATGAATTGATTATAGAAAAAGGGCTATTGAAAAAAACGAAAATCAATATCCCATTTGATAGAATTCAAACCATCAATTTCGAACAGAATCTAATCCATCAAGCATTTAATGTCGTCAGTTTGGAAGTAGATTCCGCTGGTTCTAACCAAAAGGAAATTTCCATTCAAGCCATCAAACGGGAGCAAGCAGAAGCGATTCGATCCTTCATTATGTCGGAGAAAGCCAAAACACAGACGGCTGAATCTGAGGAAGTCGTACCAGCTACCTATGAGGAAGAAAAATCAGATTTGTTAATGGAATTGACCACAACTGATTTGTTGAAGGTCGGTATCAGTCAAAACCATTTTAGAGGGCTAGGAATTATTTTTGGGTTTAGTTTTTGGATTTGGCAATCTGTGGAGGATTTTTTCCCAGACTATCGACCAGGGGAAAACCCGTTAGAATATGTAGAGAAAGATTTGGGATTAGGAACCGTTATTTCTTTATGGACTTACCTTATTCTAGCACTCATTCTATTTTCTATTTTGATCTCACTCGTAATGACTGTATTCCAGCACTTTGGCCTAAAATTTTCACGCACAAAGATAGGTTTCAAGGTCGTTTCTGGCTTATTTACCAAGAGAGAAGCATCCGCCAATATTAATAAAATCCAATTAGTAAGATGGGAAGATTCCATTCTTAAAAGAATATTTGGCATTTTCCGATTAAGTCTATTTCAAGCCTCTAGTGCGGCTATAAATACTAGTCAAGCCATCAGTGTTCCAGGGTGTTATGAAACTCAAATTAATACCGTAAGAAATACCTATTTTCCTGATGAGAAGTATTTGAATTATACGACGCATCCTATTAGTTCTTTAGTTATCAATAGACGGGTTTTATATTTAGGTGGTATTCCTGCCTTAATCATTTTACTCAATGCTTATTTGCAAAGCTCCATCTTCATTGCAGCAGGAGCTATTTTATGGATAGCCTTGATCTTTTTTACAAGTAGAATCTACCACAAAAATTGGAAATATCACCTGAATGAAGAAGGGATTCTGACGGAGAATGGTATATTAGGTACGCATTTTACTTTATTAAAATGGTATAAAATTCAAGCAGTTAAAACTCGTCAAAGTTATTATCAAAGAAAAAATAAACTAGCTGATTTGTATTTTTACACTGCGGCAGGAACGGTAAGGATTCCTTACATCTCTCTTGAAAGAGCGCAAGAAATCACCAATTATGTCTTATATAAAGTGGAAGTAGATAGGCGAAGTTGGATGTAGAACAGTAGGCAGTAAACAGTTGAAAGTATGCAGTTGGTTTATCTCTTTGATAATCAACTGAATAAAACCAGAAAACTGTCAGTTGTTTAAGGTTTAAACCAGTAGTATAGGCGATTTCAATCGCCAAAAACACCAATAAAATTCATAAACTACTGAAGAAACGGACAATCTAAATTCCTTCTTGCAATTTCCGCATTTGCTCCATAAAAGCAGGACGACGACGACGAGAAACTTCAATATTCATTCCATCATCCATCACTAAATACCCTCCATCTCCTTTTACAAATTTTTGCATATAGTTCAAGTTAATGACGTGCCGCTTGTGTACTCTATAAAAATTCATTGGTTCTAACAATTCTTCGTACCATTTGATGGTTTTGGAAGCGGTAATCTTAGTGCCATTTTTGAGGTAAATATGCGTATAATTATCTTCTGCTTCTAATCGTAAAACATCGCGAATATGGACAAAATAGATGCCATCCACAGCAGAGATACTTAATTTTTCAAAAGCATTTGGATTATTGTATACCTTGGAGAACAGATCATATCGTTTTGCCACTTCGCCATTACCTTTAGGAATACGCTTTACGGCATCTGCTAATTCATCTGCGTCGATGGGTTTCATCACAAAACCAATAGAAGCATATTGACAAGCTTTGATAGCATATTTTTCGTAAGCTGTAACAAAAATAATCTCAAAGTTAATGGCAGGTAATTGATTCAAAGCCTCAAAAACAAGTCCATCTTTTAGATGAATATCAAGGAAAGCCACATCAGGTTGTAAATTAGGATTGGTAAAAACCTTTACTGCCTCTGCTACATTACTCGCTTCACCAACCACTTTAATATCGGGAGAGTTCGCCTTTAGAATATTTTTAAGATTGTTTAATCCATCCAGTTGATCTTCTACAATAACTGCTTTAATCATGTGTGTAATTGTTTTGTCATAGACGTTTAGTCTGCTTATTTATCACAAGCTACTCAACTTTTCAAAGTTCCGCAAATTTATTGCAAAAAAAGTATAAATCAGATTTTAAACGGTATTTGTTTAAAAATAGACTTTTTATCACTGAATAGTAAAGAATTATCCCCAAAATTCAGTCTAAATCAATGGAATCTTAGCCGTATAATTTTGTCCATCATTTTCTAATAAAATAGGGGTATCGGTCAGCATTTTGTAGCGAGCCTTTAAATTTTTCAAGCCAATACCAGTAGAAGCCGTATTTCCTCCTCTAAGTTGCAAATTATTGGACACCTTTAAGTAGTCTCCCTCATTAGAAATCGTAATTTTCAAAGGCATTTCCTCTGAAATAATATTATGCTTAATGGCATTTTCAATCAGTAATTGCATCCCAAAAGGTGGCAATTGTAAGTCTAGTTTACTCTTAGCAATTCGAACTTGGATTTGTAAACTCTTATCGAATCTCATTTTTTGTAAAAACAAATACGATTTTATAAAATCTAGTTCTTGTTCCAGAGGAATGGTCAACTCCTCATTCATTTCTAATAAAGTCCGAAAAACTTTAGAAAACTGTTTTGTAAATTTCACCGCTGTCTGAGGATTTCTGGGAATCAGAGACGATAAAATATTCATACTGTTAAACAGGAAATGAGGGTTAATTTGATTTTTCAGAATTTCGTATTGCGACAATATATGTTCTTTCTCCATCCTCGCCGTCTTCACCATCAACTGACTATTTTCTTGCTCTAAAGCCTTGTTTCTAACTCGCAATACATAAGTTTCCAAAGCCTTATCCAAAACCAATCGAAGCTCTTCAACATTCCAAGGTTTGGTAATAAAATGATTAACCTTTCCTTTGTTGATAGCATCAATAATCGACTGCATATCACTGTATCCCGTCAATACCATTCGAATAATATCGGGATACTTCACACTAACTTGTTCAAACAACTCTACACCAGTCATTTTGGGCATCCGTTGGTCACTGATGACCAAATCTACGGCTTGCTCTTCCAAAATTTTTAACGCCTCTTCCCCACTTTGAGCAATCAGAATGTCATAGTACCTCCGCAAAACTGCTTTAAAGGCGGTTAAATTATCTTTTTCATCGTCCACATATAAAATGCGGTATTTTTCTTCCATAGTCTTTATTAAATTATGTGTAACCGCTAAGATAGGGATTTTGGAGGAAGTTAGAGGAACTGAAGTTCAAAATTACCACATAGGCACATATAGATAATCAGATAAAAAATGGATATTATAAAGAAGAAATATGTCAACGCTTGGATCAGTTGTCCTTCATTAATCCGTTGTATAATAAAAATATACAACGGATTAATGAAGGACAACAGATTTAGATGTTGACAAAACTAGTCTTAATAATATTAATCTT
>CALDTJ010000119.1 GCA_937924145.1 uncultured Saprospiraceae bacterium
TCGACCTCTCATGAAGGCTAAAGGAGCAATTTCAATCACTCCATTTTCCATAAAAAACTTTAATTTTTCTGCTGGAAACATATCTTCTAAGCCGTCATACAATGGCCGTAAATAAGGATCGATTTTTTCTTTCAAATCACCTGGCAAAAAACCTAAACTCTCTCCCGCCTCTACAGCTGGACGAGTTAAGACAATCTTTTTGACAATTTTATTTTTCAAAGCACGAACCGCTAAGGCTACTGCGGTATAAGTCTTTCCTGTTCCCGCTGGTCCTACGGCAAATACCACATCATTCTTTTCCGCCGCCTCTACCAATTTGCGTTGGTTATGCGTTTTGGCTTTAATCGGTTTGCCATTTCTACCATGCACAATTGTAGCATTCGCTGGCCCATTACCAAGTCTTACCTCATAAGGATTTCCGCCGTTCAACAAATCTGTTACGGTGTGAGTGGTGAGCTCCTGATTATCCCTTAACATGCGAACCATCGCCTCCAACTTAGATTTTGCTTTTTGTGTATGCTTCTTTGCGCCTGATAGCTTTACATTATTGCCTCTAGAGGTTATTATTATATCTGGAAATGCTTTTCTTACTAAATTCAATTTGGAATTGCCTTCTCCATATAAGGCCACTAAATCAACATCGTCTATGGTTAAAATAATTTCACTCAATAGATTTTTATTTTTTTGTGTTTAATAATTTGGCTGAGGATCATTTAAAAAATAAGTTGTTTTGAACGATCCTAAGTACATTGTTACCTAAATCCTCAAAAGGATTAGGCCGAATGAATTCGCCCCTACTTTATACAAAATTGTCTATCTATAAGTTCCAATTTTATATTTTAATTAACTATTAATTTACCTTACCTCAGCTTACTTCGTTACTAAGTTAGCTTTTTTTGAGTTGATTGTCAAGTGGAAAATTGAGTAGTCAATAAGGCATTTGAGATAATTGAGATGACTTATTGACTACTCGCTGTTTTACATACCTAAGGAAGAATTGATATAGTAATTGACCTTATTATAAATTCGCTTGTAACGAACTTTATATTTTCTGTATAAATAGGAGTTATAAGATTCCTCTTTTTTGTCTTTCAAGAAGTTCATATCTCTCATCCAATCATCACTATATATTTTTCCTAAATATCGACTACCATGATCCGAAAATAGCACCACTACCACATCATCTTCTTTTAATTCTCGCTTTAGTTTATGGACTGCTTGCATAGCTGCACCCGCAGAATATCCAACAAATAAGCCATCTTTTTGTGCTAAATCTCTCGCTCTAATGGCACTATCTTTATCATGAACTTTAATCATTCGATCAAATAGTTCAAAATCTACATTTCCAGGAATAATCGTTTTTCCAAGTCCTTCTACCTTATAAGAATAAGCCTCTTTTTCGTCAAATTCGCCTGTTTCCCAGTACCGTTTAAGGACAGACCCATAAGCATCGACACCGATAATTTGAATATCAGGGTTCATCTCCTTTAAGAAGCGAGAAGTTCCAGAAATAGTCCCACCTGTTCCAACACAACAAACAAAATGAGTAATTCTACCCTTTGTTTGTTCCCAAATTTCTGGGCCAGTAGAATAATAATGTGCCTCAATATTGGCCTCATCAAAATTCTGATTCAAATAATAAGAATTTGGAATTTCAGCATGTAATTGCTTGGCTACCGAGTAATAAGAATCTGGATCATCCGCCTTCGCACTAGAAGGACAAATGAAAACCTCCGCTCCCATAGATTGCAGTAATCGCAGTTTTTCATCCGACGCCTTACTACTTACCGTCAAGACGCATTTATATCCTTTTAACAAACAAACCATTGCTAAACTAAACCCTGTGTTGCCACTAGTCGCTTCTATAATGGTTGCTCCTTCCTTGATTTTTCCTAATTTTTCGGCTTTCTCAACCATGTAAAGTGCTACTCTATCTTTTGCAGAGTGACCAGGATTGAAACCTTCCACTTTACCCAAAATCTCCGCCTTGACTGCTCCTTGTGCGTGTTTTATCCTTACCATTGGTGTATTTCCAATGGTTCTTAGAACACTATCAACAATGGCTGGAGCAGGTTTTCTTGTGCTTACTGTTGTCATATTATCTTTTTTGCTGTGAGTATCTCAATTTATGAAAATACTTATCTTAAAATCATATCTACCTAAACCATATTTGTATTTTTCTCAATATCAATAAATTAACGTTGCCAATTTCGTTAACTTTTCACTTTTCACTAAAAATACTATTCTAGATTTTCGAAAAGATAGGGCTATAATAGTAAGTATCCAATTTTCTAAACGATTTTATGTTTTTTATAAGATTTCAAAATTATTTTACAAAAATAAAAATTAATAAGGGAAGACAAGCGATTATTCGCTCCTTTCTGAAAAGTATTACAATTGAAGGAATAATTTTTCTTTATTCCAATAATCAAGTACTTTGCAGGCAATTATAGTCAATTCTAGATATACTTTTCGATGAAAAATATCATAATAAAAGCAAGGTTGCTGCTCGAACAATCGGGAAAGGTGCTTTTACTAGCTCAAACTAGTGAAAACGGTGGTAAATTTACTTTACCTGGTGGAACCGTCGAAGATACCGAGTATATCAAAACCACTTTAATCAGAGAATGTAAGGAAGAAATTAGTAT
>CALDTJ010000120.1 GCA_937924145.1 uncultured Saprospiraceae bacterium
CCACTAAAGAGTGCCTTGCCAAAATTCGGTTCCCATGAACATATCCTAAAATTATTAAGCTAATCTTTTATTAGCTTTTGCGTTAATTACTTAACACACTACAAAGATACGGGCAAAGCAAGCCTATTTAAAATACAAAAATAGCTTATTGTGAAAATTTAATTATTGATTATTAATTATTAATTAATTGATTACTAATCACTTACATCCTCATAAGATATTTAAAAGTGAAAAATAACTTAGTTTTTGATGCTATTTTTTATTAAAAAAAAATTTAAATGCTTGATTTTATTGGATTCTGTAGCTGTAAACGGCGACTGAATTCGCCGGTACTTACTTTCGACTCATCACATTGGACGCCTCTTTTAAAGGTTGTACTAGATCCATGCGAGTTATCTCCATTATAGGTTCTTCGATACCCTTAGCGGTCAATCCTTCTCTCAATTCCATTTGCTGAGCACAAATCATCGTTTCTAGGTCTTCATTATATGGAATAGAAAAAATATAATTGGCATTGGGTACATCCATCATCTCATCTTCGCCCCCATCTTTATGGATATGTAGATGTTCTGGATTAGGTAAAGCTATACTAAATTTATCACCAGAAGATCGTAGAAAGTCCAATTGAATGGCATCTCGGTTGAGCAAATTCTTTTTTGGTATGCCTTGCTGTACCCCTCTTACTTTAAAAGCTAATTTTTCTTTTTGATGAATCATCTCCATTAAAACGACTGGTTTGTACCCATAGATATTATCGATCTCTTCAATACCTGCCGTCAATGCTGGTTCTTCAAACCCACTTAATCTTTCGTAGTAATTGTCAATCACCCGTGAACAAGTTCGCTTAAAATCTCGAACTACGGCATCACCGTCATCTTGCATAATACACAAGCCATCCAATGCTCGAAAATAAATCGAACCGTCGTGATCTTTAAACCTTTCACAAATACCATTTTCATAACCATTTTCAGCATTAAAAGCTTGGCATTGCTCCTTTGTTTGAAATAAAGCCGAAGGTTCGGACATATACCAATTTTTTCCGTTTAAGTGTTCCAATGGTGTACAATCACTGATTGGAAAACCATTCGCCTCATTGAAGACTTGACATCCTTTTAGAGAAGAAAACATATTCGCTCCGTCTGGATGTTCAAAGCATGCACAAAGGTCGTATTCATCACTCAAATTGAAAATAGCATGAGCTGATTCGTGGATCGCTGTACCGAAGTTATAACTCTCTGCCGTAAAAATATTATAAGCTAAAAAGTGGATATTATTTTTTAGATAAGCACCATCACTATAGGGCTTTTTGTGCATTAGACCAAAGGCATCCATTCCCTGGATACTTCCGTCTTTTATAAAATTTGGAAAAGCGTCTTCTTCGTAAAAATTCTTAGAGATGTGATAGCCATTTGCTGACTGTTGGGTATAATAAAATTGCCAATTTTCTTTGTAATCTTTTACTTTATTATTGTTATGAAAACCATCAAATACTAATTTTTCCATATCCTCCAAGAAATCTCGATAGTTGTTATCATAATCTGTATCTGGCAACAAACAAAGGTTGATTGAACTTGATAGTGGCGTCCTAGTAGTAGCGTACAAGGTGATTTTGTCTAATGGCCATTTGGCATCTCCTGCATCAAACAATGCCAATCTTTCTGATACTTCCCCTTTGGTATTATAGACTTTAAAAAAATATTCTACATTAGTAAAAGGTCGAAATCCTCGGGCAAAGGTAAATTTGACATCTGCGGATGTCTCTGTACCATCATATTCCCAATCATAGACTAAGCCCCACTGACCACCTAGTCTGCGTTTTTTAGAAGGTTGTCCCTTTTCATTTTCGTACAATTCAAATTCATACACCATCAATTCTACCTTCACGATTCCTTCATCATCAGCCACTTTCGTCTTGAAAGTTACTGCTTGATTATTGTCAGGATGCATTGGGCTGTGTATCCAATAATCAAAGGTGGCGGTGCCCCGAATTGGTTCAGTTAAGATGGTTGACTCCGTTGTTTTACAACTTTGAAAGAGGGCTAATCCTAATATTAATCCAAAAAATAAATTTAATCTTCTCATAACACGTTGGGGTTAATTTCTTAGTAATCTAGATGGTTAATCCGCCAAAATAACAAGTGGATTAACTATCCATTCCACAGTAATGAATACAATGCAGTTCAAAATCTGCTTTACAATAGTAGTTTTTGTTGGAGGAAGTTTTCGTTAAATAGAGGATATGCAAAAGGTAATTTCTCAGTAGACTCTAGGAACAATGCGATCTTCGGAATAGTTTTCTTATAACGACTAATCAACATTAATATGTATTGAACTTACCTTTTTAACAAAAAAATAAAGGGAGGAAAATAGAGGAATTAGAATTTTTATTTTTTATATAATTAAATTTACACTATTTATGCCATTTTCGCAACTGTTTTAACACGGCACTGAAATCTTTTGGTAGTGGTGCTTCAAAATTTAACCGCTTTAGGGTAGTTGGTTGGTCTAATTCTAGTCGAAAAGCGTGTAAAGTGGTGCGGGTCATCAAAGGTCTTTCTTCTTGGCCTTTGCCTAAT
This sequence comes from uncultured Saprospiraceae bacterium, assembly GCA_937924145.1. GTDB lineage: Bacteria > Bacteroidota > Bacteroidia > Chitinophagales > Saprospiraceae > JAFMDF01. Next base: position 2,577 of record CALDTJ010000120.1, read on the forward strand.
TTGAACTTTTTCCGTTTAATTTCTGACAATTTAAACTCCGTTCGGTTGCCATACATCGCATCGACCGATAACGGAAATCCAATAGATTCGAAGTGGACTCTAATCTGGTGCGTACGTCCAGTCTTAATATTTGCCTCGACTAAGGCTACGGTCTGAAATTGTTCGGCTACTTTGTAGGTCGTCAGTGATTTTTTTCCTTTGTTAGAAACCATCATTTTCCCAGGTCGAGCAGGATGCGGGGCTATTGCTTGATCGATTTCTCCTTCGGCGGGCGTTAAAATCCCATCGACTAAGGCATAGTAGATTTTTTCGACCGTCCGTTCTTGAAATTGTTTGCTCAAATGCTTGTGAGCAACTTCATTTTTAGCAAAACATAATATTCCACTTGTCGCTTTGTCCAAACGGTGAACCGTAAATACGTTTTCAAATTTATTTCTTAAAAAACCTAATACATTGGGCTTGGTCTCATCATGCCGATCAGGAATAGATAGATAGTCCGCAGGTTTGTTGACGATGATTAGGTCGCTGTCTTCGTGGAGTATTTGTACTTTTTTCTTCAAGGACGGGAAAGGTTATTAGAAGTTATTGGATGTTATTAAAGTTATTAGAGGTTATTATTGTTCACGGTTTTAGGTCTATCGATTTTATTTTTTTTGCAAAAGTAGTTATTCTATTTTTAGAATTAAAGGTGGGACTTTGTTGACTTGCAAAAACTAAAAAATCCGTTGGAAAACGCAAAGTTGCAGATTCCCGACGGATTTAATGTGAATAGGTTGATTTAATCTTTACAATTTTAGGCTCGGCGGCGAATGAATTCGCCGGTACTTGTTATTCACTAACTACTCCACGAATATTCCAGTTGATACTCTCGCCACTTAAATCTTCGAAAGTAATCCACTCGTTGTCTACATCTCGGAATAAGAAATCGCCATTTGGATCTCTTGGGCCTGGGTCACAACCAATCATTTGTAGCGGGCGATTCGTTCGCATACTAATACTCAACCAAAGATCGTCTCCCGTAATGTCTAAAGGCTCGCTTAATACGTGTGCATTAAAAGCATTTTGAGTAATGGAACCAGTCAAACTCGCCTCATAGACCAATGTGCCAGGCGTAGTAGAAGTGCCGCCTTCGTAAATTTTCAACATGGTTTGTTGTGGCGTAGCTGCCATATAATAGGAAACTTGCGTTAATTTCTGACCTACATAATTACTAGTCACATTAGCTGGAAATCTTGCTGCTGCCTCAAAGGTACCTGCATCTAATTGGGGTGCATTAAAATTATCGCCATCATAACGAAGGCTACTTTCAATAGACCTTCCATCATCTTTACAAGCTCCGAATAAGACCACCAATCCTAATAATAAAATACTTATCTTTTTCATAATCTAGTTTTTTAGTACTGGCGATTTCAATCGCCTTATGAGATATTAAAATTAGACTTTATGGCGACTGAAGTCGCCTGTACAGACTAAATTCCTACCCTTTTGACTGAAAAACAATGAGTCGTCACGTATTTAACAAAAGTTTAAAAGCTTTTGTTAATTTGAACGAAATGTATCAGAGGTTTACTTCAAGTGCCTCTCTGATTTTAATTGAAATTACGAGAGCACTGAAGTGGAATGTCGCCTACTTTAAGGTCTGTGGTTTAGCAGCAGTGTTTCGGGGTCACTTTCAGTGCTATCGACACCCCATATCTTTTAATCATCAAATCCTGAAAGGGTTGAAGGTGAATAGGGGGTTATGTAAAAAGTCAAAATATGTAAAACAATCACAATCAAGGATAAACATTTTATTAAAAATAATAATTTGTTGGTAAAATCGACTTTTCACACAACTCCTAATCCAAATTATTCAAAAGCATAATTATCTAAAAGAATTGGTAAAATTTCATTTTCTAATACCTCACTCACTTTTTGCGCACCTGCTTTATTAAAATGCATGCTATCATAAAAATAGTCCGAATTCTTGGGCATTAAACAAGCAAAATCAATTAAAGGAATATTCAATTCTCCACAGACTTCTCTGGTGATATCATTATAATTTTCTAGTATCTCCCAATATCGCTGTCCATATTCAAAGCGAGAAGCAACGGTGGATAAGTCAACACCAGAGGATGCATCAATATTATCTCCAAATAATAAGGGCTGGGTCAGCACAATTGGTTGAATACCATACCCAATGGTTTCTTTTAATAATAGCGTTAATCTTTTTTTATACGCTGTTATAAAAACTTGATGTTGTTGAATGGTGGAATCAATCTCTAGGAAATTAATTTCATGATGAGGTCGATGCTCTAATTCTAATACCTTTCTACCATGCCCCGATTCGATAGTATAGGCTTTGATAGATCGACGAATATTATTAATCATTAAAGCGATTTCACTATTTTTTTTCAACCAATCTTGCTTGGAAAAAGTCCGATTGGTCTGAATGGCTAAATCGTCTTTAAAATCATCCGACCTTAATATTTCATTTATGCCAATTAGATAAAGTGCGTAATCAGGTTTAAGCTTAGCGATATGCTGTTGCAATAAAATACGGTGTCCGAAGGTAGAATTCCCTGCTAAACCAGCATTATTCATCCATAGTGGGCGATCTAGTTTCTTCGTTAGTCTTTTTTGTAGTAAAGCGACCCAATCTTCTCCATCTGCAATAAAGCGACACTCTGTAGTACTGCCACCTATGGCAATCATAGATAAGTGCTGCGCCAAATTAGTAGGTAAATCTGGCCCTCTAAACCCTAGGTGATTATTGTAAATGGTTATGATAGAATCTAGACCAGGAATGTGTCGATTCTCAAATGTAAAAGTGCGGTTTACGGGTAGGAATAAGTTGCCATTTTTCATCCTTATCGGAAATGGATTATACACGCTTAATCCAACTTCTAAAAGAATGGTAGCCAACACCAGGCCAATGCCTAATGCTAGGAAGTTTTTTAGTTTGTTCATTATTGTTTAGCCTTTAGTAACGAAGGTATACTAACAAAGGTAACGGATTACTAGGGAGTGAAATTAGTCTAATTCTTACGATAGACTAACTTTTCATCATTCGATAGGAGGGGAAAACCTGTTCCGATGAAGTAGGATTTTTTATTAAAGATAACACACATTACTTTCTTTCTACACTTGTAGCGATTATTTCTAATTATTTTTATTATTTAAATATTTGAAAAAAATTATATATCGTACTTTTTTATTATTGAATGAATTTGTAGGCTAACTAAAAAAATTGGTCTACCCAAAAATTGACGGTGCACACTGGAAGTACCCCCGTCAATTGGTTAGCCCCCTACTCCACTTTCAAAGTTCGATAAACGATTGAATGACTATTCAAACGATTAATGTATTCCCTACCGCCTTGATGCTAGAAAGATTAGAAATATCAAATACATCGGATAGCTGAGGGTCAAAGCGATTGCCTATTTCCATGCCATTTAAAGCAATTTCGCAACCACAAAAATCATCTACCTCCGCTTGGGTATGAAACTTGAGCGTTTCCTTACAAAGCTCAATATCCAATGGCGAACTACCAATGGTGTAATCCTGATTGTCTTGAGTGATATAAGCAAAATTATCGGTAAAAAATTCGAAGGTAAAGTGGTAGGTTTCTCCTGCTGTAGCATTGGGTATGGTCACGGTTGGTTCGCAATCAAATTCACAAGTATAGACCAATTCATAGTTGTTATTGTAAATTCTTGCTTTAGTATTACCTATGGCAAGACCGCTTACAATCAACTCATTATCAATGGTTTCAATACTTAAGGTTTCACAATTATTCTGTGCCTGTAAAAAAAGGGGGAATAGACCAAGAAATAGGCCCAACAGTCGGGTAATTAATTTTTTGTTCATCAAAATTTTTGTTATTAGTTTTTGAAATATCTCAAATGAGGTATGTATAGTTGCTGGTGCAACTACTCAAATGTATTGGTAAGTAGTGTAATTAAATGAAAGAAAAAAGAGGGGAATTCTAAATATTAAATATTATCGACAAGTTAGAATATTTTGGTTTGAATAGCAAATAGAATAAAATAGACACGGCTGAACGAATGCCCAACCGTGTCTAATATTCTTATTATTTCAGTAATTTATTGAACTCGCAAAAACTTCTTAGTTTGTGTAAATCCATTAAGATTATTGCGAACAGTTACAAAGTATAAGGTTGGTGCAAAAGTGGCTACTTCTACCCCCAAAGTTGGGGTACTCAAACGGTTAAAAGTTCGATCATAAACTCGTTGCCCTAGTTTTGAATGAATGATAACCGTGACGTCTTGGTTAAGGAAATCCTGTAAACCTAATTCAATCAACTCCTTTGCTGGATTAGGCGCAATCGTAAATT
>CALDTJ010000121.1 GCA_937924145.1 uncultured Saprospiraceae bacterium
GATGGTGGTTTTGTTTTCGTCAGTATATTTACAGGAAGAGTTTATAAGGTCGATGCTTTAGGCAATACTGTTTGGAGTTCTACCGCTTTCCCTGGACTGAGTTACCCAAATTATCGTGCTTCTGCTATAGAAAAATCAGATGGCAATATTTTAATTGTCCTTGGTTTTTCACCAAGTTCAGGCACCGTAGAAGATGATAACTTATTGATTCTAGAAGTAGACGGAACTGATGGTTCTTTTATTAATAATACCAGTAAACAACTAGAGTCCACAGGTCGATTAATGCCTTTTCAAATCATAGCGACTGATACCAGTTATGTAATAGGTGGAGCCTATCAAAATAATGGCGCACAAAATCTATTTTTAGTTCATTTGAAAGCAACAGATTTTAGCATCATCGACCAAGTTTGGATAGGAAATGATGCGCGCTTCGATTATTACGGAGACCTCATCCAAACTTCTGATGGTGGTTTCCTATTCGGTTGGGCGCAAAATGGTGCTTACCCTGAACATTTTGGTTTAATCAAGTACGATGAAAATTTCCAAGAAGAATGGAAAGAAGGGTTATATTCCAACAATGCTCGACCAGGAAGTCGCTCTAGAATGGAATTATTAGAAATACCTGATTGTGGTGGCTACATGATTTTAGCGGATGCTGATGAATATGCCAATAGTGCCTTGGTAAAAGTAAATGTCCTTGGAAATGTCCAGTGGGCAAAAAGATATAGTGCGCCCGATGCTTTGGATGGCGAATTAATTGCTTTCCTAGATATGGCATGGGATGGCAATAATGGCGTTACTTTATTGGGTATCAATGGAACTGCGCTTAATTCGAATAGCTATCCAACAGCGGTTGATTATCAAATGATTAACGTCGATTTTGATGGTCAATTAAATTGGAAAAGAAGAATTGATGACCTCAATTTAATTATTCCTTCTGACCCTAATTATAATTTATTTACCACGGATATTTTAGCTACTTCCGATGGTGGTTTTCTAATCGCAGCCCCAGGAGCAGATGGAGGAGAAACCCATTTAATCAAGACCGATTCGATGGGATTAGATGGTTGTGTGATGGTCAATACCAATATTAACGAAGAGGATATTACGAGTAGTTTTAATATTGAATTAGCGATCACCTCTACCCTAGCTAACGACCCCGTCATCCAAAAAATAGCGGATTATCCCTTTAATATTTCTTCTCCAATTGTAACGATTTCTGCGCCTAAATGTGGGAATATTGGCAATACATTAATCGCTGCTTTTACCGCCGATGATTTTACCATTCAAGTGAATACGAGTCCGAATATAACGGGCTTATCTAGAGGAACTACTTCCGAAACTTGGAAAGTAGATGGTGCAGTTACTAGTTTCCCTTTACCTAATTTCACGACTACTGGCGTTTATCAAATCACCTTAGAAGTATCGGATGGATCAGCAATAAGCTCCGTTACTTATGATCTCAATGTGGTGGATGAAAATGGCTGTGAGTTACCCTGTGATTTGGTGCAAACCGAAGGGCGAATTATCGCGGCGAGTTGTCCTGATACAGAAGATGCTGAGGTGATTACGGATGCTAATTCTCCGATAGGAAGAAACTTATATTATGAACTTTATGATGACAATAATAACCTATTAGCAACTCAGAATATCGGGCGTTTTACAGGATTGGGGATTGGGGACTATCAAGTTATTGTCAAATCTATCAACGACGCATCGTGCGAATTGGATTTAGGCATCTATAATGTAGTACCTCAAGCAGATAATAATCCACCTAAAGCAAATTGTGTTTCAAGTGCCGTAGATGCTGCCTTTGTGCATGCAGCCATCGGAATTCCTTATAACCACCCCAATTATATCCAAGAAATGGATGGTGTTTTTGGAGATGATTGGCATCAACTAACCTATGAAGGCGTGAACCCAGAAAGGTTATTTTCCGATAGTTATAATTTTGTATTTTTAGAAGGAACCGACAATAATGCCGACGAATTAGAGGCATTCTTAACAGCCAATCAACAACTGATTGAGGATTGGGTGGCAGCAGGTAATGCGCTATTTTTAAATGCTGGACCAAATGAAGGTGATGGAATGAGTTTTGGGTTTGGTGGTGTGCAATTAGTTAGAGGCACATATAGTAGTGCGATTGCCGTAGATCCTACGCTACCGATGTTTAATGGCCCTTTAACACCTGTCCTGACGTCTTATGGAGGTACTTTTAGTTTGGGAGCGGTAATCATTCCTACAGGTATGGATACTACTCGAATTTTAGCGTCGGATAATGGAACAGATTTATTGGTGCAAGCGAATTGGGGGGATGGAAAAGTACTGTTTGGTGGTATGAATTTAACGGGTTTTCATACGCCTCAAGCGGAAAGTCTAAAGTTTAGAAGAAATATTCTACATCATTTAAAAGGACTACCAATTGCAACGGTCAATTCGCCAATTACCTTAACCCTAGACGAAAATCAAACTTATGATTTGGCGATTAACGAAATAGATTTGGGTAGTTTTGATGATTGTGGACTATTAAGCGCGGAATTAGATACTAGTCAATTTACTTGTGAAAATATAGGCGTGTTAGATGTCGCTTTAGTCGTTACAGATGTAGCTAATAATGTGGCGACTTGTACGACCCAAGTTGAAATTGTGGATACGACGAAAACGATCATCGTTGCTGAAATATGCCAAGGAGATGCCTATGATTTTGATAATGAGTCGATTACGGTTGGTGGAGTTTACCAAAATACCCTGCAAAATGCACTTGGATGTGACAGCTTGATCGAATTGACTTTGACAGTGACAGAAGACGACACCACTAGAAATCAAATGATAGCATCTATCTGTGAAGGAGAATTTTACACCTTTGAAGGAGAAGATTTGACCCTAGGAGGAGTGTATATAGATACTTCAGCAAATGCAAATGGTTGTATAAATATATTAGAATTAACCTTAAGCGTAAACGATACAGCGCATACCGAAATTATGGAGTCTATCTGTCAAGGAGATAGTTATTTGTTCAATGAAATGAATTTAACAGATGCTGGAATATACTTTGATACTTTACAAAACATAAATCAATGTGATAGTTTCTTAGTACTAACTTTAAGCATAGTGGATACTTCTCATACCGAAATGGAAGCGTCTATTTGTCAAGGCGACATCTATACTTTTAATGAAATAGATCTGACCGATGCGGGTGTTTACTTCGATACTTTACAAAATAAAAATCAATGCGATAGTTTCTTAGTACTAACTTTAAGCATTGTGGATACTTCTCATACTGAAATGGATGCGTCTATTTGTCAAGGCGACACTTATTCGTTTAATAATCAGGAACTTACAACTACTGGAATCTATCGAGATACCTTATCCAATTTTAATCAATGTGATAGCTTCTTAGTCTTAACTTTAACCGTTATTGATACGGCTCACACCGAAATAGAACAAACTATTTGCCAAGGAGATACCTATACTTTTAATGAAATAGATCTGACCGATGCAGGTATTTATTTCGATACTCTACAAAATGCCAATCAGTGCGATAGTTTCCTAGTCCTGACTTTAAGCATTGCCGATACTTCTCATACAGAAATTGACGCTACAATCTGTCAGGGTGATACTTACTCTTTCAATGAAAAAGATCTGACCGATGCAGGTATTTATTTCGATACTTTACAAAATGCCAATCAGTGTGATAGTTTCTTAGTCCTGACTTTAAGCATTGCCGACACTTCTCATACGGAAATGGAAGCAACTATCTGCCAAGGAGATACCTATACTTTTAATGAAATAGATCTGACCGATGCTGGTATTTATTTTGATACTTTACAAAATGCCAATCAGTGTGATAGTTTCTTAGTTTTGACTTTAACTATTATTGATACTTCTTATACGGAAATTGACGCTACAATCTGTCAGGGTGATACTTACTCTTTCAATGAAATAAATCTGACCGATGCAGGTATTTATTTCGATACTTTACAAAATGCCAATCAGTGTGATAGTTTCTTAGTTTTGACTTTAAGCATTGCCGATACTTCTCATACGGAAATGGAGGCAAGTATCTGCCAAGGAGATACTTATTCGTTTAATAACCAGCAACTTACAACTACTGGAATCTATCGAGACACCTTATCCAATTTTAATCAATGCGACAGTTTCTTAGTCTTAACTTTAACCGTTAATGATACGGCTCACACCGAAATAACAGAAGATATTTGTGTTGGTGAAAGCTATAGTTTTAAAGGTATAAACTTGGTTGATGCAGGCACTTATTACGATACTTTAATGAATGAAAATGGTTGTGATAGTTTTGTTGTTTTAACCTTAGGTGTAATGGATTGCAGTGGACAATGTACCGAAGATAGAATGATGGTAACTGGAGACCCTGTTCCAGAAAATCACTATCAGGCAGCTGTTTCTATTACTTCAGCAGGTGTATTGGAGCTTGGTACTACCATTTTCCAAGCAGGAGATACCATCCGTTTATTACCAGGATTTCATGCTATGCCTGGCAGTGAATTTATAGCAACGATTGATCCTGCTACTTGTGATGAATCTCCTAATTTTAGAACTAATGCAACAACCGATGTTGAAAGCCCTCAAGAAAATTTAACAATAGGTGGTTTATCTATAGATGAGCTTTCAGTCAGCCCCAATCCTTTTTATCAAACAACCAATATTGAATTTAATTTAGCCACACCTCAAAGTGTAAGATTAGCAGTTTATGCTGTTGATGGTCAGTTGATCACTACCCTACATAATGGACAATTACCATCTGGAAAACATATAAAATCTTTTGATGGAAAAAATCATCGGGCAGGTATGTATTTTGTTGTTTTACAAACAAGAGAATCAATCTTGACTAAGAAAATTATTCGGATAGAATAGTATTTATTCTAAAATAAATCGCATGAACAGTCTTTCCAGCACTGCAGTGCTACCGTACCGACACAAATGGGCAAGAAAGAAAGTAAGAAAAGGGCGATATTTCTTGCCGATAGCTATCGGCATGAACCATCGAAACCACATTTACCCATTTGTGTCGGTATCATAGCACTCGAATGCTGGAAAGACTAAAATTTTAAAATATATGAAGTACTAATGCTGGGAACTTTCGACAGCGGTAAGTTCTGGAGCTGTCGGCTTAGAAGGGAAAAAACGTTTTCGAATACCTGCTCTTAGTTTTCCAACTTGAAGGTAAATTGGACTAAAAATATCTAAGTATAAATTTTGTAAATAATAGTCTTTTTCAACGAGCATAGGTACTCGCTTGATTATTCGAATAACAAAAAATCCGGGTATCCAAAAGAAAAGTATGGTAAGGATTTCAGAAAAGGTAATGTTGGTATCAAAGGTGTCCCAATAGTCTCTTCCTTTGGCGTAAGCGGACTTTAAATACCAATTAACATCTAGTTTATATTTAGCGACTAAATGATCAATTTTCAAATCGGGGTCAAAACCAATGACATAGCCATGTTCTCGCATTTTTACTTGGATCAAAGTCTCTTCTCCGTAAGCGACCTTGTATCCGTTCATGCCGACATGCGTGGCAAAACCACCTAAGTCTTCCAGCACTTTCTTTTTAGCTAAAAAGACCCCTCCACAGGCAAATTCTGTTTCCAAAATCCCTAATTTTAAAGGCATTTCGTACTTATTGGTGCCATAAGTGATCGGAAACCACTTAGGTTCTCCGTACTTAAACCATCTTAAATAGACCCCTCCAAAACAATCAAAATTATTATTTTCTATGGTTTGTAATGATTGCTCTACAAAATTTGGATGGGCCTTTGCATCATCATCTACGTAGGCAATCCATTCTGTTTTGGCAGATCGAAAACCAAGATTGCGAGTATAACTTAAGCCCTGCTGTAATTCTGTAATAACCTTAAAATTGGAATTGTTTTGGACAAATTTCTTCGCCACTTTCAGCGTTTCATCAGTCGAATTATTATTGATAACCAATACCTCATAATGCTCCGCAGAAAGCGTTTGATTGACCAATGATTGCAGACATTCCTGCAATAATTCAGCACGATTGAAAGTGCATATTAATATGGTAAGGCGTTTATTCATTAATGGCTACTTGCCAATCAATTTTTAAAGGTCGTAATCAATTTCGTAAATCTTAACTCCATGATTTTCATAAATCAATGAAAAGGAAGGATCTTCATCTAGTCGCGTTAAGTCCATTTGGCGGCCTGTCGGAATATAGGCGCCACTATAAATATACTTGACATTTAATGCCCTCATCAAAGGAAATAATTGAAATTTACTACTAGGTTCATCATTTTGCCAATTTCTCAAGGCTGATTTCAAATCATTAAATTCTTCGGAGGCGTGGACGATAATATTACCTTGGATAAAGGAGATGGCAGCTTCTGATTTGGTTAAACCAAGATATAAGGAAGCATCTGCATGATATGGTAGAATTCGGCTCAAGTTACCTACATTGGCAGGCATAAAATAACCTTTATTGGCTAGGTTTTCATCAATATAATCTATTGCTTCTAAGTCATATTTCGTCAATACACTATTCGATCTAATTTGATTATAATTCTCCGTCATTTTAGCCATTTGTAATATTGAAATATATCCTAGTGGAATCAATAATAACAAGCTAATAAACCGACTTTTATGAAATTGATGAAACAGTAAATTTACAAAAAATGTACCCGCTAAAAGTGGTGGTACAAATCGTAATACTTTACTATAATGCATTAGATTATAAATATAAGATTGATTTAAGTACATAATCAAAGTAGAAAAAACTAAAACTAGTATGATCTCTTTTTTACGCACAGAGAAAATAAATAAAAGCAATAATAACCAACCTGTCAATCTACTAAAAGTAGGGTCTCTGAAAAGCGAATAATCCTTAGAGTAATGTTCTAATAGGTTTACAAAACGACGATAATAACTACCAAATGTGTCGCTGATTTCTTTAGTAAAATTGACAATTTTTGTTGAAAATGAAGGCCCTGCAATCGGCTCAACTTTCACATTATTATTCTCTGCACTTTGACTATTGGAAGGAGGATTGATTTTCTTGTTAGGCTGCTTCTGTTCAGATTTTTTATTAACCGTCCATTCCGCAAAAAACAGGCTAAAACGATCGTTCGTCAAAGACGATTTATATTGAAGATAGGCAAAGGCCCCAAAGAATAATCCAGGGATCAGGCCAGATAATAAGAGTGTTTTATATTTTTTTAAAAAAAGCTTTTTTCCTAATTTCAAATCGTTGTAAAGCCAGATCAAAACGAAGATGCCAATGACAGGAAAAAGAAAAACGATGATATAATTAAATTGAAAACCTGCAATTAATAAGAAGGCATAAACCAAACCTTGGTAGGGTGAAAACGCTGCCTTTTTTTCCATCAAAATCAATCCTGCCCAGAGTAAAATAAACCAATAGAAAAAAGAGAAGATCATCGCATTTTTCCCTGCGGTATAATACAAATCTGGAATCGTCGGAGATATAAATAGAAAGATCGAAGTCGAAACCCAAAAGGCATACCTATTCTTAAAAAACTGTCCCCACATTCCACCAAATGCTAAACCAGATAAAAAGATAAAAAGATTGGTCACAAAAAGTAGCACCTTTGGTGTTATCATCCCCGATAACTTTGCTAAAAATGCCGTCAATAACTGTAAATAAGGCGGATAAGACCAATTGGAAATATGGATGAAATTCTTTGTAAAATTACCATCAATAATGTCATTGGCAATGGAAGCGATAATTGCAGGATCATGTAAAGGTGGTGCCAACAAATCCTTAATTGGACTTAGAAATAGAAAGAAAAAAACGTTAAATAAAAGTAAATCTAAATTGATTTCCTTGGGAACAAACAACGTTTTATTATCATCATTAAATTCATCACTCAAATATAAGAGTCCAAAGCAAAAGGCAAAAAACATAGCGATCCAATGCGCATACGGCACATTCAGTGCATAAAAAAAGTATAATGGAAAAAGTAATATCGCTATCCCGATAGCTACTGCCATCAGATTATCTCCAAGGGGAAAACCTGTTCTAAAACCAGATTTTCGCTGCAACCATTTTCCTGGCAATAAGAAAAGCCAAACCAGATTAAATAAAAGAAAAAAATATCGCCAATCACCTAGAAATAATAAATTCCCAAGCAATAATACCAAATTAGCTCCTAAAAAGTATTGGCTAATTCGTTTACTGCCCCAATCTATTTGCTTTAATTGTGGTAAAAATCTTAAGCATAGAAATGTTAGCAGTGCAATTAAAAACGCTAGCATTCCTTCAAAAATAGCACTCTTATCCAAAAAGTCTGGCGACCCAATATTCAATTCAAAAAACGGATCGCCTTCTTCTGTCTCAATAATTACCTCATTTGTTTGTTGATTAATTCCGTAATTTTTGATTTGGTTAATTGGAGTAATATTACCAAATAATTCATTTCCATTAACTGATTTCAATACCTCAAAACCACTTCTAATCGTAACTTCTTCTATTAAAAATTCTTGACTAGTAATGCCAGGGTCCAAACGAAGTTTGTCAAAATCTAATCCTTCTGGTATGGAAAAATACATCATCTTACCACTACTCCATCCCATCAATGAAAA
>CALDTJ010000122.1 GCA_937924145.1 uncultured Saprospiraceae bacterium
GGTGCAGAGGATAGAGGAGTCAGTAGATCCCTTATACAAGTGGTCGATAAGACTTTTATTATTCCGCAGGTCGGTAAGACGGATTCTTTGAATGTGTCCGTAGCTACGGGTATAATGCTCTATGAGGCAATGAGTCAGCGACAATAGTCTACTATGAAAAGAAGACAATTCATAAAAACCACGGCATTGAGTACCTTAGTTTTAAATCTAGGATGCTCCGCTGATCCTACCAAAACGCATATTATTACCTTCAGTTTTGATGATGGGTTTAAAAAGTCATTTTATAGAGCTGCGGAGATTCATGAAAATTATGATTTAAAAGCCTGTTTTAATGTCATTGCGAGCGGTCACCTTCCTTCTTTTAAAGCGATAGACCCATATATCCTCCCCGAATTATTAGGGGATTTTAACGACTGGAATCATTTTGTCAGTCGAGGTCACGAAGTCATGCCCCACACTTGGGAACATTTGAATCTCACTAAAATACCACTCGACCAAGCCAAAACTAATATTGATAAATGTCTAGATTATTTTGAAAAAAATTTAGACGGCTACAAAGCGGAAGAGGCGGTCTACAATTATGCCTTTAATGCCTCTAATAAGGAATTAGATGATTTTGTCATGACCAGAGTTTGGGCTGCCAGAACTGGCGGATGGTGGTTTATGAAAGATCAACAAATGGCGAATCCAATTCCAACGAATACCCAACCTGTTAGAATAGGCTGCTGGGCGGATGGGCCAGGTTTGTGTGATACTTATTTGGAAGAAAATATCAATACTTTTTTAGCTAGTGATGGTGGCTGGCTAATCTTCAATTTACATGGTTTTGATACCGAAGGTTGGGGACCAGTGAGTACCAAGTATTATGACAACCTTCTTAAACGACTAGTCGATATTAAGCATTTGGCTATTTTGCCTGCTGGTGAGGTTTTGAAGATGATTTAATATTTTGAATATGCTACAGTTTAGTGGCAAAATATACGAAGGTCTTTTTTTAAGCAAAAAATTTCTTTTACTATAAAAAATTATATTGGGCTAAAAGAAGGAGGTGCTATTAAAGCACCGCCTTCTTGGGAAGTTCCACAGAAAGCGGTGCTTTAATAGCACCTCTTTCTTTTAAGGGGTACTAAGTTTGAGTAGAAAGAGCGTATAACCTCTTAAAGATCAATTTTTCGTTTCATTTTAAGGTAAATTTAATTCTTACTAGCAATAATATCTAAATCACTTACCATTTTCTCTGGAGATTTCAATCCTTTAAGCTTTCCCTTTTTAGACTTCAAAGACTTCTGAGGCTTTTGATAAATCACCTCTACCCGAATCGCCTTCAAACCAGAAATACCTTGCAAATCTTCTAGTTCTAACATCTCTACTTTTCCCAACTTGTTTTCTGATTGTAAAAACTCGATGTAATTCAAGTATTCTGGCACATCGGTGTCTTGAGAATACACAATCGCAATTTTTCCAGCTTGGGTCAATCGTTCATCTGTCCCTCTAATCAAGGATTTATCAATTCGTTTTTTGACAATTTCGTAACGGGCATTATACGCACCATCTACGTCAAATTGTTTTTGATCCATGTGAAACTTGATGGATAATGGACTGCTATACACCAGAATTAAAGAGGCGACTCTCAACGGAAATGGCATATCACTTGACAATTCGAACGCTCTATTCTCAATTTTCCACATGGTTTCCAGTTGCCACAATCGTAAATTCTGTAAATAAACAGGATTGAAAACCCGATTATTCACTAAGGAATCACCGATATACATATTATACTCTACCCCATCGGTTTTATAACGCTCAAAATAATGAGGAAACATTTCCTGTGCCTCGGCTTGTCGGCGATCTAAAAAACCTGCTAGCTTATCATTTAATAAATTAACGGAGGTTTCGTAAGCTTTTCTTTGTCGATAAATTACTTTTAGATCAGGATCAATTTGTTTGACATACTCATTCACAATCTCCTCTATTTCACTACTTAGCGTCTTTACATGATTAAAAACAGGATAAATTTCCATCCTTAGGAAATCTAATATACCTGCCTCATCTCCTGCATTTAAGCCCTTTTTGACACTTTCTAAACAAGTTTGTACCCGATAAATCAATTTTCGATAAATCGGTAACGGTTGAATTTCTTGGACTCGTTCAAAAGTATCAATAACTAAAGCCAATTGTAGTTCTAAATCCGATTGAATCGCCTCATTGCGAGCGGTAGAAGAACCAACAATATCACTTTGACCATATAATGGATAAACATTTTCAAAAATAATATCTTCTAAAATTGGGTTTTCTTCACCTGCTATCTTTTGCGCATTAAAATTAGTTGCCGCCTGTGTAAATCTCCATTTGACACTTGGATGGATAGAGGTATAATTCTCCTGAATCGTACTTTCTATCACATTCTCACTTTCTTCAAAATATCGCTCTGCTGCAATTTTGATAAAGGGTAAAATATCGTCCAATTTTGCACTAACCAATATATTTAACTCATTCTTCTTCGTAGAGGCAATCTCTATCAATTGAATATGATTTCCCTTAATCTCAATCGGAATCAATAAAATACTTTGAATATTTTTTTTCAAAAGTCGCTGAGAAAAACGATTATTGTGGTGCTGCTTTGCGTAGGTTGCTACGTCAGAAATCGCAGATACCTTGATTTCATCCAAAACACAATGATTCAGTCCGTCACAGAAAAATTGGCGATAGTCCATTTCTTCCTCAGGCTGCATGAATAAACTTTCGGATGTTTTGTTTAGGAAAGAACCAACTGTTTGTCTACGGCAAGTATCATAATTAGAAATACCAACTAATAAGTCTCTGTTGCCGAATAAATCCTTAATATTTTGCTTAAATTCAGTGAAAACTTGATCGTCTGTTCTTAAAAATAAAGAACGGGTTCTAGAAATCAATACATCGGGCGTAGTATCAAACAAATTCATAATACCGAAACCCTTTAAAATATAGCTATTCGGTGGAAATTTCTTTTTCCATAAAGCCATATTCTCTCCATTCGCTAATAATTCATCAATATCAGCCTGCGTTAACTCGGGTGCAGCATCTGTCTTAATTATCTCAATATTGTCCGCATTGAACATCAAGCGATAATGATGTAATTGCCCAGTCTTCTGATTGGGAATATCTATATGTACGGGGCGATTTAACTTCAATATCGGCTGTCCATAATACTTTGCCAAAATATAAGAACAGGCGTATAAGTAAGCCTTCTCAACATTAAAGCCACTCATTTTAATATCATAATCGGCACCCGCATTTTCTAAAATTTCGGCAAATCTTTGGGTAGGATAAAAGGCTTTGTACAAAAAAGGTAAAGCCACCGCTTTTATCTCATTGGTCTGGAGTAAGGTTGGGAATAAATGCTGTAACATAGCATTTATTACTCGCTCATATTTATGCAATTGATTCAAATCCTCGATCCCCGTTCTTAACTCAGGGAATTGATTGACGATTTTCAATATTTCTTTACTAGAACCACAAAGTGGATTCTTTTCATCCATCGAAAACCGCTCTATTTCCTTATATATCGGCTCCATACTCAGTAATACTTTTACTGGTAAAACCTTCGCCCCTGCATTAAAATTAATCAACTTCATATCTATCCTTTCAAATTTGAAATTATTACATTCTAAATATAAGGTATTTGACGGAATAAAGTTCGAATTGTTTGTATTACAGTTTTTCTAAAGTCGAAATTACCGTCCGCTCTTTTTCTTGTTGCTCAATAATCAAAGGAGAGGCGACTCTTGCCTCACAATCGCTGATCCCACAACGTTCACAAGTCGTATGCACTTCTCGATACTTTAGACAATACTTAACTGCTTGCGTCTAAGTTGTTAGCATTCTTCGCTTTATAAAATGTATCCTTCCTTGCCAAATACCAAAATTAAAATTTGGATTCCTACCTATTTAATTACTATCTTTCGTGCTATTATTAAATCACAAAATGATTAGCTAATATAACGCATGGAAAATTACGAATTAAAGTTTTACGCGAATGAGGAAAAATTGGCCAACAAACCATTTCTACGTCAACCATTTGAGGATAAATGGGAGGTCTATACTTGGGCAGAAGTGGGGCAAATGGCGCGTAAATTAGCCACTGGTTTAAAATCCTTAGGACTTAGAGATAAAGCACATATCGGCATAGTTTCAAAAAATTGTCGAGAGTGGATCATCGCAGATATTGCGATTATGATGGCTGGTTATGTTTCTGTTCCTTTCTACCCGACCCTAACGGGAGAACAGATTAGCGAGGTACTAGAGATAGGGGATGTCAATGCTATTTTTGTAGGAAAAATTGAAGTATGGGACGATATGAAAAAAGGCATTCCAGAAGATATGCCAATGATCCGTTTTCCGCATTATAAAGACAATGCTAAAATCCAAAGAGGACATGATTGGCATGAATTCCTCAATGCCCATGAGCCTATGCAAGGGCGACCTTCTCCTGATTTGGATGATATTTGGACAATCGTTTTTACTTCTGGTACTACTGGTACGCCAAAAGGTGTGGTGCATACTTACCGAACAGTGGATAGTACTAGTGTGATTATGGAACACCAAAATACTTTAGAGGTGTCTCTTGAGGGAGATAACCACTTTTTCTCCTACTTGCCACTGAATCATATTGCTGAGCGAGTGGTGGTAGAAACATCCGCATTATCCTACGGAGGAGATATTTCTTTTACTCAAGATTTAGCCCATTTTGCTCAAAATCTAAAAGATACCCGCCCTACGCTCTTCTTTGCTGTTCCTAGAATTTGGACTAAGTTTCAAATGGGCGTTTTAAGCAAAATGCCACAGAAAAAACTGAACATGATGCTAAAGATTCCTTTTGTATCAGGTATGGTCAAAAAGAAATTACTAGCTGGTTTAGGATTGGATAGAGCACGAGCGACCCTGACAGGCGCTGCTCCTATGTCAGAGGCACAAAAAGATTGGTACAGAAGTATTGGCCTCTATATTTTCGAGGGCTATGGCATGACAGAGAATTGTGCCATTTCTACTACTTTGAGTGGAAAAGATATTAAGCCAGGTTCCGTAGGGCAAGCTCGATATGGTTCAGAAATAAAAATTGATCCTGAAACAAACGAGATTTTATTTAAAGCACCTTGGAATATGATTGGCTACTATAAATCACCCGAAAAAACTGCCGAAACGTTGAAAGATGGTTGGTTGCATACGGGAGATGAAGGTCGATTGGATGAAGATGGCTACCTCTATATCACGGGTAGAGTGAAGGATACTTTCAAAACATCTAAGGGTAAATTTATCGTTCCTGCTCCGATTGAATGGGAGTTTGGACATAATTCCGATATTGAACAAATTTGTATTGTCGGCTTGGGTTGTCCGCAACCAATGGCACTAATTGTTCCTTCTGAAATGGGTGCTGCCAAACCTAAAGCGGAATTAAAAGCTAGTTTGGAAAAGACCTTAAAAGAGGTGAATACTAAAATGCCTAATTACCGAAAAGTTTCTACCATCGTCATCACAAAAGACGTTTGGGGCGTAGAAAACGGGTTATTGACGCCTACGCTGAAAGTTAAGCGGAATGTGATGAATAAACGATATCAAGATTTATTTATGGGCTGGCATGAGGATGCGGAAAGTGTGGTTTTTGAGTAAGCAGCATAAGGCGACTGTTTTCTACAGTCGCCTTATTTTATGAAATAGTCTTATTCTTTTTCTAACTTTTTAATCATCTCCAAAGCGTTCGTATTCTCCTTATTCAATTCGTAAGATTT
>CALDTJ010000123.1 GCA_937924145.1 uncultured Saprospiraceae bacterium
CGCATTTGAGCTTGTCTTTTTTACCTCATACTGCGTTAAAAATACTCGCCAATGCCCTGCATTGTCTGCGTTTTTTGCCTTGTCTGAGATAAAAAATCCTGCGTCAAATTTGCGTAGCTTATTTATTTCTAACTCCCTAAATAAAAAAATCCCATTGACACTGTCCAGCATCAATGGGATTAAATTCGACATATAAAAATGCCTTATAGTATTGCAGTAGTTCCTGCTAGTTTTCTAACTTTGAAAATTATGCTTGAGAGGCTGCCTTTGAGAAACTCTTCTTCTTTTGCACCTTTGGCTTCAATTCGCCAGTGAAATCTGACATAATTGGAGTTGCGATGAAAATAGAAGAATAAGTACCCACTAACACACCTACTAATAAAGCGAAGGCAAATCCTTTGATACTTCCTGCACCAAAGATAAATAGTACTAAGACCATGAACAATGTTGTCAACGAGGTGATAACTGTTCTAGATACGGTACTATTGATTGCCATATTGACTACTTCGTGCTTAGACTTGTTGGTGTAAGCATTCATGTATTCCCGAATACGGTCAAATACTACCACGGTATCGTTAATAGAATAACCAATTACCGTTAAGATTGCCGCAATGAATGGTTGATCGATCTCCATTGCAAATCCAAGGAATCCGTGGAAAATAGAGAAGATACTTAATACCACCAATGTATCGTGGAATAATGCTGCAACCGCACCTAAACTATATTGCCACTTGCTAAATCTAATAAAGATGTACAAGAAGATCAATAATAAGGCTAAGATACCAGCGAATAAAGAGTCCTTAAAAATATCATCTGCGATGGTTGGGCCAATCTTTGTAGATGCAATTACGTGAGTCCCGCTTGAACCTGGTAATTTGAAATCTGCTAAAGAAGAACTTACCCCACTAAGGCTGTTAATTCCTTCATGTAATTTTGCCATTACATTATCCGCAGCAGTCTCTGATGCATCATCTACTAAGTAACTAGTTACAACGTTGAACGTGTTTTCACCAGAAACAGATTTTACAACAGGCTCGCTACCGAATGGGCCAGTTAATGCCTCTCTTATGTTTTGAGCAGTTACATTTGCACCTTGATCGAATTCAATGTTGTAAGAATAACCTCCACGGAAGTCAACTCCTAAATCAAATCCTCTCATAAACATAGAACCAATTCCTAATAAAATGATTGTACCAGAAATCATGTAAGCCATTTTACGCTTACCTAACCAGTCAATATTTAAATTCGCAAATGCGTTTTTAGACATGCCTGTCCAGAAAGTCATTTCATTGCCTTTGTCTTTTGTCCAGTAGTCAATCATTAATCGACCAACTAATACGGCAGTAAACAAAGAAGAAATTACCCCTATAATTAATACTACAGCGAAACCTTTGATTGGACCTAAACCGAAGTAAGCCAATACGATTGCTGTTAATAAAGTTGTTACGTTGGCATCAATAATTGCAGAGTACGAATGTTTGAAACCATCTGCAATCGCCATTAGGTTAGATTTGCCTTCACGCAATTCTTCTCTAATTCTTTCGTAAATGATTACGTTCGCATCAACTGCCATACCGATGGTCAAGATGATACCTGCTAAACCAGGTAAAGTCAATACCGTTCCTAAAGATGCTAAAGTTCCGAAGATGAAGAATAAATTCAACAACATCGAAAGGATAGAAACGAGTCCTGCTTTGGCATAATAGAAAATCATAAATGCTAAAACCAATAAGAAACCAATCACCATAGAGTATAAACCTCTATTAATATTGTCAGCTCCTAAAGATGGTCCTACCACTGATTCTTGTACGAAATTGATTTTTGCTGGTAACTTACCTACTTGTAAGATACTGGCTAAGTCATTTGCCTCTTGTGCAGTGAAGTTACCTGTGATAGAAGTTCTACCTCCTAAAATCGCACTTCTTACACTTGGTGCAGAAACAACTTTCTCATCTAAGACAATCGCAACTGCCTTTTGATTATCATTGAAGGCATCTGTGGTCATCTTACCCCAGATTTTTGCCCCTTGCTGATTCATCGTCAAAGAAACTTGCATTTCACCTGTAGTTGGATCTGGGTTGGCTTGCGCATCTACCACTAAATCTCCTTCTAAAGGTGCTTTTTCTGTGCCTCTTCTAGTTTTGATAGCATATAATTCGTAATCGCCTGTTACTTCTCCAGTTTCAAAATTATTGATAGGCTTTGCTCCCCATTTGAATTCTAATTCTTGTGGGAATAAAGCTGCAATTTCTGGTTGTTCTAGTAACTTAGTAACAGCATCTCTATTGTTCTTCTTAGCGATACCTACTACTGCCAACGGGTTGGTCAATTGTCCAGATGTATTCACGCCATTTGGTGTCAATAAACTGAATAAAGGCCCATCTGTCATAGAAGGTACAACTGGCACATCTACCATTGATTCGGTAGAGTCAGTAATCTGACCTAAAGAATCTCTTGTATATTCAACTCTTCTTTCTTGTCTTGTAGTTGGTTCTTCTACACCACCATTTGCAGCTACTTTCAACCGTTGGTTGGCAGTTTGCATGGATTGTAGAATATTATTATCCGTTACACGGAAAACATCCCAAAATTCTAATTGAGCAGTTGCTCCTAAGAAGTTTCTTGCTCTTTCTGGATTATCTACCCCTGGTAGTTCTACTAAAATCATATCTCTAGCCGCATCCAAGTTTACGTTTGGTTGCGTTACACCGAATTCGTCGATTCTATCTTTCAAACGTTTGAAAGTCAAATTAACCGTTTCATCTGCTTTAGTCCGCAGAATCCGAGTCATTTCACCCATTGAAGTTTCGAAAGTAATTTCATCTCTAAGAGACGCATTTTTCTGTAAAATGCTGGCCAATTTTTGGGCGTCTCCTCCTTCTGCTCTAAATGCATTGACGAATAAAGTAATATAATCTGATTGAGTATTTTTCTGTGCTGCAGTAGCACTATCTAACGCTTTTAAAAAAGTGGGGTCTTTGCTATCTTTGGCCAGAGTCCTCATGAACTCCCTTAAATCAACTTGTAACATTACACTCATTCCTCCCTTTAAATCCAAGCCATAGTTTAACTGGCTTCCTTTTAATTCTTGGTAGGTAAAATCTTTCAACAATGGAATGCTGAAAATCACTTCACTAGACATGCTGTCTAGGTACGATGTCATGGCGAAACGCTCTTTTTCCGGCTGCTCATCCTCTGGGAAGTTAGCTGCGAAATTCTTAGCGTATTCTGCCGCGTTTGATTCTACACCTTGTGTAGGCAATACCAACAAAAATTGGTACAAACAAACGGCGATCATGACAATCAAGAAAAAACGTACTGTTCCTTTTCCTTGCATGATAAAATACTTTTTTAAAAGTTGAAAAGTTAAAAGCGGATAACTTTTCGGTTAAATAAAATTGTTAGAAAAATACTATAATTGAATTATATAAATTCCGTTCCAAAAGTACAGGCGAATTCATTCGCCTATTTACTTTTTTAAAAAAAGTTGTAATTTTTTGATAGGCATAACTACCTAAAAAGCTAGTTATTGCCTTAATTATCAATAACTTATTTCAATATTTTTACCGTATATATGGCAAAAACTGCGCAAATATAGGTTTTTTAACCTTAATAGACCAGTTTTGTTGCACTTCCTCGGTAGGCAATATTACGATAAAAACAGATAGTTTTTATTTTATTGTCTATTTAGCTAGTAATCAGGCTATTCGCTGATTGCAAAATGTATTTTTTTTATAGTTAATTAGGTAGGTGTTGATTATCAGGTAGTTAGTTGGTTCGTATCGGATAATTTTAAATTATCTGATACGTTGATTTTTTTCTTTGCTGATTTAGGCGTTGATTTTTTTACGCGGATTTTTATTCCCACACTGATAATAGGCGTTGACTTTATAACACGGATTATTAGTAACACGGAACTAGATGTTGAACACTTTCCTCGTATCAGACAATTTCAAATTCTACCGACATCCCATAAGTTCCAAATATGAATTCCGAAGAGAATTCAATACGAATAGCCCCCGATGAAATCGGGGGAAATGAATAAATAGGGCGTTCGACAAGCCTGAAAGGCTTGAATAATAAGAATTTTAATGTTCAAGTCTTTCAGACTTGTAAG
>CALDTJ010000124.1 GCA_937924145.1 uncultured Saprospiraceae bacterium
AGGTGAACCAACTTATAGAATAGATTATAGCGGACCAAGAACGGGATCTGTGATAGCGACCACGACTGCGGCAAAAGCAGGAAATGGAACTATTTTAGATTTACCAGCAGGTTACTATACAATTGTTGTAACAGATAGTCGGGGTTGTTCTGCAACGGAGAGTATTACTGTTGGAGGTTTTATCTCGGATTTGACTTCTATCGTTACTCAAACGCCAGTTCAATGTGACAATATGGGGCAGATTGGTGTAGCAATCAGTGGAGGCGAACCAACTTATAGAATAGACTATAGTGGACCAAGAACGGGATCTGTGATAGCGACCACGACTGCGGCAAAAGCAGGAAATGGAACTATTTTAGATTTACCAGCAGGTCACTATACAATTGTTGTAACAGATAGTCGAGGCTGTTCTGATACAGATACGGTTACTTTGGGTGGATCGATTACCGATTTAGCTTGTATAGTTTCTCAAACTCCACAAGTATGTAATACAGCAGGGAGTATTGGCGTTGCCATCACTGGTGGAGAGCCGTCTTATCGAGTAGATTATAGTGGCCCAAGTTCAGGTTCTGTTGTGGCGTCTAATACTGGAAGTAGAAGTGCGACAGCAGTGATTACTGATCTTTCGGCAGGCTATTACAAAATTACGGTAACGGACAGTCGAGGCTGTTCTGCTTCTGAAAATATTTCAGTAACTGGAGGCAACTCTAATTTGAGTTGTGATGTTTTAGGACAACCACAAATTTGTGAGCAAAATTCTGGACTAGAAGTTACGGTTAATGGAGGTAAGCCAAATTATACTATTGCTTATAGTGGGCCTGTTTCTGGTTCTATCGCTTCAACTGGAGGTAAGCAATTTATTCCATTACCAATTGGCACTTACACCGTAACAGTAACGGATGCACAAGGCTGTTCTACGACTGAGGTTGGAACCGTTGGTCAAGGAACAAATGATCTGCACTGTAGATTAGTCAAAACTCATGCGATCTGTGATAAACCAGGAGCAATTGAGGTGATTATTTCTGGTGGAAAGCCTGGATTTACAGTTAAGTGGTCAGCAGGTCATGCGGAAGAAACAGCTTTCAGTCCTGGTTATAATTACAAATTCGATGTACCATGTCCTGGTGATTATCATATTACCGTTATTGATGCAAATGGATGTGTGGTGATGGAGTCTACGACAATTGTTCAACTGGACAATAATTTAGCTTATTCTTTAATTGCAAAACCTGGTATTCAAGAAGGAAATGGTTCTATTGAAGTTTATTTCCAAGCAGGAAGAGCGCCTTATACCATAGATTTAACTGGACCTAGAAATGAGGTAATAATAACTAATGGATCTTATATTTTGAGCAATTTACCAAGTGGTAATTATTCTTTAAATATAATAGATGCTAATGGTTGTCAGAGACAAGAGTATATCGCTGTTCCTACTGTAGGTGGCGGTGATCCACCTATGGATGGTATGAAAGTCGCTTTAACGGATGACAAGCCGCTAGAGCAAGATGCTGAAATAGAAGGTGCATTAGCAGGAAATGATTCAGAATTTATTAGTACGATTCCATTTGCGAATGGAACTCAAAGTGATGAATTCATGGTATTCCAGAATTTCCCGAATCCATTTACAAATTCAACTATAATTGGTTTCAACTTACCTCAGCCAATGAAGGCAACGATCATGATTCATGATTATTCGGGTAAGAATGTCAATACGATTGAAGCAGACTTTGCGAGAGGATATAATGAGTATGAATTGAATGCTAGTGACTTCGGAAATGGAGTATATTATTATACTATTTCTGCTGGAAAGTATTCAAAGACTACTCGTATGCTACATATTAGATAACAAATGATAGTTAGAGTAAGTATATGACTTACTTTATTAGAAGCTATCTCAAATTGATTTAAGGAATATATATAGCCCTTTTCTGATTTATCGGAAAAGGGCTTTTTCGATTATATAAGAAATTTATTTTGCACCCTAACTTAATTGTTTACTTTTGATGCTAAGTAACGAGCAAAAAAATAGCTAGGAAATGACTGAGTTATTATTTACTCGTTACTAAATAGACGGCTTGGTAAAAATTAGATTTTCAGAGGCACCTCAAAAATAAATCAATGGTAAATAAGAAAAATTTATTTTGGTTAAGTATCATTATCGTATTAGTTATTCTAGGATGCTTTTTTTATAAAACACTTTTCCCTGGAGGACCAGATTTATCGTTTGTTCCTAATCCAATCCGGGATCGAGCGACTAATTCTAAAAAATTGGAGGAGTCGAAGGTGACAAATCACCCACTAAAATCTGCGTATTTTGGTGATTTGCATGTTCACACCAGTTTGTCTTTTGATGCTTATATCGGTGGTACAGTAGCTACACCATCCGATGCATATCACTTTGCAAAAGGGAATCCTATTAATATTTTCGGCCAGCAAAAAAAAATGAAACGTCCATTGGACTTTGCGGGAGTTAGTGACCATGCGGAGTTTATTGGCGAGTTTTATTCTGTTCAGACTAAAGGTGCGCCTGGGTATCATGCGATGATGGCTAGAGTGTTTCGAGGGGCAGCGGATGATGAGGCAAAATCTTTAGCATTGTTTCAACGAATAAGGAAGCAAAAAAAAGGAGGGGAACGCAAGCACATGGGCTTTTTTCAAGGATTTGGAACAACGAAAAGTGCTTGGGACATGATACTGACTGCTGCGGAGGAACATTATGAACCCGGACGTTTTACTACTTTGGTCGGATATGAATGGTCTGCCTTGAAAAATGATGGACATTTACATCGAAATGTTTTCTTTAGAGATATGGTAGTCCCAGATTATCCCATAAGTGCCCTAGAGGCTCGAACAGCCGAAGAGCTCTGGGAAAATTTGGCCAAATATGAAGAAGGCGGTGCTACCGTTTTAGCCATTCCACATAATACAAATTTATCGAAAGGATTAGCCTTTCCAGATGTGAAAAATGATGGTCAACCATTGGATGCTAATTACTTGAACGCTCGAAATAAATATGAACCTTTAATAGAAATTTTTCAAGCCAAAGGAAATTCAGAAGTGCATGCTAATTTTTGGAAAAATGATGAATTCGCTGATTTTGAAAATAATACTTACAATCCAATAAAAGAAAATAACTACGTTCGATATGCGCTCAAAAAAGGATTGGAATACAAAAGTAAGCAAGGTGTCAACCCGTACAAATTCGGGCTAATAGGCAGTACCGATACGCATAATGCCACACCTGGTACTACCGTCGAAACAGAGCCTAATCAAAATCATACGAGAGTTGATCTAACGGCAGATGCTAGGAGAAATCGAGAATGGGTTTTATCTGGTGGCCCATTAGATAAGGGGAAAATGGTCTACGAGGCGATTAATCCAGGAGGTTTAGTAGGCGTATGGGCTACCAAAAATACGAGAGGTGAAATCTGGGATGCGCTTAAAAGGAAAGAAACCTTTGCTACGAGTGGCGGACGTATACAAGTTCGTTTTTTTGCGGGGTATGATTTCGAAAACAAATATGATAACTACGACGATTTAGTCTCCGCAGGATACGAAAAAGGAGTACCAATGGGAAGTGACTTACCTACTTTGCCCCCCAATAAAACGGCCCCTACTTTTTTAATTTGGGCTACCAAAGATAACGAAAGTGCCAACTTGGACCGACTACAAGTCATTAAAGGCTGGTATAAAGACGGAGTACTGAATGAGCAAATTTACAATGTCGCCTTGTCAGATGATAGGGTAGTACAGAAAGACGGTTCGGTGCCCGAATTAGCAGCAGCAGTAGATTTAAAAACTGGAGATTGGGATCATTCAAAAGGAGCGACTAGCTTGCAAACAACATGGACTGACCCTGATTTTGACCCTGCCGCCGAAGTGTTCTATTATGTAAGGGTTATAGAATTACCCACAGCAAGATACACCCTTTGGGATGAAATAAAGGAAGGAATCAAATACCCAGCAGATGCAGAACGGACGATTAGAGAACGTGCATGGTCTTCTCCAATTTGGTATTCTCCCAAATAAAAATGAGTAAATGAATAGATGATAAAATGAATAAATATGGGGCGTTTGTTTCCAACTTTGTACCAGATTTAGTCATTTTCTCCTATAGTCATTAGTCATTAATTTTTGAAGGGTAGAGTAACGTACACCAATACCTATTGCCTTGTTTTATTTGAGTTATTATTGTCAACATGTAATTCCGTGTTACTAATATCCGTGTTAAGAAATCAACATCTAATTTCGTGTTACTAATTTTAAGATCCAAAATCCGTGTGGAAATCAAAACCAGCACGCCTGCGCATGTGGGCGGGTCCGTGTGGAGGAATCAAATGAACTCTAATCCACATCTTCAACCTTCAATCGTTCCTCACTAATAAACTGCCGAATAATCTTATCCAAAGTAGAAAGAGGAACAGACCCGTTTTTCAAAACAGTATCATGAAAATCACTTAATTTAAAAGCATCTCCCAGCTCTTTTTCTGCCAACTTCCGCAATTCTCGAATTTTCAATTCCCCAATTTTATAAGAAACAGCCTGCCCAGGCCAACCTATATACCGATCAATTTCAGTGTTCACCTCATGTAAAGAAAGAGCCGTATTTTCG
This sequence comes from uncultured Saprospiraceae bacterium, assembly GCA_937924145.1. Classification (GTDB taxonomy): domain Bacteria; phylum Bacteroidota; class Bacteroidia; order Chitinophagales; family Saprospiraceae; genus JAFMDF01. The sequence goes on from CALDTJ010000124.1 coordinate 4,613, forward strand.
GACATAAACTGCACTGCTTGTTCCCTAGTCCAATCCATATAATGCATACCAGGATCAACGACCAAACGACAAGCCCGCCACATTTCATAAGTTAACCGACCGAAATCTTCATAAGGCGTTTTATACATACCCGCTTCCTTACCTAAAAATTCTGAATATAGTCCCCAACCTTCACCAAAAGCAGACAAATAAGTACGTTGCCGAAAATTTGGGATATTTTCCATCTCCGCTGATAGCATCATTTGTAAGTGGTGACCAGGCACACCCTCATGTAAAGACAAAGCAGGCAATACATAAAAAGGCCGACTTTCCAATTTATAAGTGTTCACCCAATATTGACCTGATTTTTGATTTTCGTAAGAACCTGGAGAATATCGACCTCCAGTATAATTAGGAGCAAGTGCCGCAGGAACAGGCGTAACAGTCAAAGGCATTCGGGGCAATTTCCCAAAGTACTGTGGTAATTTTCCTTGCATTTCTGTCGTGATCCATGCCGCTTGTTGTAATAATGCCTTAGGTGTTTTGGGATAAAATTGTTCGTCTGTTCTTAAGAAAGCAATGAATTCAGCGAAGGTCCCTTCAAAACCTACTTCGTCAATAATCTGCTGCATTTCTGCTCGGATTCGCTTGACCTCTTGTTGGCCAATTTCAAAAACTTCAGTAGGCGACATATCAAAGGTCGTAAAGAATCGGACTCGCTGCTCATAGAATTTTTTACCATCAGCAATACCTGCAATTCCTACTTTTTCTGGCGCTTTTGCTAAATATTCTTCTGCTAGAAAACTTCTAAAATTTTTATAAGCTGGTAAGATTTTTTGATCGAGTATCTCCGTAACTTTTGTCGTTTTTTCAGTATCTCCTTTTACTGCATTTAGAAAAAATAAATCTGCTTTTGGAGTATTCAAAACGCCGTCGATTAATTTGATACAGTTTTCTACCACCAACTTTGGAGAGGATTTTCCTTGCTGTTGGCCTAAACGCATTTGATCCATTCTAGCCTGAAAATAATCGGGTAGACTGTTCAGGCGTTCAGAAAATCGTTCAAATTGCTCATTGTTGCTAACTTGCTGATTTTGAAGACTATAAACAATACCTGCAAAAAATCCCCCTTCCGAATTTAAAGGAAATAAATGAGACTTAAAATTTAGATGATACAAGCGATCTTCGATGACTAAACTTAAAATATCTGTATTGATTTGCGCTTGTTCTTGCGCTGGATTTGGTAGAATCGCTGAGCGAGTATTAGCCAATTTTTGCAAGGCTGTTTTTTCTGCCGATAGTCTAGTGGCTAATTTTTGTAAGGCTACTTTTTCAGCAGCTAATTTTTCCTTTGAGATATTAGGCCAATCTGACGGAAAGTCTTTTCGTAGGCTTTGCCCTAATTTTTCATAATCTTCAATGATTGATGTCAGGTTATCTTTTGTAGGCACAGGTAAAGATTGTACTGTTGTACATTTTTGCCATAAAAGACTAACGAAAATAATTAGGAAAATTGATTTTTTCATAATGCTTAGTTTTATATTCTAAATTCTTGGTACTAATTTACTGCCAGTTAATTGACCTTGATATTCATTCATCCCATTTGTTATCTGAATTTTTACCTGTTCGAAATTTTCTTTGGTTACGTAGATTGGCTCTCCATAAATGACTTTAATAGTTGAGAAAAGTGGAGGGTATCTTTTTTTATCCCAAGTATTCAATCGCCAATTACCAGCTACTTGAAAACTCAAGGGAATAATGGGCGTATTGGTTTTCATACTCATGACCAATGCACCATTTTTCATTACTCTCATAGGACCAGCAGGACCATCTGGAGAAATAAAAGTAGACCAACCTTCTGATAACCTGCTCAATACTTTGTTCAATGCTATTTTGCCGTCATGACCAGAAGCTCCGTAGGCTAATTCTTTGATCCCAATTATTCGCTTCATGATATGAACGGGCTTCATAAACCAAAGCGGAAAAGTTAACCAGATATGATTCCGTTTGAATTTAGGGTGCGTAATAAAGTAGAGCGTTAAGTTTTCATGCCAAACAGCGAAGATAAAATTAGGTGCATTATTGACATGTTCACTACCGATGTATTCGATGCGGCACAGTTTTCTGAAAAGGAAATTGTGTAAACAAAAACCAATTCCAAAAAACCAACCAAATAGGAAGAAGAAGGGTTTTAGTAAAAATGGTATGTTGTGAACGGTGTATTTAGCCATCTAACTTAATTTAGCTAAACGTTTTGCGGCAGCCGCTAAAGTAGATTCTTTCTTAGCAAAACATAGTCGAATCACCTTGTCTCCTGGAGGCTTAGAATAAAATGGAGAAAGCGGAATTGCTGCTACCCCAATTTCTTTAGTTAAGTATTTGGCAAACGCGGCATCTTCTAAATCACTTAATGCTTCGTAATTAAAAAGTTGGAAAAAAGTGCCTTGCGATAATTTAGGTTTCAATGGAGTGTCCTTTAAACTATCAGTTAAAAAGTCTCGTTTCCGCTCAAAAAATGCGGGCAAACTAGTATAATTTGTAGGAGTTTGGAGATGCTCTGCTAAGGCATATTGCGTAAAGGAATTCACACAAAATACATTCCATTGGTGTACATTCTTAAACTCATCCATTAGCTGTTTTGGTCCAACTGCATAGCCCATTTTCCAACCAGTACTATGAAAAGTTTTACCAAAAGAAAAAACAGCAAGGCTCTGTTGGTACAAATTTGGAAACCGTAAAACACTTTGATGAACTTCGCCATCGTAAATTAAATGTTCATACACTTCGTCACTTAAAACGATGATGTTTTTGCCTGCAACGATATTTTCCAATGCAACTAAATCTTCTTTTTTTAAGACTGTTCCCGTTGGATTGTGGGGCGTATTAATGATAATCATGCTGGTCTTTTCTGTGACCATATTTTTAATTTCATTCCAATCAATCGCATAATCAGGGTAAACCATTTGGTAGCCTTTTGGTGTAGCTCCTGCAATTTGTATAGCTGGAATATAGCAGTCATAAGCTGGTTCTAGAATGATTACCTCGTCGCCTTCATGTACGAAAGCAGTTATGGCTGTAAAGATGGCTTGGGTAGCCCCAGCTGTTATACATATTTCATCTTGTGGATTGACGGTCGTATTACAAGTCAATTTTATTTTGTCACTTATTGCTTGGCGCAAATCCAATAGACCCGCCATCGGACAATATTGATTTTTTTCACTATTGACGTATTTTACCACCAAGTCTCGTAGGCTTTCATCACAGTCAAAATCTGGGAATCCTTGCCCCAAATTGATAGCTTTATGTTTGTTTGCCAAGGCAGACATAACGGTAAAAATCGTAATGTCTGATTTTGGTAATTTTGATTTAATTTTCATGTTAAAATTTTTCAAACCTCTAGTGGATTTATCATTTACGATTATTCTTTTGTGACATAATCTTTTACAGCATCAACCAATCTATCTAGATCTTTCGTCAAAGTATAAACATTCGGAGTGATTCTAACCCCAGAAATATTTTCCCAAGTGATAGCCACCGAATGAATTTGATGTTTGCCCATTAGATATTGAGCAACTTCTCTAGGTGTTTTACCTTCGACTGCTAGCAAGGCGATTGCTCCACTATATTTTGGAGATAAAGAGGTGTTAATGCTGACCCCTTCTAGTTTTAAAACCCGTTCTGTCCAATATTTTTTTAGATATTGTAAACGTGCCGCTTTTCTTTCTGCCCCGATCATCAAATGAAAGTCTGCGGCCTGTCCGATTCCTTGTTCGATGGCAATGGACCGAGTACCCAAATGTTCGAATTTTCGAATGTCATAGCTGACGACTTGCGGTGCCGCAAATAACGGATATAAATTTCTAATTTTATCCTTTTTGACGTATAATAATCCACTACCAAAAGGAGCGCACAACCATTTGTGTAAACTCGTTCCAAAATAATCACAGTTTAAGTCTGGAATTTTAAAATCTAGTTGACCAAATGTATGAGCACCGTCTACCAATACCTCTACATATTTCGCTTTGGCAGCTTTGGCTATTGCCGCAACGGGTAAGACCTGACCACTCCAATTAATCATGTGTGTGATATGGACCAATCTTGTTTTGGGACTGAATTGGTCTAAGTATCGGTTGATTATTGTTTCGTCATTTTCCATGACGGGATCTAAGTTGACCCATTTTAAGACAATGCCATCCCTATGTTCTCGCTGTTTCCAAGCGTTGATCATATTAGGGTAATCTTGCTTGCTCAATACTACTTCATCTCCTGCTTTCAGTTGTAATCCGAAGATGACATTTGCCAATGATTCTGTGGTATTCCTATGAATGGCAATTTCCTCTTTACTACAGCCAGCAATGTCGGCTAACTTGGCACGCAATGGTTCTTTGCCTTGCCGATCAAGGATGTGCCACATATAATGAGAAGGCAATTCATTGCTGAGTTGGTTGTATCTTTCTACCGCTTCTTGTACGACTTTGGGAGAGGGAGAAACACCGCCATTATTCAAATTCAATACGCTTGGGGAGACAGTATAGGCTTGTTTGATTAAATGCCAGAAGTCTTCATCTTCGACGGATGATTTTGAGTTGGGAGTAGTTTTTATTTTTTCTAATAACTTTTTTCCTTCTTGGGTACTGAAAAAGGGTAGGGAAGTGGCTGCTGTTAAGGTGCTTAATTGCTGTAGGAATTTTCTTCTGGATTTCATTGCAAGCTTTTAAGTTTCAAGTTATGATATTATCCTTTGATTCTTATAGCTTTTCAACGATTTATTTTTTTGGATGGATGATTTAGTTGCTGATATTTTCATAGGGACATACCTTATTCGCAGTCCTGCGAGATTAGACGTTGACTTTTCCCCACGGATAGATAAATTCCACGGATTCAGACGTTGACATTTGTAACGATGAAACTTTATAACACTGAATTAGACATTGATTAATGTTTATTTTATTTTTTTGAAAATATTGCCGTCAACACTTAATTCCGTGTTCCTAATATCCGTGTTAAATAACAACTCCTAGTTCTGTCGTAATGTATGAACCTAAAAATAGAAAAGGCTAATGGTTCCAAATAACCGTTAGCCTTTTCTATTTTGCTTACAACCAGCAACTAGCAACCAGCAACCAGTAACCAGCAACCAGTATAACCAGTCCTACAACGTAAACCAATAATTCACCTTAAAAACCAAAGCCCGATTTTTAGGGCCAAAATTTTGGATCCTAAAGTTGTCTGCAAGATCATCCGTCTCTGCGAAATAATTATCAGTATAAACCAAGAAAATATCAGACATTGGAGCAAAACGCCATTGTAGTCTACTATTGATATTAAAGTTTTCGGCTTGGGTGTTGTATTGGATAAAGGTGGTCCACCATAAGTTATTGGAGAAGTTGATTTCTATTTTTGGACTTACGGCGAATAATTGTCGTTCGCCGTAGATTCCTCCAAATTGAAGATCGTTATATTCAAACTTTAAACCAAAATTACCCCAAGGCTGTACTCTGTAATTGGCCTCCAACTCTACGCCCTTTCTAGTACCAGTATAAAAACCACCATATCTAAGTCGCGCCTCATAAGACAATGCTTTTCTGCCATCAGATTGATACTCCACTCTAATATCTGAGGTAGTATATCGTCCAGCAGGCAAAGGCTCTGCATCGGTAAAAGCAAAAGGGAATTGGAGTGCTATTGAACTATTTCCTCCTCGAATTCTAAAAGAACTCCTGCCTTTGAAACTTATTCTGTAGGAGATGGAATTGGTTCTTTCTAGAAAATCTCCTCCATCTGCCTTGGTTACCCACCAATTGAACATACTGATATTTTGGGAGTTGATATTGCTGCCACTTTGCTTAGGGTAGATAGTGTAGCCTATATCTGAGAAAAATGAGCCAAAACCTATTCTATGAGTTATATCCTCCACGGCATCGTAGTGATTTATTCTATTTAGGAAACCCATGTCTGCGAAATAGTTATTTTGAACTTCGTAATAGTTAACTAACCCCGTCCAATTTCGATCTCGATACCTTACGCCACCTTTGAAATAATAATCCTTATCAGAGAAGCCTTCTTTGAAAGAGTGGTTGTAGCCTGCCCAACTTTGCCATTTATTGTTGTCGGAAATATAGTTAAATTCCAAGCCTGCGTTTCTACCGTAATCAGTAGAAGAAAATGCTTTATCTTGATAAGCTTGTCTATTCGTGAAAAAACCTTTTATCACGGATCGACCGAAAACTTGTTGATGGAAACTCGTAGCAGTATAATTTTGACCAGCAAAGTTATCTGTCTGTTTGGTTTGCATATTCAATACACCAACTCTAAGGGTTTTTGTTGCGTTCCCTGTGAGCCTTAAACCGTAAAGAATTGGAATGGAATTTCCATCATCATCTAATCCAATTTTCCTAGAGAAAAATGGCCTTGCGGATGAATTTCCAAAATCAGCGAAAATATCTGTATTTTCTAAAAAGAATAAGCGTTGTTCAGGCAAGCGAACATTAAATCTAGTCAAGTTCGTGACCTGTTCATCTACTTCTACTTGGGAGAAATCTGGATTTACCGTAACATCTAAATTTAGGGAAGAAGTGACTGCAATTTTTGCATCTAATCCTGCATTAATTTGATTGGTCGTTGATCCATTATCTTCGAAATCCTTGAAAGAAGAACCTGATACGTAAGGAATGATTGCTACATTTCCCTTAGCTTTTTTCGGGGCCTTATCCCAGATCAATGCGCCTGTATAATTCAGGTCAACAGATCGAAACTGTACGGGTACTTGTGACCAAACGTGAAATGTATTATTACTTGCTTCTGTTCTGATAAAGTTAATTCCCCAGGTGGTTTTCGTTTCATCATACCGCAAAGATTTGAAAGGAATCGCCATTTCTGCTGTCCAGCCTGTTGCGTGCCTGGTTGCTTTTGAAAACCACTTATTATCCCAATCGTCATTCATGGCGCCACTACCTGGTCGACTTCCTCTACTACCTGTATCTCCTGTCAATAAACCTTCCATTTGCACACCGTAAGGATTCACTCCGAACATGAAACCATTACTTTTTTGATTGACAGGATCTAAAACAACCACAATATTATCACCACTCCAAAAGTCAACATCTCGTTTCAATGTTTGGATGATCGTACCATTGGGATCGTTCATTTCAGCAGCTATGTAGATGAAATTATCGTCATAGGTGACCTTCATGCTAGTCGTCAGATCAGCTCTTTTATCATCAACTGGAAAGCTTAACCAAAAGTCCGATACTGCCTGTGCATTTTTCCAAACTTCTTCGTTTAATTGACCATCCAACTTAATTTTTTCGTCAGTCTTGTTAATTCTTAGTTGGTATTCTTGTTGTCGGTCTTCGTTGCCGCCGCCATTATTTGCGAAAAGCAGAAAGGTACTTAATACAAAGCAGATAGTGTAAAAATACTTACTCATCTTCAATGGGTTCTAGTTTTATTAGTCAGGTAAAATGCCTACTCTTAAAACTGCAAAGATAAGTGATAAGTTGGGGGGTAATTCTGATTTCTTTTTGAAGATTTACTGTAGAATGGAGTTAATTACTGGTTTTTGGAGTTAAAGATTTGAAAATCAATAGGTAAGGTGTAAGTAATTGTAACCAGTTATGCTTAGTTGCCAAATAAAATATTGCACAATAATGGCTTTTTTAGTTTTTAAAATGAATGATTATGCGATTTTGGTAAATATGCGTATAAAATTCTGTCGTAAATATTATGTTGAAAGTAGGATTCTTATTAAATTTGGCAAAGAACAAAATCTAATAAGCATCCATTTTTCGTTCGTTCTTACTTAGTTTCCACGATTCAGGACACTCACTTTACTACCATTTGCTTTCCATAGATTGAAATCCAAACTATTGATGATACCATTTCCATCAGCATCGGCAGGAGAGTAGGAGTTAACTGCAGCTCCAGCTTGTTTCCAAAGATTGAAATCCAGACTGTTGATGATCCCATTTCCATCAAAATCACCGCTACTCATGAAGTATTTACCGTCAATTAATTTTTGTTGATCGTTGCCCATAGTTGCATCGGCGGATGAAGAGAAATCGAATTCAACGGGGTCGTCGCTCAGCGGTTGAGCAGTACTACTTATAATTGGTAAATGACTTTTATGAAAAATTGCGATGTAATAATTTTTATCGTCTAAGCCTTCAAATTTAATAGTTTCATTTCCTAAAACATCTGTTAATTTTCCATGACTATTTACCAATACAGGTTGTGTGGCAATAACCAGATTCATATCATGCTCATCCCTTAATTCTAATAATAACCAATCTACAGCGTTACTTGGAAAGCTCGCTACCGTTGCTGCCTGTCCATAGTTAAATGGTGCGGTATTGAAAGGGTGATCAGTAGGAATTAGATCATTATCTAATAAGTTGGTATTGAGCAAGTTTGTAGAGGTGTTATAGTATCCCTCTAGCATTAGACTGACTCTGGCTGAAGTACTCTTGGTAGTAGCAACAGCACCACACGGAGCAGGCAAAAGCGTCATGGGTTCATGACTAGAAATACAATTCGGTTGAATAGCAATATCTATTTTATGCTTACAACCATTTGCTGCATTTGGCGTCAAATCTCTACTTTGAACTCCATTTCTAACAGAATAATGCATGATTTCATCCGCATTGATAACATGACCTAAGCCATGGGCGTGTCCTAGTTCGTGAAGTGCAATGCTTTGAAAATCGTATTGGGTTGCTTGTGGAGGCCACGGACCAAAGTTCCAACTAAAACTTCCCATTGAGGAATTGGGCATAAACTGTATATCAAATTCTTTTAAATACCAAACAGTATTGTGACCGCTACAAGAGGTATTACCTGATGCTTTGTATCTTGACGTAGTAATAGCTAAAACTCCAAGAGGTAAATTGGGTTCATAGAGTACCACACAATTTCCATCATTACCAAACCCTGTGGTTGTCCCAGATTTATCAATTTGCCAATTGACCCCACTATTACAAATCCAAGTATCTATCGCATTTTCTAAAGGAACAACCGCAGAGGAATAAGCAAAATCTGATGTTGTATTCAGCTGTATGGTGTATCCACCCCCTTCGTTTCGATTGGTAAACTTAATGTTTTGTCGTGTTTTACTATCAAAACTCCTAAACGAGCTATAGAGAGAATTGATAGCATAATCAACATTTATAGTAGCCGTTCCAACAGTTGTTCCACTGCTATTTTTTACGACTAAATTGCCTGTTCCAGCTCTAGTTGGTATTTTTACACGAATCTCCGTATCTGACCAAGAGATAAAGTCACTTTCATAATCTATCGTAATTATGGTTCTACCTCCCAAATCACTGTTTGGAAATTCAACAGATCCAGTTGTGGAACCGAATCCTGACCCTTTGATGATTAAGTCCTGATCTCCCTCGATTGTTCCAGTCACAAAAGTAGGATTTACGACCCCATTTCCATTTGTTATTTCTAGAATGGGTAGTCTTAGTTCTCCTATATTTTCATCGGTTTCACAAGTTGCTACACCAGCGCAAGTACAACCATCTATAAGGTAGATATCACGTAAGGTATTAGGATTTCCATCATCACATGGAGTGCCTGGTACTGCTGGTGAATTCTTGTCGTCAGGGGCACAGTCCTTGATATCGCAAAGGTTATCGTTATCTCTGTCCTTACAAAGTATTTCTGTGATTTCTACTACAAATTCTTTGTAACAGCTTATATCATTATTACCATACATCCATATCTGCACCACCTTATTTCCTATCTGTAATCCTTCAATATATTGAGTTTCGGAGCAATCGCCATCACATATTAAGTAAGATTGTCCATTGGTTTCGCTACCTATGATTTCTATTTTTTCAGATTTTGCGGTTAGATTATCAATTCTAATTATTCCACCTTGTGCAGTAATGACAATGTTTTCACAATCGACTGGTTGACCAGAATTTCCAGCACAAGTACAGCCATCTGCTTGGATCTGGTCATTTTCTGTTTGAGGGTTATTATCATTACAAGGTGCGCCAACAGGCTTTGGGTAATTGGGGTCTAAATCATCACAATCTAAAGCAGAACAGACGCCGTCTTTGTCTAAATCTACCGTTACATCTCTAGGTTTATAAATTTCTCCACTTGGAGTCATTGCTACCATTTTGGTTATTTCTTTCACCGTTTCCATCATGGTTTTTTCGTTCATCGGTTCTTGTTCTACATAATCTACATATTTTCCATCTTTGTAACCCATTACTCCTTGTACATGAGCGAAAGGTTGAAAATGAGCCATTCTTTTTTCTGCAGTATTCTGATCTGGACGAATGGTATTTTCTGCGGCATTTTCGACCATCAAAACATACTCTTGACCTACTTCCATTGCTACATTCGGCGTCACGATTTCTAATGTTCCATCGACTTCGCCTCCTCTCAAAATTAATTGAAAAGTATAGACACTACTCAGTACCTTCATATAGCACCGAGCTTCCATTGTATAAGCCGTATAGATATTTTCTTTATTGGCATCCCAGTAAGATTCTGCTGAGATGGCTTTTGCCATTATAATTTGACTTGATTTGGCAATTCTTTCATCTAGTTGAATGGGTAACACTGTTGCAAGTGCAGGTTGAAAGGTAGTAATTAAAATGCATAGTAGAATAATGTGTTTAACGATTTGTTTCATACTGCAGTTTGTCTAATCTTTATAAGTTGGGGATTTTAAAGTCAATAAAAAATATCACTTTTAAAGCCGAAACTTTAGCTTTTCTATTATTCTAAACTAGCTTTTCTTTTGAGCATTTTTATTCGAATGAGCTATAAAGTTCATAATAGGAAGTATATAAGGGGAAATAGCTGACCTAACTATCAATACCTATTCATTGAGAAGGGGGAGATTGCGGCATTTTCTTTTTTGATTAGAAAACAGTCGCTAGTTCAAGTATTTTAAAACTATTTTTATTTGGAGGAGAAAAGATTTAGAGAAAGGGGAAAAATACTTAATACGTATCATTCTATGTAGTAGGAATTACGTGCAAATTACTTATTTTTAGTTTTTAAAAAATAACCACCCTTTTATTATTTGTGACATGATAAAATGTTTATTTTTATGATTTTAATCATAATCTTTGCTGTTGTGATTTATAGTTTGTTGATTTTTAATTACTTATAAATTTTATAAAACCTTTGAATATAAAATAACTAAGCACCTTAATTGATGATTTTATTCGTTTTTAGCTGATTTACTTCAAATAAATAGGTTGGTTAAAGTTTAAATACTTGAAAATCAGGTGTATAATTTCAATTATTTTTTTGGTAGCAAAAATGATAGATTTCTTTTGAAAAGTGACAAGAATCGAAGCCGTAAAAAGTTTCAGACATAAAAACAGGACAGCTAACATTTAAGGTAGCTAGTCCTGCACACTATGAAACACTATTTCTTGAAATGGTTTTTTAGAATGTTTAAATTGGTGGAAGTTTTCTCTTAAGAGATGTTTAATGAAACATATGCCTAAAAGAACCATTCTGTCTAACACATTCAAGGTGATAATCATAGTTTTAAAAGCTTGAAATTCAGCGATTTAAAATCACCTATTTTTAGCTTTGATATAAATATAGTGCTATTTCGAATAATTTTTAATATAATTTGTAGTATTTTTTTATTATTAATTTTAATTTGGATTTATTCATTATTTTGACGCTTGTATATTGTTTTAAGTGAAAGACATTTAAAAGGAGGTTACTGAAATGATATTTTTGATTTTGAATGATTTTAAAAGAGATGACTAAGAGGAAATTATAGAGGCAGCGTCTATTGTGAAACTTAGCTTTTATGATTGGAATTAGGGCTTATTGTTGGTCTTTAGGTTATTTCTTGTTAGAAATATTGAGAAAGATAAAAGGAACTATCAAGATTACAAAGATATTATTATCAACTGGCATAAAAATTGTCATGTACTAAGTTATGAGCGGAATCTTTTGTGCTTGGTTGGGGGGCTGAGCCAGAATAGACCGCTCATTTTTTGTTTGATTTTGTTTACAATATTGGACAAAAATAAGGGCTAACAGCAATGTTAGCCCTTTATTATTTTGGCACTACGGTGAAAACTATGGGTATCTTTTTGTAGTATAAATATTTTCCCTATGTCAAGCAAAAGAAAGAGGTGCTTACAAAGCACCGCTTTCTGCGAGCACCACAGAGAGCGGTGCTTTGCAAGCACCTCTTTCTTTACGCCAAAAAACAATCACTCACAGTTTTCACCATAGTGCATTATTTTAAGCTTATTTCTTACTAAAATACAATCGTTCGATTATTATGCGGCAAAACCTTATGCTGCAATTGCAAATAGATGGCTTCAGATAATACCATTTTCTCCAAATTCTTTCCTTTACGTATCAAATCTTTAATAGAGTCCTTGTGACTTACACTATTTGTGTGTTGTACAATAATCGGTCCTTCATCTAAATCTGCCGTCACATAATGACTCGTAGCACCAATAATTTTCACCCCTCGTTTGTGAGCCGCATGATAAGGCTTGGCGCCAATAAATGCAGGCAAAAATGAATGATGAATATTGATGACTTGATTTGGAAAGGCATTCACAAAATCGTCAGATAGAATCTGCATATATCGGGCTAAAACTACGAAATCTACTTCGTGTTCTCTCAGTAATGCAATTTCTTTGGCCTCCTGTTCTGGTTTGGTAGCTTTGGTGATCGGAAAATGATAAAATGGAATCTCAAATCGATCTGCGATGTATTTCAGATTTTCGTGATTTCCTATAATTAATGGAATCTCCACTTCCCATTCGCCTGACATATATCGTTGTAAAATATCGTACAAACAATGCGACATTTTGGATACAAATAAAGCCATTTTAGGTTTCTTGCTAGAAAATTTTAATTGCCACTGCATGGAATACTTGTTCCCAATTAGCGTAGCAAAGTATTCCTCAATTTTATCTTTTGGTATAGCAAAACCTACCAAATCCCATTCTACCCGCATGAAAAAATGATTAATATCCGTTTCTACATGCTGTTCGATATCGATTACGTTTCCATTATTTTTTAATAAAAAATCAGATATCGCTGCGACAATGCCTTTTTGATCGGGGCAATGAATCAATAAAATTGCTGTATTTTTTTTCGTTGAACTCATAGTAAAATATATAAATATTGAAATTTTAAACTTCTTGAATCAATTTAAAGAAACTCCATTCATCCCATTAATTGAATGTTTGTAACTATTCACCAAAACAAGAAATACTACTTTTTTTCTACCATATAGTCCATAAGAGTACATTTAAGTCTCTCTTCTGGCAGCTTAAATGAACTTAAATATCTATGTGGTAAAAAATAAGCGTGTTCTCCATCTGTGCTGAATAGTAACGAATGTTTTTATATAACTCAATAACTACACCATACTATACTTTGAAGGGAGGATGTTTTTTCAAAAATTTTAAAACTTCTTTGGGTTCGTCTGTAATATGAAGCATATTATAGTATGCTCTACCGTAAGCCAATTGCCTTAATAGAGGATAAATCATCGTTTTAACCGAATAATGCTCAATGCCCAAAAAGACCATTGGGCTTAAATAATTAAAGGTCCCGTAATGATTTTGCGTGGCATCCATGAAGATTTCTTGTACAGTTCCAGCGCTTCCTGGAGCACAAATGATTCCATACAAACTGATAGAGAGGAGCGTATCTTCTCTAATACTATTTGAAAAATATTTAGCAATATGAGATGCAAATAAATTGCTTGGTTCATGCCCATAAAACCAAGTTGGAATAGCTAGACTTTTTGCCCCTTTTGGATATTTGTCTAATATTTTAAAGGCTTGTTGGTGGAATTTTTTATCAGAATAATGCGGTGCTTTTTTTAATACTTTAATAGCATCAATTAAATCATCGTCATCTTTTCCTGCAAAGTAGGCACCTAAATTCGTTGCTTCCATGATCCCTGGTCCACCACCTGAGGCGATCAAATAATCGTTTTCAGTCAATAGTTTTGCAGTTAGTGCTGCTTTTTTATAAAATGGATCATCCCGACGAGTGCTATGTCCACCCATTACCCCGACGCATTTCTTATCGGTCATACCATCCTCTTCGAATTCTAATAGTTCACGCAAAGCATCATCCATCGAGTGGTCATGGATTCGTTGCCACAATGCCTCGTTGATATCAGGTGTATATTTTTGTTTTGAAAAATGCTTGTATATTTTAATGTCTGTACTCTTATCTTCTTTGAAAGTATAACCATCCATTAATTCTTGCCAGTTGTATAGCTTACTTCTGAATGGTTTGTAAGGCAAGTTTTTCGGAGCATTGATAAAGGTTGCGCCTTTTCTTCGCAACTTAATTTCTTCTTCTATATCTAAGGTGCAACCTAAAAATGCGGTATTTTCTATCTTTAAATTATTCCATTCGATTTTTACTTTTGAAAAATCTACATTTTGAATGGTACAATTTTTTAATGATAAACCATTTTTCAAAAATTGCCGAAAATTTTTGATAGAATGAATCGTAATTTCTTTTGTTGGCTCAAACTTGTGCGGCATATAGTTCTTTTAAATTAGTGGAATATTTCCACAGCTTTTTTTAGTGAAGTGATTTATTTTGTCTTACTATAAGGTGCTAAATGACTGATAGTCAAGACCTATTTTTAAAACTCCATCATAACAATGATACGAGAAATATGTTTGTATGATCGCTCGGAAGTAATGAAATTAGCTGCAAATTAAACAATGATTTTGATTAATGTTTCAAGACATTGTATATTGCTATTTTAAATACTTATAATTTGCTAATATTGAACGTTTTAGCCGACGTTTTTACAGCTTATTTATTTTTAAAAATGTTTACTTTATGACTAAGGCCGTTGTTATTATTTTCTTGGCGCTCTTTACTTTTACAGCAGAACCTGCTCCACCATTTACCTTGTTGGATACAGAGGGACAATCTGTTTCTCTTAAGGAATATAGAGGAAAAGTAGTCTATTTAACTTTTTGGGCGAGTTGGTGTGGACCTTGTTTAAAAGGATTTCGAAACACCAAAACCACTCGTGAAAAATTGGCTGCACAGGGAGTGGTCCTCATCAATGTGACGACCGATGCTTCCGAAGAAAAATGGAGAAGTACGATGGCAAAAGTACCAATGCCTGGCCTCAATTTATATGGAGGGAATAACGATCAACTGAAACGAGATTACGGACTTAGTAAGTTACCTGGGTATTACATCATCGACAAAAAAGGAAATTTTGCTTACCTTTCTGAAAAAGTAAATCGAGATATATTTGAAGAATTTAAGCAATTGCAAAATGAGTGATTTATGGGCTGCGAATTGCAAGTTGCCAAGTTGAATCAAAAATATCGCAACCCGAAACTCGCAACCCGAAACTCGCAACCCGCAACACAAAAAACATTAAAATTTGGAAGAAAATAAAATATATCCACACGTTTACGAAAAAATGGAAGATTGGCCCATCCATAAACTCCACCAAGATCGTAAAGCCTTTATTCAAGAAATCACTGATTTTACAGTCGAAAGATTGCTTTATGGCAAGACTGAAAAAATCACTGAAATGATTGGGAAGACTGCCTATTTGGAACAAATCCGAATCAAAGAAGAACCGTGGAAGATCGATCCGCCAAATGAACGATCCTTTTGGAAAAAAATTCAGAAGAGATTGGTTAATAAGGCTTTAGATCAAGAAAAAGAACAAGCGAAAAAAGAGAATAAAGAAATGTTGACGTCCATCGTCAATAATTATGCGGAGGAGATTGTAGCTACTTTCAAAATTAGTACCTTCCAATTTGCTCGTAAGTTCTTGACTTGGTTTTTTGGTCGATTGTTGAATACGGCTGCTAGTCGAAATATGCAACGACTATTTAACCGAAAACATCGACTGGGAGAGCGAATGAAAATCAGTGGGGAGATAGAAAAAGTCCGATCCTTGATGAAAAAAGGGACGGTAATCGTCTTGCCAACGCATCATAGTAATCTAGATTCTGTCTTGATCGGTTATATCATGGACACTTTTGGAGGGTTACCGCATTTTTCTTTTGCCGCAGGATTAAACCTTTACAATACAGGATATACTGCCTATTTTATCAATAGAGTAGGGGCCTATCGATTGGATCGTCGAAAGAAAAATCCAATCTATTTGGAAACGCTGAAGGCCATGTCCAACTTGGCGATTCAAAGAGGTACGAACTGTATTATTTTCCCTGGAGGGACTCGTTCAAGGTCTGGACATTTAGAGAAAAAACTGAAATTGGGAATGGTTGGAACGGCGGTAGAAGCGCAAAGAGCATTAGCTGAAAAAGGCAAGGACGAGAAGATTTTTATTGTCCCAGTAGTTGTCGGTTATCATTTCGTCTTAGAAGCACCGTTTTTAATCGAAAATTACTTGAGACAAACAGGAAAAGAGCGGTATATTAACGTGAAGGATAGTTCCTACAGTCTTAGAAAAGTCCTGAAATTTGCATGGAATTACTTTTCTAATGGTTCTGAGATATTACTGACTTTTGGTAAGCCATTGGATGTATTGGGCAATTTTGTGGACGAAAATGGAGCCAGTAAAGACCAATATGGCAATCCGATTGATATCAAAGATTATTTTATTAAAGATGGTGTAGTAAAAGCTGATTTACAGCGAGATCAACAATACACTAAAATCCTAGCAGATAAAGTCGTAGAGCGATTTTTTGCTGACAACGTAGTGCTGAGTAGTCATGCCATTGCTTATTTGGCATTCAATCTTTTAAAAACGCAGAATACGCATTTAGACTTATTTGGTTTGTTGCGATTGCCAAGCGAAGACTACATTCTCCCTATGGATACGGTTATTGCAGCAATGGAAGAATTGCAATCCCAATTAAAAAAATTGGAGCAAGCTGGAAAAGCTAAATTGTCTAAAGAAATCCATTTACCTGCTCGGGAATTAATAGAAGAAGGGATTAAATTTTTAGGTGTTTTCCATGCCCAAGCACCACTTAAAATTAATAAAGAAGGCAATGTAATTAGTGAAAGCTTCAAGCTATTATACTTCTATCATAACCGATTGGATCATTATAATTTACATGAAACGGTCAATTGGTCTAATTATAAAATTGTGGAAAAAGAATTGGTAGAGGCTTAGTGGTTTGTAAACAAAATTTAGGCTAATAATTGACCGCGAGAACCATGAAGTGGTTGAACATGAATAGCCCCGAATGAAATTCGGGGAGAGAGATAATAATCCATTTCCCTACAACCACGAAGTGGTTGAATATGAACGAGTTAAGTTCAACCACTTCGTGGTTGTCGCACATCGTTTGTTCGATTCACCCCGAATTTCATTCGGGGTTATTCAAGTTTAATCCCTTCGGGATTTTTAATTAAAACTTTTGAAACAAAGCACTAGTAAAACCATCTAAAAACTCTGTAATCCTATAAAATGCTGAAACGTTTTTTCTTATCGGAACGCAATATGATGACTGCAATTCTAATCAATGCAGCGATCATTTTTATGTTGTATTTCCCTGAGATTCAGGACAATCAGACTTTAATTCAGGTTGACCATTTTTTTGTGATCTTTTTTCTAGTGGAGGCGATAGTAAAACTGGTTGTTTTCAAACCAAAAAACTATTTTGCCAGTAATTGGAATTGGTTTGATTTTATTATTGTAGTCGTAAGTTTGCCCTCTCTTTTTATGGCTTACTTTCCCCTTCCTGATACTTCCTCTTTACTTTTATTACGAGTATTTAGACTGGTGCGTTTGTTTCGATTGATGCAATTTGTTCCGCACTTGACGATGATATTGTCTGGACTTGGTAGAGCGATGAAAGCATCTGTTTTTGTGTTATTGGTCTTATTGTTTTTAGATCTGGTTTTAGCGATTTTGACCTGTCATTTTTATAGAGATATTGCTCCCGAATACTTTGGAAATCCCTTGATTTCTGCCTATACGGTTTTCCAATTATTTACCGTAGAAGGATGGAATGAAGTGGCAGATGTTGTAGCTGATAATTCGATAGGAGAGTATTATATTGGTTTTACAAGATTCTTTTTTGTCATCATTGTTTTGATCGGAGGGATTTTCGGAATGTCTTTAGCCAACGCCGTTTTCGTAGATGAAATGACGATGGATAATAATAGAGAATTAGAAGACAAAATTGATACTTTACAAAACGAAGTAACTCGTATTCGGGAACTATTAGAAAAGCGAGACGTTTAATAGTTTGGTTGCTAGTTGCGCTCAAAACCAGTAACCAGCAACCAGCAACCAGCAACCAGCAACCAGCAACTTTATAACCAATAGCACAATGAACTACATTATATACGATTTAGAGGCTACTTGTTGGCTAGGTAGACCGCCAGGATATGTGCAAGAAGTGATTGAAATCGGTGCGGTAAAGATGAATGGATATGGAGAAATCGTAGATAAATTTTGCCGCTTTATCCAACCTGTCTACAACCCAATCTTATCTGCTTTTTGTACAGAATTAACCAGTATCACCCAACAGCAAGTCAATAGAGCGGACAAATTCGAGTCTGTTATCGAAGACTTTCAAGACTGGATTGGTATTTTTGATGAAAGCTATTTGCTTTGCTCTTGGGGCAATTTTGATAAAGTGGCCCTGCAAAGAGATTGCGAACGACATGATATGGACATTGATTGGTTAGAAGAACACATCAACGTAAAAAAACAGTATCAAAAAATCAGAAGATTACCGAATCCAAGAGGGCTTAAGTCTACCGTAGAAAAAGAAGGATTCGATTTTACGGGTATTCATCACCGTGGTATTTCTGATGCAGAAAACCTCGCCAAAGTTTTTGGTAAATATATTGATGAGTGGCAATTTTAGGAATCGGTGGGGCTGGCTAGACCACTCTCTTAGCTCATTCAAAGCAGGTCGTGTACTAGCAATACTCATGCAATTACGAAGTAATACCTATCTAAATTTTAATTTTCATTTAATATTTTCATTTTCATTATTACCCCTCTTCCCATGACAAAAAAGAACCCTTGGCAAACCGTCAAAAGTACGGTAACTTATGATAATCCTTGGATAAAAATCATTCACAACGATGTGATTACTCCTGCTGGTACCAAAGGTATTTATGGGGTCGTTCATTATAAGAATTATGCAGTAGGCATCTTACCTTTAGACAAAGACTATAACATTTATTTAGTGGGGCAATATCGTTTTCCAATCGAAGCATACTCTTGGGAAATTCCAGAAGGTGGTTGCCCCGAAGGTACTGATTTATTGGCTACAGCCAAAAGAGAATTGAAAGAAGAGGTCGGTCTGACAGCAACCAAATGGAAGCACTTATTAAAAATGCACTTGACCAATTGTGTGGCGGATGAAGTTGCGCATATATACATAGCCCAAGATCTGACAGAAGGGGAGGCGGAGCCAGAGGATACAGAAGATTTAGCCATTAAGAAAGTTCCTTTTGAAACGGCCTATGAAATGGTGATGAATGGCGAAATAACGGACTCGATGTCCGTTGCTGCTATTTTGAAGGCAAAGATTTTGATGGCGAAAGGGGAGTTGTAAAAGCGGAAGTTATTAAGTGTTTAGATGGGGTTGTCTCAAAAGACTCGGCACGTATTATTTTGCCGAACCCGCCCGACCGTGTCATACGGGCAGGTAAGAGGTTGAAATCCTCCCCCTGACCCCCTCCGAAGGGGGAAACGTTCTGTATTTTTCGAAAAAACAGAATTTTTAATGGTCGGATTTTTCAAAATAGATCTTTTGAGACAGCCTCTTCTAAAGTTCATTAATCTACCAATAAGGTGACTCGTTCATGATGGTATTCAAGAAGTTAACCAAAATATCGGAATCTAATGCTATAGTAAATAGTAAACCGAAAACGGCTCCATAAAAGTGAGCATCATGCCCAATATTATCTCTAGAATTTTTACTAGCCCAAGAAGAGTAAACCAAATACAATACACCTATGATAACCGCAGGAATGAAAAATGGAATTGGAAAAATCATTAAGCCATTCCAAGGGTTAAATAGAATGTAAGAAAATAGAATTCCAGAGGTTGCTCCTGATGCCCCCAAAGCAGCATAATAGCTATTATTCTTGTGTTTATAGTGAGTGAAAAGAGAAGCGGCAACGATAGTCGTTAAATACATGACAATAAAAAGTAACCGACCTTGTAATTCACCAAAAAGTCCTGCAAATCTAGTTTCTACGTGCGTTCCGAATAACCATAGGACATACATATTAAGCCCCAAATGCATCCAGTTAGCGTGAATGAACCCACTAGACAGTAAACGATAATATTCTTTGTCTTTATGCTCTAAGTAAGGTCGATGAACCAACTTATTTTTAAGAGCTGCATCATTAAAAGCTTGGTAAGAAATCAAACCAGTAATGATTATCAAGATAATTGTAATTGACATAGTTGATTATTTCAATTCTCAATTAACAAATTCAAAGCGAGTTGCTCAAAAAATGAAAATTGAAAATCATAAATTGAAAATTTCTAATACCGTCTTTTCATACGACGTAATTCTTCCAACAAATTCAAGTCCGATTCGTTTTTCATCAAAGCATGAGCATGCGGTGGCATAGCTGCCATTAAATCAAAATCTTCCAATTCACCAGCCTCAATTTTTTCCATTAAAATGAGCTTTAACCAGTCGATTAATTCACTAGTAGAAGGCTTTTTCTTCATTCCTCGGACCTCTCTAATTTTATAGAACAAGCCTAAGGCGTTGCCGACTAATTCGCGTTCAATTTTCGGGAAATGTACATCTACAATATCCTTCATGGTATCCACATCTGGAAATCGGATATAGTGGAATAGACATCTTCTTAAAAAGGCATCTGGCAATTCTTTCTCATTATTGGAGGTAATAATAATGATTGGGCGATGCTTTGCTTTGATCGTTTTTTGAAGTTCGTAAACATAGAACTCCATTTTATCTAATTCTAACAATAAATCATTCGGGAACTCTATATCTGCCTTATCAATTTCATCAATCAATAATACAACACTTTCCTCTGCCTCAAATGCCTCCCACAATTTTCCTTTTTTGATATACTGACCAATATCGTCTACATCTTTTTCAGAGGTACTCAACTGAGAATCCCTTAAACGAGATACTGCATCATATTCGTATAGTCCCTGCTGTGCTAAGGTTGTTGATTTTACGTGCCAAGTTAATATTGGCTTTTTAAGTGCTTTGGCAACTTCGTGGGCTAATAATGTTTTACCTGTTCCTGGTTCGCCTTTTACTAAAAGTGGACGCTGTAAATGTACGGCAGCATTGACGGCTATTTGCAATTCTTTTGTCGCAACATACTCTTTAGTCCCTTTGAAACTCATGTTTTATTATATTTTTAAAAAATAAATTTATATTTACCTTAAAGTGTGATAAAAACAGTTCTGTATTTTTAATAATACAAGAAAAAATGTAAATTCACTACTTTAAATCTCCATTCACCTTCTATTGCCCGCAAGATAATTAAGAATTCATTAGTAACCATAAAAAATGGTTGCTTGTTTTTACTTTGTTGAATTTTTTATTTTTTACATAGTACGTGTACAAAAATGGCTTAACTTATTTTTATCGCCTGACATAGGGGGTACTACTAAATAGTTCGTCCATAAGTAGCACCTATAATTTTTAAATCAAAACAGAACGAGTTATGCGATGTATCATAGTTGATGACGAACCCTTAGCAAGAGAAGGGATGGAACTAAATATTGAGGAATTAGACTACCTTGAATTAGTTGGGCAATTTAGCACCGCTATGGATGCATTGAATTTTATGAATGAGAATGAGGTTGATTTGATATTTTTAGACATTCAGATGCCAGGTTTGACAGGTTTAGATTTCATTCGAACGTTGAAGAAAAAGCCAATGATTATTCTGACTACTGCCTATCCTCAGTATGCCTTGGAAGGCTTTGAATTAGACGTCGTAGATTATTTGTTGAAACCTATTCGTTTGCAACGATTTGTACAAGCAGTGACAAAGGCAAAAGACCTATATGATTTAAAACACAAAGCAGAAAAAGCAGAGACCACTGTAAGTGAACAAGATATTTTTATAAGAGCCGACCGAAAATACATTCGCATCTTTTTCAAAGAGATTAAATACATCAAAGGGATGAAAGATTATGTGATGATTTTTACTGGAAAAGAAAAGTATATGACGGCGATGAATATTAAAACTACGAACGAGCAATTACCTGATAATCAATTTGTTAGAGTCAATAAGTCCTATATTGTTAACAAAGATTATATAGATTCAATCGGTACTGATTTTATCAATATCGCAGGAGAGGAAATACCTTTGGGTAGAACCTACCGAGAGTCTTTTATCAAGCGATTTGTGAAAGGAAAACTGATTGAAAGAAAGTGATTTTCAGTGGGCAGTTTGCAGTATTACAGTTGACAGTTAGCTACTTGACTACGAACTATTCCGCTATTGACAATTTTTAAGCTGATTTTTTACTTGAGTGATCGTGGTATACCCATTATCGTTGCCCCATTCGTGATTGATGTAGTTGATAATATTGGCTATTTCTACATCAGTTAATTGGGGGACGCCTGCCATCGGAGCTGAATATTTTTTACCATTAACTGTAATTTCTCCTTCCAAACCATATCGAATGACACAAGCCAACTGATCGGCATGTTTAGTCAAATAATCAGCACCTGCCAGCGGTGGAATATTACCAATCAAACCAGATCCATCTTCCATGTGACAGTTGACACAAAAGTTCTCGTACATGATCTTGCCATGTGCATAAGGCTTTTGATTGCAGTTGAGCAATGCAAAAAAGGAAAACAATAGAAAAAATGATAAAGTAACTTTTTGCATTGGTTAAGTTTTAGGCGTCCTCATTTCTTTTAATAAAAGGTCAATATCGTCCATGAATTTATCGACTGCTTTAGGGTCCGTACCATCGCAAAATGCTCTAATCCTTCGATTTTCATCTACTAAAATCAATCGACCACTGTGATTATATCCTCCAGGTGCATCGTTATCATCCATTGCAATATTAAAGTAGTCCTCGGCGATATCAAAAATTTCTTGTTTGTCACCCGTTACGAAATGCCATTTATCTGAAGTGACGCCCAAACTATTTGCGTATTTTTTTAGTCTCGGAATCGTATCATACTTCGTATCAATGGAGTGGGAGAGTAGCAGTAATTCCTCATCTTTTTCAAACCTATCATGAATCCGCAGCATCGACTTTGACAACTTAGGGCAAATAGTCGGACAAGAGATAAAAAAGTGATCGGATATGTAAGCTTTACCAGCAAAAGTAGCATTGGTCACCGCAGCACTATCTTGATTGATAAAAGCAAAATCAGGAATTTCGTGATAAACGGTTTTTCCATCTACCTCATCCTTATTACCTAAAATAGGCAAGTT
Organism: uncultured Saprospiraceae bacterium; assembly: GCA_937924145.1. Lineage (GTDB taxonomy): Bacteria > Bacteroidota > Bacteroidia > Chitinophagales > Saprospiraceae > JAFMDF01. Next base: position 27,956 of record CALDTJ010000124.1, read on the forward strand.
GGTAGGACCACTTTGGCAAGCAGCTAATAAAAGAAAGCACAAAAGAGTACCCCAGTTAATTATATTTTTCATAAAAAAAAGCAATCTATTTAAAATGTCAACGTAAAGAATTCGTGGGTTAAAAAAAAATCGTGAGTAACGTCAACATCTAATTCTGTGTTATTCAAAATCCGTGTTAAAAAGTCAACATCGTAATCTGCGTGGAAATCAAAATCCGTGTGGAAATCAAAATCCGTGTGGAAATCAAAATCCGTGTGGAAATCAAAATCCGTGTGGAAATCAAATCCGTGTGGAAATCAAATCCGTGTGAAAAAACTACTGAGCCAATCCTTCCACAAAATCAGTCCCAGCCTTAATAGCATTAGTCATCTCAATTCCAACTCGTTTGATCTCCACATCTTGCTCCTCCAAATACTTTAAAATTTCTTTATGGTCTTTAGTTGCTTGCAATTTTTTCAGTTGCTGAAAACCATTCATCCAGTCCATCATGCCTTCATCAGCTTTATCCAAATTTATAATCAGTTGATTGATTTTTTCGACTTTTTCAGCAGGCAAATCAGGCATTTCTTTCGTCACATTTTTAAGTTGTTTTCTGACTTTATTCGTCGTTCCCATCATAGGCATGACGACATCATGATTCGCCATGACAGCAGTCCAACGGGCATCCTGAATATTGTGCATTTTAGCATCCATGCCTTCATCGCAGGCATTGAATAAAAAAAGTAAAGTAGAAAGTAGTATTATTTTGTACATGACTTATGTTTTTAGTTTGACTGGTATACGCTATAACTATTTGTAAAGGGAGAACAAAGGTAGTTCATCTTGTGTTTTGAATTAGGTTCTTTTTAAATAAATTTTACTTAAATATGGCTTTTTTGCTATATTGGAATTTCATTCAACTGTTTTATGCAAAGTTATAATCTAAACTGGCGAATGCTTTTCAAGGATAATTACCGAATACTTTTTATTAAAAATAAATAATGACTTTTCAAGACTGGCCAAAAAAAGCTAAATTTTTTAATTATAAAAACCACAAAATAGCCTATTGGGAAGAAGGCGAAGGCCCAGCACTCCTGCTCATTCACGGATTTCCAACTTCTTCATGGGACTGGCATAAAACATGGTCGAGTCTAACAGGTAAATTTCGAGTCATCGCTCTTGATATGATTGGTTTTGGCTATTCTGCCAAGCCCAAAGATTACACTTACTCAATAACGGATCAAGCTAGGTTGCATGAGGCTTTAATGGATCATTTAGGTATTCGGCAAGCCCATTTATTCGTTCATGATTATGGAGTGTCAGTAGCTCAGGAAATGTTAGCAGCCTTTGTGGAAAGGGGAAGTGATGGGTTTCAAATTCAATCTTGTGCCTTTCTAAATGGTGGATTGTTTCCCGAATTGCACAGAGCAAGATTGGTCCAAAAATTGTTGAATAGTCCAATAGGTGCTATTTTTAATCGTTTTTTAAGCAAAGGCAGTTTACGAAAAAGTTTCAATGAAATCTACGGTGATAAAAAGGCAACGGAAGAGGAAATAGACCAATTTTTTCAATTAATTTTGCACAATGATGGTAAAAATATCATGCATAAGTTGATTCGATATATTAATGATAGAAGAGCAAACGGAGAGCGATGGAAAAAGGCAATTGTAGAGGCGACTGTTCCCATAAAAATAATCAATGGTCCGCTTGACCCTGTTTCTGGAAGGCATCTAGCAGCATATTGCCAAAAATTGTTACCAAACCCCGATGTAACAATTTTGGAAGGAGTAGGGCACTATCCACATGATGAAGCACCCGAACGAGTTTTAGAAAGTTATTATGAATTTTACGAAAGAGCAAAGGGCAATAAAATAGGTCAAATCTAAACTCTAAATTTGATTGTTTTTTATAACACGGAATTTTTATAACACGGAATCAGATGTTGACAAATAGCGTACAATTTTTATTATTACTAACTGATGTTACGCAAAAAAGACTACGAAGTAGTCAAACATGAATAGCCCAGTATGAAATGCTGGGTTTGGTAAGTGGTCAATACCCCCTAGAACTACGGAGTAGTTCAACTACTTCGTAGTTAGCCATTACTCCCTATTTCTTCCGTAGATTTACATCTACGGCTATTCATTTTCAAATCTTTCAGATTTACTGCGTAACATCAGTTACTAATTTCAAAGTCTAGTTCTGTGTTAAAAAAATCCGTGTTAAAAAGTCAACGTCTAAAATCCGCGTGGTAATAAAAAACCAGCACGCCTGCGTATGAGGGCGGGTCTGCGTGAAAATATTCAACCTAAAAATCTGAGTCAAATCAAATTCGAACCGAATCTCTCCCCTGATCCAAACATTTTTTTGTATAATTATCCGAAAATTCCTTACTTTGTAGATTTTAAGGAAGGATTAATCTATTTCCATCATTCAAATAACAACTTTTCCAACATTTTAAGCCTTTTATTTACATGGGATTCTTAGACAGAATGAAGTCAGTATTTTTAGTAGAGGAAGAAAATTCAGGAGGTAAAAAAACGCCAAAAGCGGCTCCTAAGAAAAGAGCTACTAAAGCTAGCCCTAAACAAACGCCCCCAACTGCTCCGAAAGGAGCGGAAGTAGCTCAATCGCCAGAGGGGAAAAAAGGCAAAGCGACGACTAAATTCATGGAAATTTTGTTTGGTGCAATGGAAAAGCACAATTTAGATGGCTTTGATTACATCGAATTTAAAGAATCATTGAAGTCTTTGGAGAAAATGCCGATGGACGAGCAGACGCGTTTTCAATCCGCTTTTGCAATGGCAAAAACAATGGGAGCAACGCCCAAAAAATTGATTGATGCGGCCGCACACTACATGAAAGTGTTACAGCATGAAGAAAATAAATTTGAGCAAGCGCTTGCTAATCAACGAACTAGACAAATTGGAGGTAGAGAAAAGCAGATTAAGGATTTGGAAGTTGGTATCCAACAACGTGCTAAGCAAATTAAAAAATTAACTCAAGAGATCGAACAAAGTCAAAAGCAACTAGAGGCTATCAAAGGAGAAATTTCTGGTGCTGTTTCTAAAGTAGAGACGACTAAAAATAATTTCATCGCTTCCTATAACATCGTAATAGCTCAAATACAAGATGATGTAGAGAAGATGAAAAAATATTTAAAATAAACGAGCGTAGGGCTGAGGGCAGAGGGCATAGGGTTTTCCCTACGCCCATTGCCTCACGCCCAGCGCCATTCAACAAACTTAAATCAAAAAATGGAAGATTTTAAACCAAAATCGTTTTGGCAAAGACCTGAAGGCGTAACTGGTGCTGTTTTTTTAGGAGGGCTCGTCTTAGGAGGTGGGTACTTATTATTCCAATTGTTATCCTCTGGATTATTGGCGACCATTTTAGCTAATACTTTATATCTAGCAGGGACTTTGATGGTTTTAGCGGCTATTGTTTATGTGGCGTTAGATCCGAAGGCAAGAGGTTTGATTAGTTATGCTTATAAGAGTGTGATGCGTTGGATTACTGGGTTGTTTGTACAAATTGACCCTATTGGCATCCTAAAATCTTATGTAGAGGATTTGAAAGATAATTTGCGTAGTATGAATAAGCAGATTAGTAAGTTGAGAGGTCAAATGCATAAATTGCAAGAGATTATTGTGACGAATAAGAAAAGTATTCAGTCTAATATGAACATGGCTAGTAAGGCCAAAGCAACGAATAAACAATCCATGATGATTCTGAAGGCTCGGAAAGCTGGGCGATTGAAAGAATCAAACATGAAATTGGAAGATTTGTACAAAAAAATGGAAGTACTTTACAGAGTACTAACTAAAATGTACGAAAATTCTGAGGTGCTAATGGAAGATATCAAGGATCAAGTGATGGTAAAAGAGCAAGAACGTAAGGCGATTCATGCGAGTCACTCGGCAATGTCTTCAGCAATGAGTGTCATCTCTGGTGATAAGGATAAGCGGTATATGTTTGATATGGCTCTTGAAGCAGTAGCGGACGATGTTAGTAAGAAAGTAGGAGAGATGGAACGTTTCATGGATATGTCTTCTAACTTTATGGATTCTGTTGATTTACAGAATGGTATCTTCGAAGAAGAAGGAATGAAGATGTTAGAAAAGTGGGAACAAGAAGGTGTTTCTTTGATTTTAGGCGAAGAGAAATCTAGCTTATTAGTAGAGGCGAATGACGAAGGAAATGTATTGGATCTAAATGCACCTGTAGCTAAACCTATGCGTGCGGACGGTCACAGAAATCAATACGACAGTTTATTTGAATAAAAAATTGATTTTCAATAGTTTTTAATTAAAAATGGTTTAGGGATAAAGTGGTTCAGTTGCGTGAAAAACTAAACTTTTATCCTTAAACCATTTTCTATTTCAAGAAACGACGAAATAATAAATCCGTCCAAATGGCGGAGTTATTGTTTTTTGTCGTTACTAAGAATAAAATTTCATTTAAGATGCTTTAAATAATGTATAAATCGTTTAATTTTCAGCATCATTAACCTAAATTATTAATAACAAAGATGGCTAAAAGATTAACAACGTTTTCCAAATTATTGATTACCATGCTTATTGTTGGAGCATTGGTAGTTGGAGGAAAATACATTTTAGATAATACTGAAGCAGGTCAAGATATTAAAAATCAGACCGAAAATGCTACGCAGAATAACGGAAATAGTGGAAGTACTAATACTGCTCCAAGTGGAAGTAATAATGATAGAGGAGGTTTATCTTCTAGAGATATTATCAAAGTAGGTGTGGTAACTTGGGGAGGATATGCTGGTGGACAATACTTCAACGAAGGTTTCGAACCAAGCAAAATGTCTCGTTTCTTTAAAGAGTACGGTTTCGCCTTAGAATTTAAAGTACTAGATGATTTTGTTCCTTC
>CALDTJ010000125.1 GCA_937924145.1 uncultured Saprospiraceae bacterium
AATCTAATAGTACTTGCATCTGGAGATTTTTCCAGAAAATTAACCCTTTTTCTAAAATAAAGGGACTTGGTTATCTAAATTTATCAATGAAACTATAGTGTTTTCAGTTTTTGCAGGTGCTTAAGCCGTATAGCTATCGGAAGTGCTACCAGTTTACTCGCATTAAACCATTGCCAAACATTTGATTATCAAATAAATATACATTACTAAAAATTGGCTTGACGCCAATTCGATTTCATCGGGGGCTATTCGTATTGAATTCTCTTCGGAATTCATATTTGGAACTTATGGGGTGTCGGTAGACTTCGAAAGTATCCGATACGCCTAAACATCTTTCATCGACAACTGAATCCGATTCCGAGCAACATCAATATCTACTACTTTTACTTGTACTTGTTGCTGTAATTTCACGACATCAGCAGGATTTTTGACAAAGGTATTCGCCAATTGAGAAATGTGAACTAAGCCATCTTGTTTAACACCAATGTCTACAAATGCTCCAAAATTGGTCACATTGGTCACAATCCCAGGCAATACCATACCAATATTTAAATCCTCCATAGATTTCACCGACTTAGAAAATTCGAAAGCTTTGGCAGCTCCCCGTGGATCTAAACCTGGTTTTTCTAATTCCTTAAAAATATCTTTTAAGGTAGGTAAACCGATGCTGTCAGTTACGTAATCCGCTAGGTTTAATTCTTTTTGTAAGGCTTTATTGGCGACGAGTTCTTGTACGGAACAATTTAGGTTAGCTGCCATTTTTTTGACGGTGGTATAACTCTCAGGGTGAACCGCAGTATTGTCCAATGGATTTTTACCCTCCCGAATCCGTAAGAAACCTGCACATTGTTCAAAGGCTTTTTCGCCCATTCTAGGCACTTTTTTTAGCTGTGTTCTACTATTAAACGTACCGTTTTCTTTTCTAAATTCAACAATATTCCCTGCCAAGGTTGGACCTAATCCAGAAACGTAAGTCAATAAATGCTTACTGGCTGTATTTAAATTGATCCCCACAGAGTTTACACAACTTTCTACGACTCGATCCAATTTGTCTTTCAACATACCTTGATGCACATCATGCTGATATTGACCAACCCCAATTGATTTGGCATCAATTTTAACCAATTCTGCTAAGGGGTCCATCAATCTTCGACCAATTGATACGGCACCTCTGACTGTCACGTCTTTATCTGGAAATTCCTCTCGGGCAATTTGGGAAGCAGAGTAAATAGAAGCCCCACTTTCATTGACCATAAAAACCTCGACAGGATTGTCAAATTTGATGTCCTGTACCAAAGAAAGGGTTTCTCGTCCTGCGGTTCCATTCCCGATGGCAATGGCTTGGATACCAAATTTATAAGCTAAATCTTTTAACTGATGAACAGTTCCGATTTTATCAGATTGCGGTGGATGCGGATAGATGGTCGAGTTGTCAATCAAAGTTCCACTTTCGTCCAAACAAACGACTTTACAACCTGTTCTAAACCCTGGATCAATTGCCAAAATTCGCTTTTGCCCTAGCGGTGCAGCTAATAGCAATTGCTTTAAATTCTCAGCAAATACATTAATCGCCTCGGCATCTGCCAATTCCTTTGATTTGTTTCTGAATTCTGTCTCAATCGAAGGAGATAGTAATCGCTTATAACCATCTTGCAAGGCTAACTTGACTTGTTCGGTAGCTGCTCCATATCCTTCTAAAAATAGTTGTTCTAAGCGATAAATCGTATCTTCTTCGTCAGGAGAAATGGATACTCGTAAAAAACCTTCTTCTTCTCCACGACGCATTGCCAAAATTCTATGAGAAGGACAACGATTTAAGGGTTCTTCGAACTTGAAATAATCTTTGTATTTCGCACCTTCTGTCTCTCTACCTCTAGCTACTTTGGATTTGATATTTGCTGTTTTCTTGAATGCAAATCGGACCCTATTTCTAGCTTGTTCGTCTTCATTGATCCATTCTGCTATAATATCTCTTGCACCTTCTAATGCCGCATTGATATCAGGCACTTCATCCGTTAAATATTTGTCTGCTAAAGACTCAATTTGATGATTGTTTTGTTGAAAAAGAGCAGTTGCTAAAGACTCTAAGCCCTTTTCTCTCGCTGCGGATGCCTTAGTTTTTCGCTTCTTTTTATAAGGTAGATAAATATCTTCTAGAGCAGTCAAATCATAAGTATCCTCAATTCTTTTTTTCAGCGTGTCGGTAAGCTTACCTTGTTCTCCAATTGCCTTTAAAATCGTCTCTTTTCGTTTTTCAACCTCTCGAAACTTATCCAATTCTTTTTTAATATCTGCAATAGCTACCTCATCTAAAGAACCTGTCATTTCTTTCCGATATCGAGAGATAAAAGGAATCGTCGCTCCTTCATCTAATAATTTGATCGTATTGGCAACGCCTTGCTTTGGTAAGTGTAAAGATTTGGTAATCAGCAATATAGGTGTAGTACTCATGTTTTTGTTGTGTAGTTATTTAAAGCAGCGAATGAATTTGTCCTTTACTAGGGGAATAGGTTGTACGGATTTTACGGATTAAGCGGATTAAAAAAGGATTTTCTAAGTCACGTATAGAAATCCGTCTGGCTCTCCCACCCGCAAGCGGTTCACAAACGGTGTTTGTTCATGCTCGATCTGCCTAATCCGTAAGACCTATTATGCCTAATTTGCAGCTGCAAAAGGTAGGCACAAAACTATGATAATGATATTAAAAATCAAGGGGAAGAAGGGGATTTACTTTTGGAGTGCTAATACTTTCAACAAAAACCTTTCAATACTTTTCCGTCAGCACTGACGAGTCTATCCAAACGGATGCTTTCACCACTTTTTAAAAACATAAATTCTGCGTGGTCTACAATTTTAAAATCTACGATGACATCCATTCTTTCCAAGACTTCATCTTGTTCATTGTGATAGATAATTTTACAAGTCTTTTGGCGAATGGCTAAAAGCTCTAATTCATCATAAAAATGACAATTGATTGGTTGGTATTTTTTTGACATGATTTTGCTGGATTTTTAGTTGCTGATTGCTAGTTGCTAGTTCCGAGCGGCAACCAGCAACTAGCAACCAGCAACTAGATAACCCCTCAAACTGTTGTAAAGTTGAATAATTCCCTCTATTTTGAGCCAATAAATTTGATATTTGAACCGACAAACTAGACATACTCCACTGATTTATAGTATTTTATTGCTAGCTATTATTACATTTGCTTGTACCAATAGTCGACTGCGAGGAGATTGGGCAGTGCCTGAATCACAGATTTCGGAAGGAGAAGGCGATGGAGATATTCCTGCCATCAATAACCCTAAATTCACTCCTGCAAATGAAGTTACTTTTCTAACGGATTCCAGTATTATTATTGGCATAAAAATTAACGATATTGTTCGGGCTTATCCTTTAGAGATTATGGATTGGCATGAGGTGGTCAATGACCGGTTTGATGACCTGCCTGTAGCTATTACCTATTCTGCCTTATCTGGAAGTAGCATTGCTTTAGATCGGAGAGTGGATAATACCATTTTAGAATTTAGAGTCTCTGGGTTGTTGTATAATTCCAATACGATTTTGTCAGAGTTTGAGACTTTTTCAGAGTATTCACAAATGCTAAGGCAAGGTATTCGAGGAGATTTTTCGAGAAGAGACTTAGCTTCGTATCCTGTTTTTGAGATGACTTGGGAGAAGTGGAAAACGTTGTATCCCAACTCTGAAGTTATGAATCGCAATACGGGCTATAATCGACCTTATGGCACTTATCCTTTTGGAGACTATCGAGAAGATACGAGCCAAATATTTTTTACTTTACCGCTTAATATTGACTCTTTGGAGCTAGTTTATCCATTAAAAGACAAAGTGCTAGGGGTAAAAGTGGGTTCAGTTGTCAAAGGGTATGATTTGGATAATTTTAGGGAAACGGAATTCTCATTGGTGACGGATGAACTAGATGGGCGTCCAATAATTGTAATCGGTAGCGCAGATCATCATTTTATGGTTGCTTATAGTGCTTTATCTGAGAATGGAAATTTATTAACTTTTTCGATTCAAACGACTAATAACCAAATACTTTTGACGGATAACGAAGGCGGTCAATGGACTATTTTTGGAGAATCTGTAGAAAATCCAAATGTGAAATTAGACCGCTTGGAGTCAAATATTGCCTACTTCTTTACATGGGCGACATTTTATCCAACTTTTGAAATCTTTAATTAGTGTTGGCGTGTTGTCAGGTTATCAGTTGTCAGTTGTCGGTTGTCGATTGTCTGATATAGCAACTGACAACCGACAACTCACAACTAATAATAACCTATTTTAAAATTTTTCAAACGAACGTTGCATTGTTCCTTTGGAATAAAATTGATGCTTTATTATGAAAATAGAAATGCTAAAATCTTTTGCTAAATTATCTACGCTAGTAGCCTTGATGATTTTTTGTTTTACTGTTCAAGTAGACGCTCAAAGAGGTAGAGATAACGATCGCAATAAAAATGACAATACAGAAGACTATTTTGACGAGAGTGGGGGAGGAAGTTTCCGTTTTTGGTACGGAGGTGGTATTGGATTAAATTTTGGTTCTGGTTTTAATACGAGTCAATTTAATTTCTCTCTTTCTCCAATGGTTGGTTATAAAATTACTCCAGAATTTTCGATTGGCCCTAGAGCTGAATTGGCCTATACGCACATCAGATCAGGAAATGGTACGAGTGCTGCCCAAAAGTTCAACTTCTTCGATTATGGAATTGGTGCTTTTACTCGATATAAACTATTTAGACAGTTCTTTGCGCACGCAGAATATCAGATAGAAAGTGTTAAACAAACCGATGGTTCTAGAATCTCTGAGAATAATTTCTTCCTTGGAGGAGGTTATACTAGCGGAGGTCAGATTGGGTACGAGATCTCCATTCTTTGGGATCTGATTGATGATGAGCGATCTACCAATTTACCGCTTGATTATCGAATTGCTTTTACTTATAATTTCTAAGACTAGTTGCTGGTTGCTGGTTGCTAATTGCTGGTTAAGCTCGCAACTAGCAACTAGCAACCAGTACCCAGTCTACTCCTCCAAATGCATATCTTCCAACGGTAATTTCACGAAGAAAGTCGTTCCTACATCTTTTTCTGTTTCAAAATAGATCGTACCGTTGACCGATTCAATGATGTTTTTAGAAATGGCTAAGCCTAAGCCTGTACCAGAATTTTTTGTAGTGAAATTAGGCACAAAAACTCGCTCCTTCATTTCATCAGGTATACCAACTCCATTATCAATTACTTTAATTACGGCTAGGTTATCTTCTTGAGTTAAAGTCACATCAATTTTACCTGCTCTAGAATCTGGAATAGCTTCCACTGCATTTTTTATCATATTATTCAGTACCCTGACTAAGTGATTTTTATCTGCAAAAACGTAAAACGGCTGATCAGGTAATGATAAATTAACTTCTGTATTTTTACTTTCTTTGAATAAATCATGAACTGATTCCACCAAATCATTTAGCTTGATTTGTTGATTATTTGCCCTTGGCATTTTGGCAAAATTGGAGAATTCATCTGCAATCTGTGCCAAAGAATCAATTTGCTCTATTAAGGTGATTGATACTCTTTTTAAAAGCGGTTCGATATTATCTGGATTTGACCGAAAGGCATGTTGTAAGTACTGAATACTCAACTTCATCGGGGTCAGTGGATTCTTAATCTCATGAGCGACCTGCTTCGCCATTTCTCGCCATGCGCCCTCCCGCTCGGATCTTGCCAGTAGTTTGGCACTGTGTTCCAACTTGACGATCATTCGATTATATTCACCGACTAAGGCACCGATTTCATCATTGGTTTTCCACTCTAATGGTTCATTGGATTTACCTAATTTGATCTCTTTTAGATTTTCCCCAATGGTGGTAATCGGTTTAGTGATTTTTTCTGCTACTCGAATGGAAATTCCAGCTGCTAACATCAAGAGTGAAACGTAGACATTTACCAAGTTTCCTAAGAAATTGACCACATCATCTGTCTGAGTTCGTTGCTGATTTCGATATGGAATGCCAACGTAGGCAATGGTTTGTCCTTTGGAATCAGCAAGGGTGGTAAATGCTGAGGTAAAAGTTTGCGTACTAATAGATTCTTCTATTTGTAGGTCAGACTTTCCCGAATTTTTTAAGAATTCAAAGGCATAAGCATTCATTTTGGGCGATAAAACACCTCTTTTGAAAATATCCATTTCAGATGACTGAATCAGTTGCCCTTTCAAGTTGAAAATATTAAAATCAATTCGTTCTGCTTTGGCTATATCTTCGACATAATTACTCAATAAATTTAAAGAGTCATTCGCTTGGTGCAAGTATTGTTCAGCAGAAGTCTGTACTCCTGATACTTTTCGAGACAATCTACTTTTGTCATAACTGCTGTAGGAATCTGTTAAGAAATAAACAGAAACGACTGCTATGACTAAGAATATAGCGATTGTTAATAGAATGATCGAAAACTGAATCCTATTTTTTAAAGATGGCTTATTCCAAAATTGGAAATTTAAGTTATCTGGTAAAATGGCAATTTTGGAGTTAATCGCTGCCAATAATATGACCATCAATAAGAGAAAACCGAAAATGAAAGAGAATAAAGAAACTGGATGGAATAAATTATTTTTTGGCTTCTTTAGGATGACATACTCATTTTCGGCGGCACGATACATAAAGTAGACGGATTCTCCTTGTGTCATCTTTAGGTGCCCCTTAATTTCTGGTGCTTTCGCAAAATTAGGTTCGTCGGCTAATACACCCTGTTGTACGATGGGCTTTGCATTTTTTACAATGGCATAATCGTAGTTCCTCAAGTCGTCAAGCCCCTTAAATTCTTTTTGAGAAAGTAAGTTTGTATATACCTTAGATTGCTTTCTGGCTGCTTTTTTAAACTCAATGATGAGTTGAGGAACCTGACTGCCTGAAGCAATATTCGGTAACTTTTTTAATAAAATATAAGAAGGATGCCCTATCTCATCTTTGCTCAAAAAGATATTGGTATGTCCTGCTATTGGCTGGGCTTTAGTTAAGATTTTTTGCCAATCATTTAGACTTTTAGTAGTGGAAGTATTAGTGATGGCTTGTCCCGCTTCATCATAACTACTTACTTGATACTTGTAGTTGGAATAAAGATAGTTTTGATCAAAGTTTAAGGTGGAGAAAAAAGATGCCGCCTCCGTGGTTTGTAAAAAATCAGTTGATTGAAGAACGCCCGTTTGGACCGCTTGGTCAACGGCTACCTTCAAGTCAATGATGGATAATTCCGCTAAAGAATCTTGATCCATTGCTAGTTGTTCCGCTATGAATATTTCTTTACTCAATTCCTTATCGGTATTGTATTTATATAACAAACTTGATGAAAAGCCTGCAAACAAAATTACCCAAGCAGATAACCAAATTAACCCAGGGTCTGGAATATCAATGTATAGGTCGTAAGCCATCACAAAGATAAACGCAAGTAGGGCAGTATAGAATAAAGGTATTTGTAAATCAATAAAATAGATAATCGGTAAGGCTAAGAAAATAGCGGTACAAAGAGACAGTAATCGTTTCGGACGATTCAACTTCAATTTGTGAATAGTAATCATCATTCGATGACTGAAAACAAATTGGGTGAACAAAAGAAGAATTACCCCAAAGACGGCTATAACACTATACTGGTCAAAACTAAATACATTTTTAAAATCAAAATCTATCCCTGAATTTAAAACCAAACTTTTCAAAACACTGATTAGAAGTAATAATGCTAAAACCACCGAAAGGTAGTTCATAGTGGTTAAAAAGAATCGAGTGTTAGGCGTCAAATCTACCGTAAAATCTCTATGCTTTGACTCCTTGTGAATGAAAAGAACCACCCAAAGCAATAGGATTATATTAATCAATAAATCACCAACCGAAATATTCGGATTGTCGAATGATCTAGAGAATACTTGGAATTCTTGAAATTTAGTACTCCAATCTAAACTTAGATAGCGGAGTCCAAAAACGGTGATTAACAAGAAGGCGGGGCCTATCCAAGGTTTATTATTGTTAATAATTTGCTTGCCTATCACATTAATCGCTAATCCTAGACAAATAAACCCTAACAAATAGAGCAACAATAACCAACGTAAGGTCGGTTTATGACTAAAGGAATTCGATGAGGAAAGATATGCAAGCGGATTGCCACTGATAGAAACAACAGGGTAGGCAGTTTCTTCAGAAATTAGCTCAATTTCATTAGGAATTTCATCGTTATGCTGTGCTTCAAAATGAGGTTTTAGGTGCTTTAGACTAGAGGTGTAAATCCATTTGATTGGAATGGCCGAAATGACAATTTTTGTAGAATTATTTGAGGCAGTTAAGGCTCGTTTTTGAATAGAGTAATATCCATTTGATAATTTCCTAATCAGTGCATTTTGATTGGTTTCTAATGCGCTAATTAGCTCATTACTAGGAATTGGAATACTGTTATTAGACCAAAAAATAAGTGAATCTTTATCGTATACGAAGAGGCCAAATTTTTCTTTAGATAAAGCGGCTATGACATTAATGTCAATTGTGTCGGCTAAAATTAAAGCATTTTTAAAGGAGCTGTCGGCAAGAACATTAAGGATTTTTTGCTCTCTTATTTGCAGGTCATCTGTTATCGTTTGGGCATGTTGCTGCATCAACTTATCCGTGTTACGGAAAATTTCTAAGCCTTTGGCCACAGAAAAGAAGGCAAAAGCGCCAAACAGGAGGTAATAGAATCGGTTGTTGAATTTCATGGAGAATCGCCCTTTTTGCAAATCTAAAGAAATAATTTTTTAAATATGTATTTCTTTGTATTTAAATGAGTTTTGTCGGTTATCAGCTTTCGATTGTCAATTATTTATCGCCAATATCTTCTGAACGAATGACCAACAATTAATAACGAATAGCCTCTAAAATTCCGCACAAATATTAAACCAAATAATGCATCCCTTTACTTTGAGTTAAAATTATTGGATAATTGTACTACTTTTTGATTAGCCGAAAGAGAAGTAGATAAATTTCTGCTACATAGGAATGATGATTTAACTACACACAACTATTTTACTATAATTTTAATTACACGAATGACTTGCCCAACCTGTAAACAAGAAAATATTCCTTCATTAGTCACTAAGTGTCCTAATTGTTCGACCAATTTGATAGTCTTTAAGAAACTGGCGGCGATGGAAGAAAAGTATATAGAAACTGCTAAATCAGTGGTCTCCTTAGAGGGGGAATTATTGCAAGGGAAAAAACAGTTTCAGCAACAATTAAGGAGAAAAAGTAAATGGAATACCTTCCTATGGTTTTTACTATTTTTATTACCTATTCTGTACTACTTTTTTGGTCGATCTGAGCCTAAAACCATAGTGTCTCCAGCTAATAATTCAATAGATTCTATCACGGCTCTTTATCAAGATAAATTAGTTAGTAAAGAGGCGGAACTTGCCGAATTAAATCAGGCATTAACAGCTATCCAAGGAGCTAAGGTCAAGCGGGAATTAAAATATGTAGTAAAGGAAGGGGATGTGCTTCATGATCTGGGGCTATTATTCTACAACGATTCTACTTCATGGTATCAGATTGCACTGGATAATAAAATTTTTGATATTCGTGGATTGCCAGTTGGCGATACTTTGACAATAAAGTATCGGGAGTAAGTAGCGACCTAATTCTAAATATTTGCTGTATTAAAATAGATGCTGATCCCTTATTGGTCAAAGAGCCATTTTTGTTTGACTGCTTACCAGAAATACAATAAAATTAGAGACGTACTTGGGTTGATGTCCTAATATTTCCACTATATGTTAAAGAGTCATTTTGTTGTGCAATTTAGCCTAGATCGCTACATTTTTAACTGAAAATCAAGGAAATAAGCCTTGGTAGGAAATTCTAAATTATGACAAAATCTCTTTTTGTCACCTCTCTATTGTTGTTGCTCACCTTTCTCGAATTTAACCCACTTTTATTCTTTATAAAATTAGTATCATTGTGCCTATCTCAAGTCTTATTACCAAATACCTAATACAAAATATTACATAAAAATCTAAGTAACTCTTATACTTTTTGACTACTTGTTTAGGTCAAAATACTAAAAAAATATTGTTTAGTAATAAGTAAATAGTTCATATACTACTTAGATCAATCGAAAAATTAGGCACTTAATATGCATATAGGACAAGTATTATTTTTAGAAGGTGGAGCTGTATCTTCAGCAGAAGTCGAATCCGTTTTAGAAGATTTAGATTGTGTAGTACATTTAACAAGCAATGTCAGAGGAGCATCAAAAATATTACAACGACAGTCGATTGATTTGGTAATTTTAAATGTAGAAGGCGAAGCGGATCTTGCAATTATAGATTTCGCCTTGTCCTTAAAGAAATTCAACCTACCTATTATCTTTTTAGCACTCAACAATAATCGAGAAAGTTATGATATGGCACAACAAGCGAATATGATTGCCTATATCGTTTCTCCCTTTGATATGTTGACCCTACGAAGTGTGGTTACTCATAGCTTGAACTTAAATCATAATCAAGAAAGAAATATTAGTGAGAAATGGCCGAATAATAGATTTATGAATGATGCCTTGTTTATCAAGGTAAATCAATCTTTGCAAAAAGTAATCATAGAGAATATTACTCATGTTAGATCGGAGGGGAATTATTGCTTGATTTTTACAACTGAAAAGAAATATGCCATTAAGTTGTCTATGGTTCGATTGAATCAAAATCTTGCTGAGAAGGGTTTTATTCAAGTACATAAAAGCTATCTGGCTAAATTGAATAAAATTGATAATATTGACATTTCTGGTAATGAAGTTATAATTGGAGACGTAAGAATTCCACTTGGAAGAAAATATAAACAAGAATTATTGGCTCACCTTAATTTATTATAGTGTTTGTTTTTTAAAATATATAAGTAGTTATTTATTAGTGCTATACCTAGTTGTTTCAAAAAAAAAACTTATATATAACATTTGTTCTGTCAAAAACACTTTCTAAGAACAATTATTCTAAGGCTTGATTGTCATACCTAATTCCGTTACTTTTGTATTCAACCTGCGAAATTATCGACGGATATTTAGGTGCTAACATCCACTTTTATTATTACCCATCCAACATATTCTAATAAGAAAATAAACAACAACATTGAAAGACTAACTAATGTACCTTAATGGGTAAGTAAAAGCGTATGTTATAGCTCTAAATGCTTAAATTTTTACAAGGTTAGATTTTAAAACTTTACATACTAAAAGTTAATTAATGAGGTATGAAGAGGAAATAGAACTAGCGAAGCGTATTAAAAAGGGCGATCAAGTTGCCCTTGAAAAATTAACTAACGCTAACCTGAGACTTGTATACTCGGTAGCCGAGCAATATAAGAATCATGGTCTTTTTTTACCTGATTTAATTAGTGAAGGACAAGTGGGCTTGATTGAAGCTGCTTATAGATTTGATAAAACTAAAGAGTGCAAGTTTTCTACTTATGCCAATTGGTGGATCAGTCAATCTATTTTAAAAGCATTAGCCACACAATCAATAGTTGTTCGTTTTCCGCTCACTAAATTACCATTTGACAAAATTAATAGTGCTTTCTCAGAATTAGAGCAAACTTATCAGCGTGAACCTTCTAAGGAAGAATTAACTGATTTTTGTTAACCTGATTCCTCTCTGAAAGCTACTGAAAGATAAAGATTATTTTTTATGGAGTTGGAAATAAATAATGTACCCAAATTTTAGGAAGTTATTTTTTCTTTAGACAAGGCATGAAAAGCGTAAGCTTTGAACCCGAAGGGACGGGAGGCTTACAGACAGAGCCTTCGCTCTGGCGAGTATTTTCAACATGAGCAAACGGAGTTTGTGAACCGCTTGCGGATGGGATGCCTAAAGGAAAAAGAACAAGTAAAATGGGTAGATTATATTTTTCCAGCTCCCTTAAGGCCCCAAAGACGAAAATGTATTCTATTGTCTATCGAAAAAAACTCAAAAAAGGATTTACATGAGACAACTTAAGATTACTAAGTCTATTACTAATCGTGAAAGTCAATCTTTAGAGAAATACTTACAGGAAATTGGAAAAGTCGATTTATTGACTCCAGAGGAAGAAGTTGAATTAGCCAAAAGAATTAAAAACGGCGACCAAGCAGCTCTTGAAAAACTGACCAAAGCTAACTTGAGATTTGTAGTCTCAGTGGCTAAACAATACCAGAATCAAGGCCTATCGCTAAGTGATTTAATCAATGAGGGTAACCTCGGCTTAATCAAAGCAGCTCAAAGATTTGACGAAACTAGAGGATTTAAGTTTATTTCTTACGCCGTTTGGTGGATCAGACAATCTATTTTACAAGCATTAGCAGAGCAATCCAGAATTGTTCGTTTACCGCTTAATAAAGTAGGTTCCCTCAACAAAATTAATAAGGCTTTCTCAGAATTAGAGCAAGCTTTCGAAAGAGAACCTTCCGCAGAAGAATTAGCTGAACAATTGGAAATTTCTACTGACGAAGTCGAAACTACGCTAGGAGTAGCTGCTAGACACGTTTCTATGGATGCCCCATTTGTGACAGGCGAGGACAATTCTCTTTTAGATGTACTGGAAAACGGTACAACTGGAAATACGGATACAGAATTAGAGTACAAGCAATCATTAAGAAAAGAAATTGAACGTTCATTGAGCACCCTTACGGATAGGCAATGTGACGTTATCAAACTTTACTTTGGTATTGGAGTAGAGCACCCAATGTCTCTAGAAGATATTGGTGACAAATTCGGTTTAACTAGAGAAAGAGTACGACAAATTAAGGATAAAGCCATCAATAAATTGCGTTCTGCTTCTCGAAGTAAGTTATTACGAAACTACTTAGGTGCTTAAGTACACTCATATATAAAAGGATCATGTTGTAAACGCAGCATGATCCTTTTTTTGATTAAATGATCGACGATTACAAGCAATCTCCTTCCATTCCACCAGCCCACTTAATGCCTCGTTCTAATATTTCTAAATAGGCAGGTTCTGAAAAACTACTCCCTGTATGGCCCATTGCAGAATAAAAGGTTCGCCCTCCATTTGGTAAGCATTTGTACCAGATAATAGGGTGGTCATCCCCCATTCCAAAGTCTTTATTTTTTACCAAAATCGGAAGATTTCCACTCATTGTTAAACCTGATTCGTCTAGGGTATAAAGGACCGTAAACCCGTTCTCACGAGGATTGTCAAAAAACACATACCATTCATCCGAACGATTGGTGGTAGATGGAAGCCCCATGCAAGGAAAATTGCTAGTGGAGTCACATTCCAGATTGATGTTGGCAGCTTGAATTTGAGGGCTTAAAGGATGGTGAGAAAAATTGGCCCCAATAAGAGTTTCATAATACCAATCCCAATGATGAGAAGCATCGCCTGTTCCATGTATACCCACAAAATTACCTCCACCTTCTATGTATTTTTTAAATGCTTCCCGCTGTTCATCAGTAAGATTTTTTCCAGTAGCATTGCTCCAAATAACCACATCAAATTTAGCTAATTGGTCCGTATTAAAAACGGCAGCGTTGTCGGTCGTAAATAAGGTCCATCCGTTTTGTTGACTCATTTTATCAAAGGCAGGCTTCGCTGCTTCAATAGCCTCTGTGTGTGGAAAGCCATTGGTCTTACTGAATAGCAAAATGGAGAAGTCCTTCATCTCTGTAGGCAAGGTTGGAGGATTGGAATCAAAGAAGGGTAATCCATACTGAACCCTATAAATAAAACCACCAATGCCAATGATAGCCAGTACGATAATGCCTAACAATCCGTATAAAAGGAATTTAAATAGTCTTTTCATAAAAAACGGTGCCTTTAAAGCAAGGGCTTATAAGTTTGAGAATGTCTTAAAGTTATTAGAATTATGGAGATTGCCCTAATTCCCTCAATTTTTTTGTAAGAAAGTTGATATATTTTAAAATTTAAGATTTATTTAAGTGGGTTTTTCACTAAGTTTACGAAAAGTACTATTGCGGAAATTTTACACTCTTTTCGCTTGCACTAAACAGGATAAGGAAAATGAAAGAAATAGTAATTGTTGCATGGTTAATATTATCCCTTAGCCTATCGAATTTTGCCCAAACAGATGCACATTATTGGACCAACCAATATGGAGCCAAGGGGTTGTTGTTGAATGGTGCGGTCATAGCTTCCACGGAGGATGAGACTGCTATTTTTTACAATCCTGGAGCGATGGGAACGGGGGAAGAATTTGGTTTGTCCTTATCTTTCTTGACTCCGACGTATGCTGTTTTAGAAACTAGAAATTTTTTAGGAAATGGGACTACTTTAAGAGATACAGATTTTG
Organism: uncultured Saprospiraceae bacterium; assembly: GCA_937924145.1. GTDB lineage: Bacteria > Bacteroidota > Bacteroidia > Chitinophagales > Saprospiraceae > JAFMDF01. The sequence goes on from CALDTJ010000125.1 coordinate 14,323, forward strand.
GCTTCACCTCTGGTTTTGCAGCTGTAGGTTTTCGTTTATTTAATAATGAACGATTTAGAGGAGGCGCTACTACTTTTACTCGATTTAAATCAAATTTGAATTATCGAGGAAGAGAAATAGGCAGAGTGCCCGACGAAGAGTTATTAATTTTTATTGGAAATTTAGATTTTCAAAGACGCTTATCAGAACGTTGGATTGGTTTTGGAATGTCCTACAAACTTGGTGCGAATATATCGGTAGGTCTTTCTCAATTCGTCGTTTTTCATTCAGAAAGTACCAATATTGAAGTTGGAAAAGAAATTGTGAATCGTGCATCCCCCGAAAAACTCATTTTTGGATGGCGTTCTAAATTGAAGTATAATTTCAATGCAAGCGGTGGAATGGTCTCTAAATTTGGACTTTCATGGCAACCTCCTAAGTTCAAATTTGGTCTGACGATAACCACTCCCACATATAATCATATTATCAGAAGTGCCTCTTTTGAATTTGATGATTTACGCAAACCTCAACCAGACATTACGCTTTTAAATGCTAATTTGAGTAGCTCAGATCTCGTAAATTATAAGACGCCTTGGTCTATTGGAATGGGTTTAGATTTTGCTTTCAATTCAAAAACTAGAGTCTCTTTTTCAACAGAATATTTTCATGAAATTAAGACCTACACCTTGCTGACCGATAATGATGACCCCTTTGATGGCTTTTCCCTAGGCGATTTTTCACAAGAAGTCAGTATTAATACAGGTAATAAGCAAGTCGTAAACGTAGCACTCGGTATTCAAAGAGTTTTACAAAACAAATCCACATTAATCGTCGGTTTCAGAACAGATTTTAATCAACGACAAGAAGTAGAAGGTTTTAGTGACTTTGCCTTTTTGGCAGCTACTCCAAGTATATTTCATTTTTCAGCTGGAGGTCTTTTTAATGTATGGGACAATCAGATGTCTATAGGCTTGGACTATGGTGTTGGGCGAAAGAAAAATGGCCCACAATTAGTCGATTTTTCAAATATTACCCCCGAAGATTTATTTTCCTTAGAGAATTCTGCCAATTCAAAATCTATTTATCAAGCTGTTGTTTTGGTATTAACCTATGATTTTATTTTCAAAAGAAAAAAGAAAAAGAAAGGATAATAAAAAACGGATCAAGGCTTCTAAAATCACTCTGCCGACTGCCAATTGTTCACCGCCAATTGCTCACTGTCTTTCTGCCCACCGAACTTTTTCCCCCACGAATTAAACCCTATAGCTTTATAAAGCGTTCCTATTAACCTAATAGTAAATCTTTAATTATTTGTACTTTTGCAAAAAATTAAAAACCAGTACTCCTTCACTGGATTTTTATAATGGAAAAAATGTATTGGTTGATGAAGGAGCGGCAATACATTAACAAATAGACCTAAAAATGTCAGATGTATTAAAGTGTTTGATAATCGGTTCAGGGCCAGCAGGTTATACGGCAGCTATTTACGCAGCTAGAGCTGGAATGGAACCTGTTGTATATACTGGAATGGAGCCTGGTGGACAATTGATGATTACGACAGATGTAGAGAATTATCCAGGGTATCCTGACGGAATCATGGGGCCACAAATGATGGAGCATTTCCAAAAGCAAGCAGAGCGTTTTGGAACAGATGTTCGCTACGAATTAATCTCTAAAGTAGATTTTACAGGACCGATTCATAAGGCGACCACAGAAAGTGGAGAAGAGATTTTGGCGCATACGATCATTATTTCTACAGGAGCAAGTGCTAAGTGGTTAGGCTTAGAATCTGAGCAAAAATTGATGAATAAAGGGGTTTCTGCCTGTGCAGTTTGTGATGGTTTCTTTTTCAAAGGAACAGATGTAGCAGTAGTAGGAGCAGGAGATACGGCAGCCGAAGAAGCATCTTATTTAGCAAAACTATGTCCTACCGTACACATGTTAGTGAGAAGAGATGAAATGCGTGCTTCTAAGATCATGCAAAAAAGAGTGATGAATACAGAAAATATCATCATTCACTGGAATACAGAAACAGAAGAAATCTTAGGAGAAGAAGAGGTAACAGGTGTGAGAGTTGTCAATAATAAGACTGGCGAAAAGAAAGAATTGGCGATTAAAGGATTCTTTACAGCTATTGGTCACAAGCCGAATACTGATATTTTCAAAGACTGGATTGATATGGACAAATCCGGCTATTTAATTAATGTCCCTGATAGTTCAAAAACAAATATTCCAGGGGTATTCGTCAGTGGAGATGCTGCGGATAATGTATACCGTCAAGCAGTTACAGCAGCAGGAACAGGTTGTATGGCAGCCTTGGATGCTGAACGTTACTTAGCAGCTCAGGAGATTATTTAACCTTAATCGAAACGAGTTTTTCATAGTATAAAAGCCTTACTTTTCAAAGAAGTAGGGCTTTTATCATTAAAAAGGAAATATAAAAGAAATACCAACGAATGGAAAAGTCAATATCCAAATCCGTACTTTTATCTATCCGAGGGGAAATTGTCTACGTCTAGTAGTCAACATCCAGTTCCGTACTTTTATCTATTCGCGGGGAAATTGTCCACGTCTAGCAGTCAACATCCAGATCCGTGTGGAAAAGAAATCCGTGTGGAAAACTGTACCCTAAAACCCATAAAATAAACAAAATCCAATCACCCCTAAAATACAGATTAGCGTATAATAATCCCTTACCCCTTTCAGAGAACCATAAATATTACTAACTTTGTGCGCTTAGAGTTTATAGTTATTGTAATTTTTACACTAACTTAATTGCACACTTAAATTAATAATTAAAAATAATCAACTTATGGGCCGTTTTAGATCAGGTGTCCTTTTCGGTGATGAAGTTACCGAATTATTGAATTACGCAAATGAGCATAGCTTTGCTATCCCAGCTGTTAATGTGGTGGGAACTGATTCTGCCAATGCAGTATTAGAAACTGCAAAAGCGGTCAATTCGCCAGTTATTATTCAATATTCTAATGGTGGAGCACAATTCTTTGCAGGAAAAGGTTTGTCTAACGAAAACCAACAAGCTGCTATCTTAGGAGCTGTTTCAGGTGCTATGCACGTTCACAATATGGCGAAAGCTTATGGTGTACCTGTTATTTTACACACCGACCACTGTGCTAAGAAATTATTGCCTTGGATGGATGGTATGTTAGACGCTGGAGAGAAATTCTTTGAGCAAACAGGAAAGCCATTGTACAGTTCGCACATGTTAGATTTATCTGAAGAGCCATTAGAAGAAAATATTTCTATCTGTAAGGCTTACATGGAGCGAATGACTAAGATAGGCATGACCATCGAAATCGAATTGGGTGTAACAGGGGGAGAAGAAGACGGTGTGGATAATACGGATGTCGATAGTTCAAGATTATACACTCAGCCAGAGGAGGTAGCAGCAGCTTATGAAGCTTTAAGTGCAGTGAGTGATCGTTTTACTATTGCAGCAGCATTTGGTAATGTTCACGGAGTATACCGACCAGGGAATGTAGAATTAACACCAATCATTTTGAAGAACTCTCAAGATCATATCAAAGAGAAATTCAAAACAGGTGATAACCCAATTAACTTCGTATTCCACGGTGGATCTGGATCTGAAAAGTCTAAAATTACCGAAGCTTTAGGTTACGGAGCTGTGAAGATGAATATCGACACTGATATGCAATGGGCATACTGGGAAGGGGTGAAAAACTATGTCGCTGATAACTCTGGCTACTTACAAGCACAGATTGGAAACCCAGATGGTGATGATATTCCAAATAAGAAATATTACGACCCAAGAAAGTGGTTAAGAAAAGGACAAGACAACTTCGTGAAGCGTTTAAAAGTAGCTTTCGAAGATTTGAATTGTATTAATAGAAATGCGTAAATAGAGTGGACTGAGGTCTAATCGTTTTGCCAGAAGTCAGATAGGCTACTTTTCCGTACCTAGTCTGACTTCTGACAATTCCGACCTGCTCGCTGCGCAGTCGAGCGGGTATATTGAAACGGTCTCTCTTCTCTCAATGAAATGGTCTGAAAAATAATGGTATTACCAATTTATGCCTACGGGCAACCTGTTTTAAAAAAAGTAGCAAAGGAAATCGATAAAGATTACCCTAACCTAGAGAAGCTGATTGCTGATATGTGGGAAACCATGTACAACGCGCAAGGCGTTGGGTTGGCTGCGCCTCAAATAGGAAAGGGCATTCGTTTGTTCTTAGTTGATTCTGTTCAGACAATGGAAGAAGGCAAAGAAGCAGATGGTATAAAAGAAGTCTTTATCAATGCTCAAAAAGTAGAAGAAACAGGGAAGGAATGGGCTTATGAAGAAGGCTGTTTGAGTATTCCTGATATCCGTGGTGATGTCAAAAGACCAGAAGTATTGACCATTAGATATTTTGATGAAAATTTCGTGGAGCACACCAAGACTTTCAATGGCATTAATGCTAGAGTCGTGCAGCATGAATACGACCACATTGATGGTTTACTGTTTACAGAAAAATTAAAGCCAATTAGAAAAAGACTAATCAAAAGAAAGTTAGAAAACATTAAAAAAGGAAAGATCAAATCAGAATATAGAATGAAGTTCGCTGTACCGACGAGGTAATTTTACTAAGGGTAGCTAGTGCTATGTTTCAAAATTTTTGATTGATAATTCTGAAGGAATTAAACTCGAATAGCCCCGAATGAAATTCGGGGTGAATCGAATAAAAGATATGTCAGGGGTTGTGTAAAAAGCCCCACATTTTAATAAAATCTAATTCGTAACTAAATGCATTCGTGAAGATTGTTTGATTGTTAGATTGTTCTCGTAACATTTTGTAATACAACAATTTAACCATCAGACAATTTCAACAACCACTACGATAATTTTAAAAAGTTACAAAGATTATTTTTTATAAATTAAGACTTTCTACACGACCCCAACTTAACTTACTAAATTTTAATTTTTATTTAATTTTTTCATTTTCATTAAAATTATTTCCGCCCAAAATCCGCAGGAATTTCCCCCCATTTCTTAGTTTCCCATTTCAAAATAGGATTAGTAAAGGAGTTATTATGTAACCAAATCTCAGCCCTTCTGACGACCTCAAAAAGTGCCTCCGTTTTAATACTTTTCTCTAATTTAGTCTTACATTTTTTACCTTTCACCCAGCCCATTGCAATCTTAGAATCTGTATAAATGGGGGTGTTTTTATCTAGTTTTTTTAGCATAGCCAAAACGTGGACAAGTGCTAAAAACTCCCCTATATTATTCGTGCCTAAATTAAACTTTTGATGAAAGTATTGATCGCCTGTTCTAGTATGGACCCCTTGATACTCCATCACTCCAGGATTCCCTGCACAGGCCGCATCTACACTAATACTTTCCCAAATAACCCCCTTCTTTGCAGCATCAGGAATCACAGATTTCTTCTTCGTTCCTGATCTAATAAAGTCAGTAGGTTTACCATTATAAAAAGCAGCCTTTGCAGCTGATTCTGTTGGAAAAGACTTGTATTTAGCCCCAGGAAATCCCATGATTTGCGCCTGACAGTCTTTCCACTTATCATAAATACCGGGCTTTGCCCCCTGCCAAACTACATAGTATTTTTTCTTCGCCATCGTATAATGAAGGGTAATTTAAATCAAAAAGTAAAAACCAGCAACCAGCAACCAAAACTACAAATACCTGCGGCGTACCAATTTTATAAAGATCTTCGCTTTATTTCGCTTACTCTTATGCGTCCAATTAAACTTCTCCGCCACGTTTGCCGAAAGATAAGCCTTTGCTTCCTCAAAAGAGCCTAAGTTGTTTAAATCGCTAATAACCGATCTATAAAGTGAATTGTTTGCACCAAATAATTCATTGACTGTAAAAATTCGTTCGTTTAACCCCATTGCATTATTCAAATCCCTGATTTTAGATTGTCCTAGTTTTTCAGACAATTCTTTCGCATCCATGCTGATATTGAATAAGTCTGCATGTTCAGGATCTACAATTGTTGAAGCACTTACTTTTTTTGGCCTTGGTGGAGGTACCGCAATATTCGGTGTTTCTACTACAGGCGGAGGAGGTGGAGGCGTGACTGCTACGACCTTTGGTGCTGGAGGAGGTGTGACCGCTACAACGGGTTGTTCTACAACAACAGGCGGCGGCGGTGGTGGCGGTGTTGCCACGACTACTTTCTTCCTGACGGCTGGTGTAGGCGGTGGCGTATAGGTCGGTTTTGGAGCAGTTCTAATCGCCCTGACTGGGGGAGGTGCAGCATCTTCTTGCAAAAAAGTTTCATACAACTGCTTGACATAATCCCGCATCAAATCTTTTTCGATAGCAGCTACATTCTCTTCGTCCAAACTCATACTTTTGTACAAGCGATTTATTTTATCTAATAGTATTTTTGCTTTAGTTAAATTCATCTAATGGTGTAAATTGGTTTTGTTAATACGATGTTCAAACTTATAAAAAAGCTACAATTATTAGGGTATTTTTTTATAGCTATTTCCTGCAAATTGACTTTAATTGGCAATTTAAATAATTACAAACGTTTTTTTATGCTTTGTATTGGTTCATTCTAAGAAAAACTTAGTTATTTGCGGAAATTGTTTAGTGATAGCAATATTTTCATTTTCATTAAAAATTTTAATTTTCATTATTAATGTTTTTAGAACCTCATTTTAAAGGACAACGCAGTGGTTGGATAGAAGTTATTTGTGGCTCCATGTTTTCTGGAAAAACAGAAGAATTAATTCGTCGTTTAAAGCGAGCAAAAATTGCTAACCAAAAGGTAGAAATTTTTAAGCCCAAAATAGACACTCGCTACGATGAAAATGCAGTGGTATCCCATGATGCCAACTCTATTTTATCTACTCCAATTGCACACTCATCAAAAATGTTAGAGTTTGCCGATTCCGTAGATGTCGTAGGGGTAGATGAGGCCCAATTTTTTGATGAAGAATTAACCAATGTCTGTCAAGCACTAGCACTCAAAGGCATAAGAGTGATTATTGCGGGCTTGGACATGGACTACCTAGGAAAGCCTTTTGGTCAAGTACCGAATCTATTAGCTGTAGCTGAGTATATCACCAAAGTACATGCTATATGTCAGCATTGTGGCAATTTAGCTACTCATTCTTACAGACTTGCGTCAGATGAAGGGCAGGTTGTTTTAGGTGAAAAAGATAGTTATGAACCACGATGTCGCACTTGTTATCACATGGGAAATATTCTTAATTTAAAATAGAAACTTGAACCACTAGAGTGTCAGGTAAAAGATTGATATTATCATACTAATTTTGTCAACATCTAGATCAGTTGTCCTTCATTTATCCGTAGTCTATTTTAAATAGATAGTGAAGGGCACCTAATCTAGATGGCAGTAATTCTATACTATATCTTTACCTGACTACCTATCTAGATAATCAGATAAAAAATGGATATTATAAAGAAGAAATATGTCAACGCTTGGATCAG
>CALDTJ010000126.1 GCA_937924145.1 uncultured Saprospiraceae bacterium
GTAAAAATGGAATTAACTTAGTTAATCCGGCTGCTCAAATTACTAATAATGGTAATTTATCTGTAAGTAATGCAGTCTTCCTAGGAATCAGATTAGGTGGTACGTTTACTAATAATGGCACAATTTCTATAGCTGAAGTAGAGACAAAAGGTATCCAAGTAAATGGTGGAAATTTTATCAATAATGAATCAGGTAATATTATTGCTGCTCAATCAGGAGATGATGGGATAGAAATTATAGCTGGTGGCAATTTCACAAATCATGGTGCTATCAATGCAACGGCGGCAGCAGGTGCAGGGAGTGGTAATAATCCTATTGCTGTAGGTACAGCGGATGCGGCAGGTACTTTTCAGAATACATCAACTGGAGTTCTTATTGCAAATGGGGGTACAGACTCGATTTCCAGAGCGATTTATGTCCAAGAATTAGGTGGATTCAATAATTTAGGGAGGATTACCTTATCTGGTGGAAATGCGGCATCTCGACTTTACAACAGAGGTGCTACTACGAATGGCATGGGCGGTATTCTAGATGTTACGGACGGAAAAGTCAATGTCAACGCAGGCACTTTCACCAATTTTGGACTGATTAAATCTACTAGAACGGGAACAGGCATTTCTACGGCAGAAGGTGCTACGGCTACCAATAATGGCTTTTTTGATTATGCTAATAACAACAATTTTGCTGGAGGGCAAGGTATAGTCGAAGATAAAGGTATCAACCTAAATGATGCATCTCAAACGACTATTGATGCAGGCGGTACTTGTAACGTTGATATAGCGGATGCAGCTTATGAATGGTTTGAGGATGGGCAGTCCGTTGGTACAGCTAATGCCGAGGGAGTTTTAACTTTCACAGAAAATGTCCTTTTAACTGATTCCGCCACTTTGACGACCAGTATAGAAGGAGTCAGTATTAAATTGCTAAATGTTTGTCCAGAGGCGGTATTTATCACTTCTATTTTTGAGCCAGCTATTGAAGTTGTTCAATTAGAAATTTATCCAACACTAGTTAGCTATCAAAATGGGTTGACCATAGACTTATCGGATTTTAAAGCAACCAATATGACTTTCGATATTTTTAATATCAATGGTCAATTCGCCCATACTAAGGAGATACGAAGTGGACAAATGACTCATTTAGATATTAGCCAATTGCAAGGAGGTATGTATGTTTTGAAAAGTAGAAATACCGAAAAAGCAATGGTTGCTAGGTTTGTGGTTGCTCGCTAAATTGAATGTTTAAAACCACCCTAAAATAAAATTTGCATAATTGGCAAAAAGTACAGTTGAAGCTACCCTAAAAATTAGGGGGAGTTCTTTGAAAATTTGGAAAAACAAAAGTCAAACTCTATGTCCTCTTCTAAGAAGTGGTCAATTAGCTGCAAAGCATAGAAAAATATAGAACAGACAATTCTATCAGGTCGTAATCTGTGTAAATATTTACGAATTTCGTGGTATTCGTACTTAGTAGCTAACTTTATAAGCAAGGTAAAAGCGAAAGCTGCCACCATAATTAAATTAGAAATAGCTGCTGCCGAATTAAGTCTGGTTTTATGGATGTTGAAACTAGTGGATTTTAAATCTTTAAACAAACATTCAATAGCATATCGTTTATCGTAAGCAACTATAATATCTAAAGCCTCTGGTAAATTAGAGACCAAAGGTATGGGCTCATCATATTTAGGGTCATGCCAGTAAAGGAAGTTTACGTTTTTAAATTGCGCTTTGGTAAATGCTACATCAGGGATAAACAAATGATTCGTTTGTGGTGAAAGTGCAAGGTCTTTAGCTTGAAAAGATTCTCCTTGTTCATACAATAGCGTGTTACAAGCGGTTCTGAATACATAGTCCCAGCCAACTTTTCGGCAGAAACTTTGTAGGTCAATAGAATCAAATTCACCATCCCCTAATAAAACAACTGATTGATTTTTAGGCAATTGCAGCTTAAAGTGATCATAGACCTGCTCCATTAACTCTAAGTGCATCTCGTTCGTAAAATGGCCTTTGGCACCCTTTCTAACGACCCAGCAAATCGGAATACTTCGGTTTTTATAAACCAGACTGACCATTAAGGCAACATGATGGTTACCCATTTGAGAGCCATCTATTACAAAATAAATGGTTTGCCCAGTAGTCGCATTTTCTATGAATAGAGGCAACAAGTGAGTGATATAAGGTAGATAATGCGTCTGGTAGTCATTCCAAGCGTTGTCTAAGAAATTTTTGCACGCTTTTTCTTTACTATGTGCTGTAATTGGTTGAGGCAGACCGCTACCAACAGCAGCCATTGTACTCTTTTTCTTGCGTAGCATACCACATATCAAGCCTGCTAATTTTTTAGTTCTTTTTAAAGCATGACCTTTTAATCCCTTTGGGTACAGACTTAATAATTTTTGTAATATCTTGCGATATAATCTTTTTTTCATAAGCAGGTATTCTATTGTTTTGTCGTTATTACAAAGAAAGCCTGCTTATTTTAAATACTTACCTGTTTTTCCAAATTTTCAATCAACTTTCTGGCTTTTACAGCCGCTTCTTTAATACTTTTTTACCGTAAATCCTAAAATAATTTTAGGGTGGTTTTAAATTCAAAGTATTGCATTCGTACAAAAGCTAATAGAAGTTATAAAAAATAAACAAACTACTGAGCTATCTGATTTTTGGGTTCAATCGCTTAAAAGCCTAGCAATATTTATTTCAGATATGAATTTAGACACAGATAATAGGGATCAACAAATGGCGGAAAATTTAATCTGGCTCAAAGAAAAGTATCCTAATAAAAAAATTATCTGTTGGGGAGCTACTAGTCATTTTCTTTATAATTCTTCCTTAATAAAGATGGAAGATAAAAAAATGCAAAAAATAGGAGATGATTATTACGCCAATCACCGCATGATGGGAGATTACATAAAGGAAAAATATGGAGACGATGTTTACACGATTGGTTTTATTGCCCACGAAGGTTCTTTTGGGTTTAACAGGCCTATAACAATTGACTCCCCTTTAAAAAATAGCTTAGAGTATCTAATTGGTAAAGCTGAAAATGCTAATTATTTTCTTCCACTTAAAAATATTTCTCTTGAAGGTTATTCATCGCGCCCTTTGGGTCATCAATATATGACAACTGATATAGCAAAAGTGATGGATGGAGTTGTATTTAACCGATATATGAGAAGGCCTTATACAGATTGGGAACTCTTGTTTTACATCTTCCCTGAAAATAGTATGTGGAAAAAGAAAAAAGAACGTTTTATTCAATATTCTAAAGAACGAAAACAGCGTAAAAAAGAGGAAAAAATGAAAGCAGGACAAAAGAGAATAAAACAAGCTTAAATTAAGTAATGAAAATAATAGCCAGTTAACATTAAAATCCTAAAAACTTAACATCATTTTTGCCTTGCTAGTGAGACAATTCCTTTTATTTGCGGAACAATTTACACCTGTACTAAAAAAATAAAATGAACGTCACATCAACCACAATGATAAAAGAGGTAGAAAACATTTGTCAACAATTAGAAAAAGAGTTCTCACTCATCCCCGATAAACGAAAAAGAATACTTCGCAAATTAAGGAAGTACATTTCTCATAAATTTCAAGATCAGCAAACGCCACAATTAGTGGTCATCTGCACGCATAATTCTCGGCGGAGTCATTTAGGTCAAATTTGGTTGGCAGTAGGCGGTCATTATTACGGTTTACCTCCATTAAAAACGTTTTCAGGAGGTACAGAGGCAACTGCTTTTAATATTCGTGCCGTCAACGCCATGAAAAAATTGGGCTTTGACATCACCACTAAAACTCAAAAATCGCCAGACAATCCAATCTACCAAATCAACTGGTTAAAAGAGGAAACACCTTATGTCGCTTTTTCTAAAAAATATGATACTCCACCTAATCCTGCTAAAGATTTTGGTGCCATCATGGTCTGTACTTCCGCAGACAAAGGCTGTCCGATTGTGGCGGGAGCAGATTTTAGATTAGCTTTACCTTTCGACGATCCGAAGGCATTCGATGAGACGCCATTAGAAAGTGCAAAATATACAGAGCGGAGTCGGCAAATTGGGCGAGAGATGTTGTATGTTTTGAGTCGAGTTAAAGTTTAGGGTAAAAACTGCACGTTGTTTTTGGCGCTGAATCCCGTACAGTAGTCGAGACGCTGTTTGAAGTTATGACCTGCCCGACTGCGTCATGCGGCGGGTTTATTATGTTTTCTTACGAGAAGTTATGTTTATTCGAATTACCCATACTTTTCGCCGTAGTGCCGAATTTATAAAATAGAAATTCGAATATAAACAACAAAGCCCTATTCTAATTACGAAGAATAGGGCTTTGTGCTTACTATAAATGTAAAACTTTGAATCTTTGCTTGCTAAACAAAAGGCGGATTAACAATCGACATTACTTAGCCCAAACATAAATCTTCTGCTCTTTATAATTAATAGACATTTTGCCTTGTTTGAAAAAAGGGTATCCCAAAAGCCCATCAATAGCCAATCCACTCTGCGTCTTCAAATGAGACAAATCTGTAAACAAATAAGGCATATCTTTAAAAGGCAAATCTTTTACTTGCGTATTAGCAATATCTGCCACTTTCACCGTCTTAATCTGCTGATCCACTCCCTGAATTTCTCCAACTTGTTGATTTGAAATAAGATTAGCATTTATTTTACCAAAAATTTTACTATCCAAAATATTACTTTCAGAGGCAGTATCTAAAGCCAATCTTAATTTCTTTTTACCAATTTTCACTTTGATAACAGGTAAGTGCGCTTGCATTGTAAAAGGAATGACCGCAATCGGTTCGTTAAACCTAGATTTGGATTTTACAGGGCTTAAAACAACAGTCTGCGATTGATAATCCACCAATAATTCGACTTCCTTTAAAATATCATAGCCAATAATCCCTGCCAAAGTTTTACCCGATACTTTTTCCAAATGGCTAATATCCACCTTAAAAGCATCAACATTGGTCTTATTGATACCCGACCAATTAAATTCCTCCACCGTCACTTCGTCTGTCACTAATCCTTCACTAATTCCTCTCCCAGTAATCTGATGATTGGCAGTAGGTTGTTCATTTAAAACCAACGTAGGTGCGCCAGTATCAATGATAAAGTTTCCTTTTTTGTTATTTACAGTTGCCTCGACTACCATCATGCCTTCTAGCATTGTAAATGGAACAATTGCACTAGTCACAAAATCAGTTTGCTTAACATTATCCGTAGACGCGTTGACATCCAAAAAGGACACAAAGTTCTGTGCCTGTGCGATTTGCGCTGTTAACAAGAATAAAATAATAAATCTCTTCATCTCTTTTCACTTTTATTTTACTCAAAGTTAACGTTAAATTAACATTGAATCAAGTTTTGAGGCGCTTTAAAAGTATTCATTAAGTCATTTATTATTAAAAACTAATTGAAAGACGAAATATAGATAGGTAAAATAAGCAGTAAGCCTTATAAAAATAGGTTCAGTGAGTCAAAGCAAATAATAAAATACAGTATTCAATCTTACACAAAATTAACATTAGAGGTATTAAGCGATGTGAAGTTAACATTGAATTAATCTAAACTTGAAATATGAATAAGGTGAAAAATATTGGTAAGAATAAACCCTATTTTGCTCAAAAAAAGCGACTGCTACGCGGGTTAAAGAGAAAAGGGTAAAAGTGCACAAGGGTTTGTTGGTAGTCGATTTTATTACTGCTGTTTGAATCATGTTAGGATAAAGGTAAAAATAAAATGAACTGATAGATGGATTTCCTTGTCGATTGTGTCTACACTGTCGACATAATTAAAATCAACCTACCCCAAAATTTTATTAACTCAAGATTATCGTTCTACTGGTACGACAATTAATCTAGATTATGAATTGTGTCACCACTGGCGACACAATTACAATCAACCTCCCTCAATAATTTTATGGCACTACGGTGAAAACTGTGGATTATTGTTTTTTGCGTAAAGAAAGAGGTGCTTACAAAGCACCGCTTTCTATGGTTCTCGCAGAAAGCGGTGCTTTGTAAGCACCTCTTTCTTTCTTTTGCTTGATATAGCGAAAATATTTGTTCTACAAAAAGATACCCATAGTTTTCACCGTAGTGCCAATTTTATTAATTCAAGATTATCGTTCCACTGGCACGACAATTAATAATTAGAAAATATTACACTTTTTACTAATTTTACAGTTTTATGAAATCATCTAAAACCATTTTAAAAAATGAACAAGTCACCATTAGTACTTTTTCTCTTACTTTTCCTCTTCTCTTGCAGCAGCACCTCCACTATCACTGCTCAAAAGAAAAAAAAGGACGCTGTAAAAACAGAAAAAAAATCATTTCTAGACAAAATCAGTTTATCAGGTTTAAAATTTAGAAATGTTGGGCCTGCTATTACCTCAGGAAGAGTCTCCGACATTGCAGTTAATCCAACCAATCCATCCGAATATTATGTAGCAACGGCCTCTGGTGGTGTCTGGAAAACCAATAATTGGGGAAATACTTATAAGCCCATCTTTGACGGACAAGGCTCTTACTCTACTGGCTGCGTAACTATTGACCCTAGCAATCCAAATATCGTTTGGGTCGGAACGGGTGAGAATAACAACCAACGGTCCGTCGCTTATGGCGATGGGGTGTACAAGTCTATGGACGGTGGCGCAAGTTGGAAAAATATGGGCTTGAAAAACTCAGAGCATATTGGTAAAATCATCGTCCATCCAGATAATTCAGATGTCGTTTGGGTCGCAGCCATTGGACCATTATGGAGTGACGGAGGTGAAAGAGGGGTTTATAAAACTACGGATGGTGGAAAGAACTGGGAGTTAGTTTTAGAAATAGATAAATATACTGGTGTAACAGATTTGATTATTGATCCTCGCAATCCACAAGTATTATATGCCGCAGCGATGCAGCGAGCAAGACGGATTTTTACCTATATGGGTGGAGGTCCAGGCTCTGGCATGCACAAAACGACTGATGGCGGTAAGACTTGGACGAAGATCAATAAAGGTTTACCAACGGTCGATATAGGACGAATTGGTTTAGCTATTTCGCCTGCTGATCCAGAAATTATTTATGCCATTGTAGAGGCAGCCCAAGGCAAAGGAGGTTTTTACAGAACGACCAATCGTGGCGCAAGTTGGGAAAGAAGAGGTAGTCATAATACGAGTGGAAATTACTATTCAGAAATCATTGCTGACCCCATTGAACCAAATACCGTTTATTCGATGGACACTTGGATGAAGGTGAGTACTGATGGTGGTAAGACTTTTAAGAATTGTGGCGAAGATTATAAACACGTCGATAATCATAGTATGTGGATCAATCCAAAAAATAATCAACATTGGTTGGTCGGTTGTGATGGTGGTATTTATGAAACTTGGGACGGGGCTAAAAATTGGGATTTTAAGGAAAACTTGCCTGTTACCCAGTTCTATAAAGTGGCTGTAGACAATGATTACCCTTTTTACAATATTTATGGTGGTACGCAAGATAATTTTAGTTTGGGTGGACCATCAAGAGTCAATACGGCACATGGCATCACCAACCGAGATTGGTTTATTACGCACGGTGGTGATGGTTTTGAATCGCAGGTTGACCCAGAAAACCCAGACATTGTTTACGCGCAATCACAGCATGGTGTATTGGTCAGATATGATAGAAAAAGTGGGGAGGAAGTAGGGATTCAACCAAAAGAACGAAAAGGCGAAGATGCTTATATCTGGAATTGGGATGCCCCTTTGGCAGTCAGTTCTCATGCCTCTGGACGAATTTATTTTGCGGCGAATAAACTGTTCAAATCGGATGATAGAGGAAATAGTTGGGACGTCATCAGCGATGACTTAACTCGAAAGGTAGATCGAAATAAATTGAAATTACAAGACCGAGTTTGGGGTATTGATGCAGTGGCTAAAAACCGTTCGACTTCGCAATATGGCGCAATCGTCGCTTTCTCAGAATCTCCTGTTAATGAAAATTTATTGGTCGTTGGTACAGATGATGGATTGATTCAAATCACCGAAGATGGAGGACAAAACTGGCGAAAAGTAGATAATATCTCAGGCGTTCCTAATCGGACTTACGTTAATTCCGTCTATGCCTCTAATCATGACGAGAATGTTATTTATGTAGCTTTCAATAATCACAAAGCAGGTGACTTCAAACCTTATATCTACCGCAGTAGCAACAAAGGCTTGACTTGGTCAAAAGTCAGTGGCAACCTACCAGAAAGAGGAAGTGTCTACAGTCTCGAAGAAGATCATGTAGATAAAGACTTAATTTTCTGTGGAACAGAGTTCGGTGTTTTCTTTTCCCCTGACGCTGGTAAGAACTGGAAACAATTAAAAGCTGGAATGCCTACGATTGCCATTAGAGATTTGGCGATTCACAAGCGAGAAAATGATTTGGTTTTAGGTTCTTTTGGACGAGGCTTTTTTGTCTTGGATGATTACTCTGCTTTGCGTTCGGTGGAATCTACCAATATGGATACTTCGGCACAAATATTTGCCATTAGAGATGCTTTAATGTTTGAAAAAGCAGTGCCTTTAGGTTTGCCTGGGAAAGCATTTCAGGGAGATAATTTGTATCAAGGAGACAACTTAGGGCCTGTTGCTATGATTACCTATTACTACCCAGAAAGTGTAAAATCTTTAAAAGCACAACGGCAAAAGGCAGAAAAGAAAGCAGCAAAAGATAAAAAAGACAATAACTACCCTAGCTACGAAGAATTATTAGCAGAAACGCAAGAGTACCAACCAGAATTGATTTTCACTATCAAAAATAGTGATGAGATGGTTGTTCGCAAATTCAATAAATCCCCAAGCAAAGGATTGCAACGATTTGAATGGGATTTACGCTATACTCCTAAAGACGCCATCAGTTTAAGCAAACCTAGTTTCTATAATCCATTTACAGGGACTTCCCAAGGGACTTTAGTTGCTCCAGGGACTTATACGGTTTCGATGTCTACCTATTTTAATGGGGAAATGAAGGAAGTAGGTTCGCCCGTTTCTTTCAACGTAAAAGCCTTAGATAATACGGTTTTACCTGCCGAAGACCGAGCAGCAAAGGTTGCTTTCCAAAGAGAAGTGGAAGAGTTAAATCGTTCGATGGAAGGAGCATCCAACACTATTCGGGAATTAGATAATAAGCTAAAATATATCCGAGCAGCTATCAAAATGGTGGAACAGCCGATGACTGCCTTAACAACAGATGCCAATAATATTGACAAAAAATTAAATGACATCAAACGAGATTTATATGGTGATCGACTAAAATCGAGGTTAGATATGCCTGCGCCTCCGACTCCAATGGGTCGTTTAGGTTGGGTCTTGTATGAGCAGAAAAACACGACTTCTACGCCTACTAAAACACACCGGGAAAGTTTTGCTATTGCTAAAGAAGAGTTTGCGCCTATTTTGGCTAAGATTCGAGCAGTGGCAGATGAGGATATGGTGCAATTGGAAGAAAAATTAGAGGAAGTCGGTGCGCCT
>CALDTJ010000127.1 GCA_937924145.1 uncultured Saprospiraceae bacterium
AGTAACGGCAAAACAATAACTCCGCCACCCGCCCGACTGCGTCAGCGGGCTGGTTTGGACGGTTTCTTTTGCCCTCATTTTCTACCAAAAATTATTTCCGTAGCCCTGCTATGAAAAGAATTTTTGGCAAAAACTGAGAACAAAATAACCTCGCCCAACTTGACAGATTTATTATTTCGTCGTTACTAAATGATTAAATGTTAACCAAAATTGTAGCTGAATAACCTAATTTTAAAACGATTATCCCTTATTTACTCATTTTATCATCTAGTCATTTACTGCTACCTAAAAAAAGTAGGATACAGTAATGGGAATTGAAGTCTTCTATAATATTAGCATAATTTAAATTGTACAGGTCCTAATTTTAATTACCTTTAGTCAATATATTCTACTAATAGTAAATAAGTACCAAAAGTAAAATCCGTCCTTCTAAAAGGCAACCATTTTTTTGACAGTTCTGGTAGAAAAAATGAAATTAGAGCGAATCAAAAGGGGTTTTTCCCTTGACAAAATTTTATTAAAAAACTTTCAAAAATCTTATTCTGTAAGACTTTCTGCACTGACCTCTATATTTAAAAGTGCCCTATTCCTATTATCGGCCTCATTCTTAGTCTCCTTTTCTACCAAAAGCCCCTTTACGTTTTATGAACAAACATTAAATCCCGAGAAAATAGGTAAAATCGTAGATCCAGATAAAAGAGCTGTTCAATGGTTGATTCATTTTATCGAAATAGCCAATACAAATCAGGAAACATTGCCTCAAAAACTAGCTAATGCCAAAGAACTTTGGCAAAATAACTATAAGCATAAAGGAGCAATAATTTTATTAACTAAGGTAGGAATAGATCAGATTGATGGTTATGATAAAACATCAACCGACAAAATCGAAAATGCCATACAATTATTGGAGAGTTCAAATATCTCTTCGATAGCAGAAAAAAAAATATTGTGTCTCAGTTACATGATGTATGCTAGAATATCGAAACATGTTGATAATGAAAAAAAAGGAATAGAATATGGATATAAAGCAATTGAAATTGCCAATAGTATCAATTTTGCTGTAGGCAAAGTATTTGCACACAATCAGGTTGGTCAACTTATAGGTAATACACAACGAGACATGCCACTGGTATTAGATCATTTTTTAAAAGCAAAAGAACAAATAGATAGTATACCGCTTGCGATCAAAAAAACAATCAATCCGTTTATTAGTCTTAATATAGCTTCTGCATGGTCCGAATTGGGCAATGTGGAAAAGGCAATCGAAGCCAGGCTGAACATCATAAAAGAAGTAGGGAATACGAGTAATCCAGAACTAATCATCAGTACGGTCAATAATCTAGGAGCAGATTATTTTAAATTAAAAAAATATGAGCTTGCAGAAGAATATCTCGGAAAAACAGTAGCCTTGATGAATGAGCACAATAGCCTTAAGCTTTACAAAGGCATCCCTATGATGCGATTAGGCTTAATAAAAATAGAACAAAAAAAGATCAAAGAAGCAGCTACTTACAGGGATTCTATAGAACATTGGTTAAAAAAATATAGCTTTCCTAATATTCATAAAATCACTTATTTTCATTTTAGAAGTAATTTAGCTGAAGCTGAAAATAATTTAGAACAAGCCATTTATTGGTTAGAAATGGCAACAGCAAAACGAGATTCTTTAAGAAATATAATTGGGCCTAATAAAATAATAAAACTTGAAGAGCAAAGCAAATTCAACGAAATCCAACGCAAAAAAATAGATTTAGAAGAACTAAGAGATCAAAGTAAGTCCATCATTCAGTCTCAAAAATTACTACTTTATACCACCATTGTTGTATTGATATTAATTGGAATTATTTTCAGATTTTTCTTATACAAAAAAGAAGATCCAAGTGCCCAAGGGGTAGATAAAAACTCAAATAAAGAGAATATACCAAAGTCAAAAAAGCAGCCTACTAAAAAAGTAATCGATCAAGTATTAATGAAAAAAATTGGAGTAGCCCTAAGAGAAGAAAAATTATACCTTTCTCAAGATCTAACACTCAAAAAATTTGCAGATCACTTAAATTCTAATACCAGCTATCTTTCAAAAACAATCAATGACGGGTTCAAAAAAAACTTCAGCGTCCTTATTAATGATTATCGGATCGAAGAAGTTTTAAGATTATTCGAAGAGGAAGAACATCAAATATTTACCATAGAATCAATCTACAAGAAGGCTGGATTTAAATCCAAATCTTCATTTCAAAAATCATTTAAAATGAAGACTAGTCAAACAGCAAGTCTTTATCTAAGCAATCTAAAAGAGAAAAAATCACGACTATCAAAGAGTTAAGATGAATCCACCAACTACAACAAAATATACTTCTACTTTTTTTAGGGATTATGCAAATTATCTCAAAAGAAAATTCCTATTCAACAATTCCCAAATAACTTGGTTAAATGGCAGTCTTGCATTTTTATTGATCCTCCTTCTTCATGTATCTTCACCAGCCCAATCAACATCTTTGTATGATATCAATTTAGAAATAAAAGAAATTAAAACCATTGAAAATTTAAATGAAAGGGCAGCGGCTTGGCTAGTCTATGCTTATAAAGTTACGATGTTAAATGCTCAAGATATAGAAGCTAAATTAAAAATTGATCCAGCATTACTCTCCGATACGTACCCATATAATGCCGCCATTCATGCACTCACAGAAGCTGAAATAAGTAAAGTCCAAGGAGCTCATAATAAAGCAACAATAAATGCATATAATGCAATTCAAATATTAGAATCTAAAGGAGCTAAAACAATTAGCGAAAAAAAAATACTTGCATTGGCTTATGTTGCTTTCGCACGATTTTCAAAATATGCTAGAAATAAAAACGGCTTAAATTATGGCTATAAATCACTCCAACTAGCTACAGATATTAATTATCCTATTGCAAAAGTTTTTGCTCATAATCAAATTGGTCTACATATAAGTTATTTTAAAAAAGACCATACGCTAGCTCTAGAACATTTTGAAAAGGCAAAAGAATTATTACCATTATTGTCTAAGCCTGTCTACGATTTTACAAATGGGTTCATTCTAGGTAATATAGCAAAAACATGGTCTGAATTAGGCGAAATAGAAAAGAGTATCAATTACAAACTAGAGTTATTAGCAGATAACAGAAATAGTAGAAATATAGAATTATTACTTGGCACCCATAATAACCTAGGTACAAATTATTATGATTTAAAAAAGTACGATTTAGCGGAGAAGTATTTACAAAAGACATTAGACTTAATGGACAAACATCAAATATATACCAACCGTGGAATACCACTGTACAGAATGGGGTTGATCCAATTAGAAAAAGGGAACTTAACAAAGGCAAATATATATGTTGATGCAATTGATTTTTGGCTTATTGACCACAGGTTCCTTGGAGAATATCAGGTTAGTTTTTATCAATTAAAAAGTAAATTAGCTAAAGCAAATCTCGATTATGAACAAGCCATTTTTTGGTTAGAGAAAGCAGATAAAGAACAGGAAGCTATCATTAAATTGATAGGTGAAAATAATCTAGTAAAATTAGAAGAAGAAAATAAAATTAGCGAAATAAAAAAGGAAAGCGTTTTACTTGAAAATGAGCAAGCAACTATAGATACTCAAAGAGCATTATTAAAAATAGGAGGTATAATTGTCTTATTAGGAATCATTTTTTGTCTTTTCTATTTTAGACTCAAAGCGATATATAAATCTATAGTATCAAATGGTAGAAGGGATTTACTAATAGAGGAAAAAATAAATAAAAATCCAGTTGACAAACAAATTGATGAAGTATTAAAACAGAAAATAAATAAAGCCCTAAAAGAAAAAAAGTTATATCTATCATCAGATCTAACACTTAGAAAATTTGCCAGCTATTTGGATTCCAATACTAGCTACGTCTCAAAAACAATAAACGAAGGATTCGGCAAAAATTATAATGCACTAATTAATGAGTTTCGAATAGAAGAAGTTATCCAATCATTTCAGTCAGGCGAACACAAAATTTATACGATTGAATCTATATACAAAAAAGCAGGATTTAAATCTAAATCCTCTTTTCAAAAAGCATTTAAAACAAAATTAGGTGTAACAGCAAGCTATTATATAGAATGCCTAAAAGAGATCGCATAACTTAGATAAAGCGAATTCCGTACACATTAGGTATTATTTTGGTGTCATTTTACTTAAAAAAGGGACTAATTTATAAATACGACCTTATTCCATTTTTTTCATTTATAACAAATGTGTAAATTTGTACAACTACTGAGACTATAATCTCCCCCCAAATTATTTAAGATATTGCACACTTTTTAATCATTTATTTTATTTAAGCCTATTAAGTTTAAATCGCTTGGTATTATAATTCTATTACAGTATAATTTACCTCGTAATAGAGAGAATCTAAAAGGCACATTTTTATTGCAGACCGACAATTAACAAGCGAAACTAAATAGAAGCTTTCATAAAAGATGAGAGAAAAGTTGTGCATTTTTTTCTTTTCATAAATAGGATAATCCGCTACTTAAGCAAAGCTAAAAGAAGGGGTGTGATCTAATCAAGTGAAGAATAAGTTAATCCTATTAACTTGACCAACTACGAAAGAAAAAAGTGCAAAAAAAAGGCGCAACATTCGGTTTGAATGTTGCGCCTTTTTAGTACGCTGAGTGAGTAGATAATAATTATCCACCCAAAGCTGCAGCTCCACCCACAATCTCCGACAATTCTTTCGTAATTGCCTCTTGTCGGGCTTTATTGTAAGATATTTTCAATTCTTTTACTAATTCCTCTGCATTCTCCGTTGCGGCGTCCATAGCCGTCATTCTCGCTCCATGCTCAGATGCATGTGTATCTAAAACAAATTTCTGGAATTGAGTCTGCAAGATACTTGGAATCAATTGTTGTAGTAAGATTTCCTTACTAGGCTCAAAGATATAATCAGCCTTGTGCTTTGACTCATTTTCTCCAGTAGCTTCTAATTTCTCTACTGGTAAAAACTGAACACACTCAGGAAACTGTACAGCCGCATTTCTGAATCGACCATAAGCCACGTGGACTGAATCGTAAGTTTTATCAACAAACGCATCCATCAATGCTTGAGATACTTGCCCTACATTATCAAAAGCCAAATTATCAAATAACAATACGTGATCTTCGATAATCGTACAATCTGAATATCTTTTCTTGAAGTAAGCGTTTCCTTTTTTACCGATTGGTATGATGGTCAACTTACCAGCAGCTTTCTGAGCAGCATACTTTTCCTCAATCGTCGCAACTGCTGCTTTGATGACATTGGTATTAAATGCTCCACAAAGTCCCTTATTGGAAGTAACAACGACTACACAAGCATTATCTATTGCTCTTTCGTCACCGAAAGAAGTGCTAGCATCACCTTCCAAGTTAGATAAGATATTTTTCAACATCGAATTCAACTTATCTGCATAAGGGCGCATCTGAGTAATTGCCATTTGCGCTCTACGCAATTTGGAGGCAGATACCATTTTCATCGCCTTGGTAATCTGCTGGGTATTTTTAACGGACTTAATCCGTTCTCTTACTTCTTTAAGATTAGCCATATCTATCAGTTGGCAGTAAGCAGTAGGCAGTAGGCAGTTCGGCTTACTGCCTACTGCTTACTGTCAACTGCACACTGGTTATTTATATTGAGCAGTCAATTCTGCTGCTAAGTCTACTACTACTTTTACCGCCTCGTCTGCTAACTTACCAGATTGGAAAGTCTTCAAAGTCTCAGGACTTCTTGTAGCCAAAGTAGATAAGAATAATTCTTCGAATTCTTTTACTTTATTAACAGGAACATCTTTCAATAATCCTTTTGTACCTAAGTAAATGATGGCAACTTGCTTTTCTACCGTTACTGGAGAATATTGAGGTTGCTTTAAGATTTCCACGTTACGCTTACCTTTTTCTAAGATAGCCATAGTCGCAGCATCCAAATCAGAACCGAACTTAGAGAATGCCTCTAATTCACGGTATTGAGCTTGGTCTAACTTCAAGGTACCAGATACCTTCTTCATTGATTTGATCTGAGCGTTACCACCTACCCGTGATACGGATACCCCTACGTTAATCGCAGGACGAACACCAGCGTTAAATAAGTTAGTTTCCAAGAAAATCTGACCATCTGTAATAGAAATTACGTTGGTTGGAATATAGGCAGATACATCACCCGCTTGCGTCTCAATGATTGGCAAAGCAGTCAAAGAACCACCACCTTTCACGATACCAGCCTTCTTCAAAGATTCTGGTAAATCGTTCATTTCATTAGCAATCTTATCATCGTTGATGATCTTTGCCGCACGCTCTAATAAACGAGAGTGAAGGTAGAATACATCACCAGGGTATGCCTCCCGACCTGGAGGACGCTTTAATAATAGCGAAACCTCTCTATAGGCTACTGCTTGCTTAGATAAATCATCATAAACAATCAATGCAGGTCTTCCTGTATCTCTGAAAAATTCTCCAATCGCTGCGCCCGCAAATGGTGCATAATATTGAAGTGGAGCTGGATCCGCTGCTGAAGCAGAAACGATACAAGTATAAGCCATTGCACCATTTTCTTCTAACGTCTTCGCAACGTTTGCTACTGTAGAAGCCTTCTGTCCAGAGGCAACATAAATACAGTAAACAGGTTCTCCTTTATCGTAAAATTCTTTTTGGTTGATAATGGTATCAATCGCAATGGCAGTTTTACCAATTTGACGGTCACCAATGATTAATTCCCGTTGTCCTCTACCAATAGGAATCATCGCGTCAATCGCTTTGATACCTGTTTGTAGTGGCTCAGCAACTGGTTCTCTGTAAATTACACCCGGTGCTTTACGCTCCAATGCAATTTCATAAGTATCACCAGTAATCGGTCCTTTACCATCAATAGGTGCGCCTAGTGCATCTACTACTCTCCCCATAAATCCTTCACCAACATTAATAGAGGCAATACGACCTGTTCTTTTAACGGTAGAGCCTTCTTTGATGCCTGCACCAGAACCCATCAAAACCACCCCTACGTTATCTTCTTCCAAGTTCAAAACGATCGCTTGTACACCAGTATCAAATTCTACTAATTCCCCTGCTTGAGCAGAGTTCAATCCGTATACACGAGCAATACCATCCCCTACTTGAAGTACTGATCCTACTTCTTCTAGTTCAGATGCTGTTTTGAAACCAGAAAGTTGCTGCTTTAATATTGCAGAAATTTCGTCAGGTTTTACGTTAACCATATCTATAAAAATTTAGTTATTAGTCATTATGTCATTAGCCATTAGTCAGCTGTCACTTCACATGACTATTGACCAATTACCGATGACTAAAAAAATTTATTTATTTATTATGCCTGTTGAGTACCAGAAAATTCTTTGCGCAGATTATTTAATTTGTGCGCTACGCTGGCATCATATAACTTATCGTCAAATTCGATGACAAACCCACCAATGATATTAGGATCAACGGCTGTTTCAATTTCGATATTTGCTTGTGTTTGACTACTTCCTTGTAACTGTACTTTGATGGCATTTAAAGCATCATCAGATAAAGCAGTCGCCGTTGTTAATTTTACCGTAGAAACATGCTTAAGAGCTTGGTACTGAGCCATAAATTCTTTTGCAATTTCTGGTAAATAACTTTCTCTGCCCTTTCGCAAGGTAATATTGATGAATGCCATGGTCAATTCATCAAATTTACCACCAAAAATTTCTTTTAAAATAGTTCCTTTCTTATCAGGATTGACAATTGGGCTCTTTAATAATAAAAAGAAATCTCTCTGCTCTGTCGCTTTTTGAAAAGCTTGCACATCCCCCGTCACTTTTTCCAATTTGTTCTGCTCTTGAGACAAATCGAGTAGTGATTTAGCGTATCTTGATGCGATTCTAGTTACTGACATATATTATTGTGATTTGTGATTGGTAACTAGTAATTGGATCAAGCCAATCACTAATCCCTAGTCACCAATTACTAATTCAATTTAATTTCTCCTACTAGCTTATTTACAAAAGACTCTTGGTCTGAGTTGCCTTGTAATTCCTTACGGATTACTTTTTCAGCAATGGTCAAAGCCATTTGTCCTACTTCGTTTTTCACCTCCATTAATGCAGCTTTCTTTTGAGCATCAATTTCTTGCTTAGCAGAATTGACAATTCTATTAGCCTCCTCCTTCGCCTTAGCTTTGGCATCATTAATGATTGTTTCCTTCGCCACCTTAGCCTCTTTCATGATTAAAGCTCTTTGCTCTTGCGCCTCTTTAATCAATTCTTCGTTTTTGCTATTTAAATCTTGCAACTCTTCCTTCGCTTTTTTAGCCGAATCCAATGCATCTTGAATGTCACCAGAACGCTTTCTCAACGCCTCTGCAATAGGTTTGAAAGCAAACTTTCCAATCAGTAACCAAAAAAGTAAGAAGAAAATAGAAGTCCAGAATAATAACCCAAAGTCTGGTTTAATTACACTAAAATCTGCTAAGAATAACATAAAACTGTATTTTATATACTATCTCTAAAACTTTTGAATTTTAGATTTAGAATTTTAAATTTTAAATTTCATTTTGAGGTAAGACTGACCCGCAACCAACCGTTGCGTAGTCAGTCTTGTCTTTTTGTAGTGGAATTATACGCCAGCTACTAAGAAAGAAAGGATTAAAGCGATCAACGCTGCACCTTCAATAAATGCTGCCATTAAGATCATATTCGAACGAATATCACCTACTGCCTCTGGCTGACGAGCAATACTTTCCATAGCGCTTGAACCGATCCAACCAATACCAATTGCGGCACCGATTACGGCTAATCCCATACCAATAGCTGCTATTGAACCTACCATTGTTTAAGTATTTATATATGTGAATGTATAGTGATTGGTGATTGGTAAATAGTAATTAGTTCACTTAATGAAACCTCTTACTATAAATTTCATCCCCTTTCACTTTTAATATTCTAAATTATTGTATTTAAGACTCATTTGTCCCGACTATCTCTTTTCTTACAACTCAGAGCATTATGTTACTGCCTACTGCCTACTGCTCACTGAATACTGATTAGTGTGCGTGTTCTCCGTGATGATCGTGCTCTTCAGTAGCTGCCCCAATGTAAGATGCTGTCAAGATAGTAAATACGAATGCTTGTACAAAAGCAACCACTAACTCGATTGCCATCATAAACAAGGTCAATAAACCAGATCCAACTGCTCCACCAATAGCCCCAGGTACACTTTCTCCACTTCTACCAAAAATAAAAATGAAACTCACGAAGATTAAGATAACCATGTGTCCCGCAGTGATATTGGCGAATAAACGCAACATCAATGTAATAGGCTTCACAAATAATCCTAATAATTCAACAGGTACTAAAATCAACTTTACGAACCAAGGTGTTCCCGGTGCGAAGAAAAGGTGCTTCCAATAATCTGCATTACCGTTTATATTGGTAATAATAAAAGCAATGATTGCTAAAACCATCGTTACTCCTAAATTACCTGTAACATTTGAACCTCCAAAAAATGGTATTTGTCCAAAAAGATTTAAACCTAGTATAAAGAAGAAAATAGCTAATAAGAAAGGTAAAAACTTAGGAGCTTTGTCACCGATAAATGGTACTGCCACCTCATCTTGGATGAAAGAGACGAAAGGTTCCATAAAGTTTTGTAAACCAGTTGGTGCTTTTCCTTCGTTTCTTTTACAAGCTTTAGCTACACTTAAAAACAACCAACTCAAAAACAATAGCACAATCGCCATTGAAGTTACATTCTTAGTAATGGAAAAATCATAAAATGAAGTGATTCCACCACCAAACAAACCACCATCAGCTGTACTCTTAGAATCCGTTGGGTATAATTGTTCCTTGTAGCAAACAAAAGCTACTTCTTTGTCTTTTCCGTCCACTTCCACTTTCTTGTGGATAATTCCACTAATGTTGACTTCTCCATCAGGGAATCCTGCTCCAGTTACTCTTTTTACAGATCCACCGTCCAAAACATAACCGTTGTAAGCAACGTGACCATCACCGTGACCAATTAAATCTGCATGAAATTTAGAGGCCATGAAAAAATCCCATCCTCTGTCAGGTGCATACAAAATAACTGGCAATGGAATTTGGAGCGGTCCAATGCTATAAACGTTGGCATCCGCAATGTGATGAATCGCATTGTCTCCCGCATTAAATTCGTGGTGCGCTTGCTCACCGCAGATAACTGCGCCATGACCGTGTCCACCCTCTTCAGCGTGGCTATGATCCCCGTGATCATGTCCATGATCGTGGTTATGGTCGTGTTGAGCTAGGCCTAGTAAGGCAAAAGAAAGAATGTATATAGTAGATAAGAAAAAACGGAGCATGGATATATTTTTTTGAAATTCTGCTATCCTAAAATATTTCAGTTTAGCCTCAAGTATCAAAATCGACCTAAATTGGCTATTTTGGTTACTTTTTAGCCTCTTTTCAAAAATCGGTGCAAAGGTATTATTATTATGTTGCTTATGAAAGTCTATTTTTATCTTTTTTAAGAAATATTTGCCCTTTTTAATAAGGTGAAAATCAATCAGTTGGAAAGCGGAGAACAAAAAGGACGGTTATTATTTTGTTTAACCCACCTCTTGCCATATTAAATTTTCATCTATAGGTAAGGGTTCTAAAATAATTACAATTATTGGTAAAAAATCAAAATTTATCATTGAGGAATTCATCTAGACTTTTTGGTGTTTGGTATAAAAAAACAGTTCTTTTTTTTACAATCTTTTTAATTTTCACTAACATAATTTGATTTTAAAAACCAAAAAATAGAAAAAATGCCCGATTCTAAAATTAAAGCACTAGAAAAAGCCCAACCAATAATCAAACGTCATGTTCTTTTTTCGATGGGCGCAGGCCTTATTCCGATACCTGTAGCCGATATTGCAGCTGTCACAGCGATCCAATTGGATATGCTCCGACAACTCTGTAAATTATATGGGCAAGACTACCAAGATTCTAGCGGAAAAGGATTCGTAGGTGCGATCATGGGAACAACTCTAGGCAGAATTGCAGCTCATAGTGTCGGATCAATTTTAAAAGGAATTCCAATTATTGGATCTGCCTTAGGTGGCGCAACGGTTTCAGCTTTTGCAGGTGCGACTACTTATGCAATTGGGCAAGTAGTAGCGCAGCACTTTGCCTCAGGCGGTTCGATTACCGAATTCGATTCCGAAGAATTAAGAAGTTTTTATGAAGAACAATTGAAAAAAGGCAAATCAGTAGTCAATGACTGGAAAGAGGACGTCGAAGATTTTGCGGAAGAAGTAGAAGAAGAAATTACCGAAAAAATGGATGACCTTTTTGAAAATGAGTTAGAGACTAAGCTGAAAAAATTGGAAGAATTGAAAACTGCGGGGTTGGTGACGGATACAGAATATAAGCGGATTAAGAATCGGATTTTGAAACAGATGTAGTAACTAATTGCAAAACTTAAGAAAAGCTCTTTCTAAACTTTATTTTTAGGAAGAGCTTTTCTTTTATCCCTAACTAAATATCTTTAATTGGTGGACAAAAGTGGACAGTACTGATAAAGTCTGCTTTTCGTAAAAACTTCTTTCTAAATCATGGTCTATTTTCAACAGTTCTATCAAATGCCCCCAAGTCAATTGGTGGGACAAATCTTTAATATTAGAATATTTCAAATAGCATAACCTCATGTAAATCAGATTAGTACGATTAAAACCCTTTCCCAATTGGTGGGACAAATCTTTAGATAATCGATTAAGTAACTTCGAACCATACACCGACTTTTCATTTCCTTTTTGTTCGTATTCTACTATATGCTGACCGATTGCCCAATAGGTCAATACCATTTGCCTTCGGCTCAATTTCATCGCTGCCACTTGACCCTTTTTTAGCGTTCCTGCGATTTGTTTCAATAATTGTGTGTAGTTGTTTTGTATTTCCATAGTTAAGTCCTCTTCATTTATTACGTAAGCATTTCTGGTAATAAGGCTATCACCTCACGCTACAAGTATAAGAAATATATTCTATCCGTCCATCTTTTGAAAGAATAACCTCTCGTTTTCTAATTTCATCCAAATTATATTATTTTTGGGCATATTTTTTCACCTGACTATAATCAAAGCCATGCAAAAAAAATCGCTTTCGCTGTTTACCTTTATTTTGGCAGCAGTTCTAATTTTTCCCTTTTCGGCATTTAGCCAAAACAATCCTAATTCCAATCACGGTAACAAGTTTGAACAACTTGGTCAAAAACTGAGAGATCCGAATAGTTATAGATTAGCAGATGGTTCACCTGGGCCAGAATATTGGCAACAACGTGCCGATTATGACATCGAGTGTGAATTGGATGAAAAGAATCTACGATTAAACGGTAAAGAAAAAATTACCTATTACAATCAATCGCCAAATCCATTACGCTATATATGGATGCAATTGGACGAAAATGAGCATGATCCTCACAATCCAGACAACTTCGACGATCCAAGTACTATTCGTGAGCAAATGAGTGAAAGAGCATTGCGAAATTTGAATATTTCAGAGGCTTTAGCTGAAGGAGATTATGGTCATAAAATACACGCCGTAACGGGAGACGATGGCAAACCCTTAAAATATACCATCAATCAAACCATGATGCGGGTGGAAGTACCACAACCTATCCAACCGGGAGAAGAATTTGTGTACAATGTCGAATGGCACTATAATATTTCTGATCGAATGGGCGCAGCAGGTGGTAGAGGTGGTTACGAATATTTTGAGAAAGACGGCAACTACTTATTTACAATCACTCAATGGTTTCCAAGACTTTGCGTTTACTCTGACTTTGAAGGCTGGCAAAATAAGCAGTTTACAGGACGAGGAGAATTTGCTTTAAATTTTGGAAATTATGTAGTAAAAATGACGGTTCCATCTGACCATGTAGTAGGTTCTACTGGAGAGTGTCTAAACTACGGTGATGTATTGACGGATGATCAGAAAAAGCGTTGGGACAAAGCACAATCCGCAAAAGAACCTGTAGAAATTATCACTTTAGCAGAAGCTAAGAAGAACGAAAAAAAGAAGAAGGCAAAAGATACCAAAACGTGGATTTTCAAGGCAGATAATGTAAGAGATTTTGCGTGGACGAGTAGTAGAAAATTTGTTTGGGATGCCATGCCACACTTCAATGAAGATGGCAAAAAGGTGATGTGCATGAGTTATTATGCCAAAGAAGCCTACCCTATTTATAACAAGTATTCTACCAAGGCAGTTGCTCATACTTTAAAAACTTATTCTAATTATACTTTTCCTTATCCTTATCCTACGGCTATTTCTGTAGAGGCTGCTAATGGTATGGAGTATCCGATGATTTGCTTTAACCCAGGGCGGGCAGAAGAAGATGGTACTTATTCTGAGCGATCTAAAAATGCAGCATTGGTCGTCATTGTCCACGAAGTAGGTCATAATTACTTCCCGATGATTGTCAATAGTGATGAGCGTCAATGGACTTGGATGGATGAAGGCATCAACAGTTTCTTGGAGTTTGTCACCTTACAAGAGTTTGATACCAATTTTAAGCATTGGGGCGGAACGCCAGATCTAATTACCAGCTACATGAGATCTTCTAAAGATCGATTAGAACCGATTATGACGAATAGTGAAAACATAGTCAATTTTGGAGCAAATGCTTACGACAAGCCTTCTGTAGGTCTAAATATGTTGAGAGAGACCATTATGGGTCGAGAATTATTTGATTATGCTTTTAAGGAATATTCGCGTCGTTGGATGTTTAAGCACCCTACCCCAGCGGATTTTTTCAGAACGATGGAAGATGCGAGTGGCGTTGATTTAGATTGGTTTTGGCAAGGTTGGTTTTATGGTACAGATCCTGTGGATGTTTCTTTGGATAGTATCAAATGGTATAAAGTAGATTTGGAGAATGATCCAGAAAAGAGCGAAAGTACTTATCCTTACAAGCAAAAAAAGCCTAGAAAGCATATTGCACAACGAAATAATGAAAAAGCTGGTATCAAAACTGCGGTTAATTCAGATCCATCTTTGAGAGATTTTTATACCAACTATGAGCCGTGGAATACTGCTGATTCCGTCATTAATTACACGACCTATTTATACGATGAGACCTATTCTAAAAAAGAAAAAAGGGAGCGTTTTGGTGATAAAAATTATTATCAACTCTATTTTAGTAATAAAGGTGGTCTAGTCATGCCTGTCATTATTGAGTGGGAATACAAAGACGGTAGCAAAGAAATTGAAAAAATACCTGTTGAAATTTGGAGAAAAAATGAAAAAGAGTTCTCTAAGGTATTTGTAAAAAATAAGGAAGTGAAAGGGATTGTGATAGACCCTTATCACGAAACGGCAGATATTGACGAATCTAATAATAACTGGCCTGTGAAAGAATTACCTAGTCGGTTTCAGGTGTTTAAAAAGCACAAGCAAAAGGAGTTGTTGAATCCTATGCAGAAGGCTAAGAAGAAGAAATTTCCATGATGCTAAAGTCTTTCCAGCACTGCAGTGCTGGAAAGACTTTAACCTCCAACTACACCTCTGCTGGCAACACCACATCAATACTCAACTCCTCCAACTGTTCCGCAGAAATAGGAGAAGGTGCATCAATCATCATATCTCTACCCTGATTATTTTTAGGGAAAGCAATGAAGTCTCTAATAGAAGATTGACCGTTTAGGACAGCGCACAATCGGTCGAAACCGAAAGCAATACCACCATGTGGCGGCGCACCGTAATCAAAAGCACCTAATAAAAAGCCAAACTGTGCCTCTGCCTCCTCAGGCGTAAAGCCTAATAATTCGAAGTTTTTAGATTGTAATGCTCGGTCGTGGATTCTGATTGAACCACCGCCTATTTCAGAACCATTGATAACCAAATCATAAGCATCTGCTTTTAGATTTTTCATGGTCTCATGGTCACCGTTCAACATATTTGGAATCTCTTCCTTCTTTGGCGAGGTAAATGGGTGATGCATCGCATGGAATCTTTCAGACTCCTCATCCCACTCCAATAATGGAAAATCTACGACCCATAAAGGTTTAAAATCGCCTTCCTTAATCAAGCCTAATTTACGGCCTAATTCTAGACGCAATTCGTTCAATCGCTTACGAGTCTTATCTGTTTCTCCCGAAAGGATTAATAGCATATCGCCAGGTTCAGCACCAGCTTTCTCGCCCCAAGCCTTCAAAGCAGCTTCATCATAGAATTTACCAACAGAAGATTTGACAGAACCATCCGCATTGAATTTTACATTCACTAAGCCTTTGGCACCAATTTGTGGACGTTTCATCCACTCTTCTAATTTCTTTAAGTTCTTATTCGAG
This sequence comes from uncultured Saprospiraceae bacterium, assembly GCA_937924145.1. GTDB lineage: Bacteria > Bacteroidota > Bacteroidia > Chitinophagales > Saprospiraceae > JAFMDF01. The sequence continues at coordinate 15,316 of CALDTJ010000127.1, forward strand.
AAATTAGCCGCTTCTCCTTTGACATTGATACCTACGATTAATTCAGCATCATCAAAAACACTAAAGCCATGACCTTTTGCCAAATCGTTTAATTCTACGAATTCCATTCCGAAACGTAAATCTGGTTTGTCAGAACCATAGATACGCATCGCATCGTCATATTGCATCCGAGGGAAATCCCCTAACTCTACATTCATTGTCGTTTTAAACAAATGCTTAGTCAAGCCTTCGAAAGTATTTAAAATTTGTTCTTGCGTCACGAAAGACATTTCACAGTCAATCTGCGTAAACTCAGGCTGTCGATCTGCTCTTAAATCTTCATCTCTAAAGCATTTCACAATTTGGAAATACTTATCAAAACCAGACACCATCAACAACTGTTTGAAAGTCTGTGGCGACTGAGGCAAGGCATAAAACTGTCCTTCATTCATTCGACTTGGCACCACAAAATCTCTTGCCCCTTCTGGCGTACTTTTGATTAAAACAGGTGTTTCTACCTCAATAAATCCATTGCCTGCTAGATATTGACGAGTTGCAATCGCTAATTGACTACGGAAAATGATATTTTTTTGAACAGAACTTCTTCTTAAATCTAAGAATCGGTACTTCATTCGCAGATCTTCTCCACCATCTGTCTCTTCCTCAATCGTAAAAGGAGGCAACTTAGAGACATTTAATATATCTAATGCCGTTACTTCTACCTCGATGTCTCCTGTTGCCATTTTATTATTCTTGGCAGATCGCTCAATCACTTTGCCTGTTACTTTGACAACGTATTCTCGACCTAAAGAACGAGCTTTTTCAAATAATTCTTTAGAAGATGCCTCTTCTGAAAAGATCAGCTGAGTAATGCCATAACGGTCCCTTAAGTCCGTCCACATCATGAATCCCTTATCTCTTGATTTTTGTACCCAACCACTGAGGGTAACTTCTTGACCGACATTGGCTATCGTTAATTCGCCACAATTATGCGTTCTATACATTTTTCCTTTGATTATTATTGATAATAAATTTTTTGGCTTTTCTATAAAAATGCAAATTTACACTTTCTGAGACATTTCTACTATATACAATTTTGTTAAGTAAAAGATTCATTTATATAAACTGGAAATCTCTTAATTATTTAAATTGGCTTTAATTAGATTTATTATGCCTAATTACTAAGGTTGTTTTTGAGATTCCCAAATTTCACAAGAGAACTTTGAATACAGCCTTATCTCTTTCATTACTTATAGATTTAATTTCTAAATATTGAAACGCTTAATTGAGGTTAGACGATCAATAACTATTCGAATTAATAGCTTCTAAAAGAAATATTATATATCATAAATCATTATTTATCAGCGATTTACGACATAAATAGCATAAAACTGCCATTTCAAAATTTCCAAAAAATACCTCTTATCAAAAAAAAGAGCTAGGTTAAAAGAATTTTAACACCTCCTATCAAACATACTCTAAAAACACTAAATTATGTGTGTATCTTTATAGTGTCAAAGTCATTCTTAATCATTTTGATACAACACCTTAAGAGAAACGAAATAAGCAGTTCAAGGTGTCTTAGAAATATCTTTATCCCCCCTAAAACTGGATATTTCTAAGAAAACAAGACTAAACTATTATAGAGAATACTGTAGTATGTCTTTTCCAAATGGAAAGTGCATAGTTATACTAGAAATGTATTACCCCATTTCACCCAACTGTTGTGTAGTCCTAAAATCTAGTGGATTGAAAATGAAAACGGATTAATTGTTGTTCCGCTTAGCTATTCATTTCAACTTCCACCTCACGTTATATAGATTTAGGCATGCTCTCCGAGATTCTCTTCTACTCAATGTAATCAATTTTAAAATTATCTATTTTTTCACTTATTCAATTAATTGATAAGTTGTAAAACTTAGAATGTACAAGTCAGGAAAAGTTAAATCCATCAATTAGATTAACTAAGCAATAACAACCAAACTACACATTGTTAATGCTGACACTATTGCATTTTTCTAAGTGCTCAACGGTCAATAATTGATATTCCTAAACTTATTTTATTTAACTCCAAAATTTTAATTATTATGAGAAAAATTCTAGGACTATTTTCTTTATTATTTATGACAGCCAGCATGGTTTTTGCTGGCCAAACGGTAGAAGTTACCTCTAATAAATCTATTACAGAACAAAAAGACGATTCATTTACGAACATGACGGGAAATTCCCACTATGTTGTGGATTGCGATGGTTGGGGATTTTTTTCCGACAGACCAGGAAATCATAAGCCATATATGAATGGAAGTGATTACTATACAACTATATGTGCTGACGACTCAAAAAAAGGAGTTACGGTATCTTTCCAACAATTTGCCATTGAAAAATTTGACAAATTATCTGTTTGGGATGAATACAGAAAAGCACCAGTAGGTAAAGATGATACACCTGAGAAATTAAACGTCAACAAATCTGGTAAAGATGATGGTGTAGACTTTATTGGGTCTTACAACCTATACGCTTCTCCAGGAACTATTACCTCTAAGAGAGGGTGTTTAACTTTCCGTTTTGTATCTGATGCAACAGTAGTAAAAACTGGTTGGTATGGAAAAATTGGCTGTGCTAATAGACCAACTACCGATCCATGCAAAACATTCAACAGCAGGGTAGATAGTGAACTTAAATGCGGAGTAGAAATTAAAGATGATAATTACCGTGGAGCAAACAACTACGAAAGCTATGGCGATTGTACAATGAAAGGATGGGAATCAGATGGTAGAGAATTAATCTACAAGTTCGTTAACTACAAAGCAAGTGATTTAACTTTCACTCTGAAAGAAATGAACGGTAGCCAACCTAAGGTATTGAACATGCATATCTTAAATGATTGTAAGCCAAGTGCTTGTGTTGATGCAATTACTAGACCTGCTCCAAATCCTAAGCAAGATGTTGAATCCGTAACGATCAAGAATGCACCAGCAGGAACGTACTATGTGGTAGTTGATGGAAATACGAAGTATGCCCACAATTGGTTTAAGCTATCAGTAGAGTGCGCAGGTGGAGACTATACAACATGTAAAGATCCATATTACTACGATGATTTTGAGGCTGAAGATCCAAAGAATAAGAGACCTCACAGACCAGACGTAGATTATAAAGTAGGAGATTACATTACAAGAGTCAACCCATACTGGTTTAAGAGCGACAATGTAGGTATTAGAGATGCTAGAATTAGCAACGATAGATCAAGCAATGGTAAACAATCTTTAGAAATCAACCGAAATGAGGAGGCTACACAAGATGTATTCTTAGATTTAGGTAGAAAATTCAAGGGTGTGTACAGGCTTTGTTTCAACATGTATATTGAGGCTCACTCAACGGCATTCTTTGGTATTTTTGGTGGAGACAATAGTGATCCTTGGGGTTCTATTAGCAAAGAATTTGGTCATAATAATGGCATGGAAGGCAGATGGTTTGACGTAGAAATCTTTATTGATTTAGACAAGAATCGTTATACAATGTACATGGATAACCGTTGTCAGTCAGTTTCTGGTGAGTATCTGCTGAATATAGATGCGATTAATTTCTATGGCTTACCAAAAGCACATTTCTATGTCGATCACATTTGTTTTGGTCCAGTTAAGCGAATTCCGCCAGCAGGTTCAATTTCTAGAATAGCGATAGATATGGAAACACCATTATACGAAACAGCTAAGTCTCTACAAATTGCGGCTAATGTACCAACGTTTGCAAGCGATACAGAAGAAAGCGCAGCAGTTTCTTTAGCAGTAGACAAATTGAATGCTGATGACTTAAAAGTAATGCCAAACCCAACAACTGGTGTCACTTTGATTGCTTTAGATTTAGAGCAAGAGCAGACAGTAAATCTTCAGATTTTCAGTCCAGCAGGTCAAATGGTACGCAATATTCCTTTAGGAAAAACAGCTGCTGTCAGACAAGAAGTAAACCTTGGCGACTTATCGAATGGTCTCTACATCTTAAGAGCTACAGGTGAGCAATCTGTAATTACTAAGAAGATCATTCTTCAACGATAAGCGACTATAGTACAACCCATATTATGGGAGCAACCCCTAGATTTAACAGGAAAAAATAGACAAAAACGGGGGCCAAGTTTTCAACAGCCAGGAAGTATAAGCTTTCTGGCTGTTTGATTTTCAAGAAAAAAAACAAAACTATATAAGCGAAAAAAAGATACTATTTTTTTTGATAAGTTAAAGCCTAAATATTATAGGTGATTCTAACTTATTTATTGTAAACTTGTATTCACAAAATAAGCATTTTTAGAATGCGCATTTTCAAGAATTCTTAAAAAATTTCCCTCTCTCAAAATAACTAATATAACCATAACTGCCTGCTTTATGAGTCAAGTAAGGTCTCCCATGGTTCCCTTTTTCTAAATATTCGAAACATACAGAAACTACGAGAAATTAACCCTAAATCTCCTAAAAATGAATGATGTATTACCATCCATTACACCAGAAAAAGAAGTAAGCATATCGTTTGCCGAAGACTACCCTAGTGTTGCCCTTACAACTTCAACAGGATTAGTTTTCGTAAAAAAAACGGATATTCTATATTGTCTGGCGGAAAATTCTTACACGAATGTGTATTTGAAAGGCGGTCGAAAAGTAACCGTATCTAAGCATTTGAAAAAAGTAGAACAAGCCCTTCCTAGCGGTACTTTCGTGCGCATCCACGATTCCCATTTGATCAATCTCCAACATTTGGTTCGTTATGTAAACGATAACCATAGCTGCGTATTGATGTCGAACGGCGAAGAGTTAGGCGTATCTAGAAATAAGCGCAAGGAGTTTTTGCAACGCTTTGTCAAAATATAAATTAGTTTTTCACACAACGCCACAACGTCACAACGAATTTGTAGTGCCGTCGTGTCGTCGTGTGAAATTACATCCATCTACCTCCAGTCTTCCTTTATAAATCGCTTAGTAATCAACTTTCGATTATCTATTTGAACGACTAGCCAGTAAATACCATTCTCTAAATTTTGGGCATTAATCGTTTCATAATCGCCGTTAAAAGTTGTTTTTTGTGCTAATACTTGTTGTCCGAAGGCATTGAATATTTGTAGTCTCCCTGTTTGACCATTTAATGTAGTCGTTTGTAGAGTCAGTTCTTCTTTTACAGGGTTCGGAAACAATTGAATGTCAATTAAATCTTTTGCCGTAGCTCTGTTTTGTGATCCACTTCTAAATACTCTTACCCCCTCTTTTCTATCACAAAGTAAACTTTCATTGGTATCGTAAATTTGTACTTCCACATTTAAAAATCCACCACTGGGATATGGAAAAACAATCCGCTCCTCACAATTGAAAAAACATTCAAACAGAATTTCTGAAAAGGCATTGTTAAATATTTTCAAATGAATACTGCCTGTATTAATTCCACGAATCTCCAACTGCCCGTTCTCTCCAAAAAACTGTAATAAATCACAACTAGGGGCAGCATTTTGGTCTATTCCTAAACAAGTACAACCATCTAATTGGATTAAATCATCCGTTGTATTTGGATTGCCGTCATCGCAAGCCGTCCGAGGAGTAGTTGGTAAATTTGGGTTATTGTCATCGCAGTCATCACCAGAGAAGAGGCCATCTCCATCGGCATCTACCAAACCACTATCCGCACAAAAAGTCGTAAAGTTACAACCACTGATAAAGGCGTTTCCAGAAAGAGAGATACTATATTTATCCGCACACCAAGCATCCAATTCAGCGGGAAAGCAGCCTGTGAATCTATTTGATCGTAGGTCTATCGCTACAAAATCAGATTCATCGCCAATACTACTCCATTCCTTAGGAATTTCTCCTTCTACCCCACTAAACCTTAAGCCAAAAAATCGCAATTTTTGGAGGTTTCCTAGTTCTTTTGGTAAAGCAGTCAATACTCGATTATTACTTAAGTTTAGAAAAGATAGCTGCCTTAAATTACCTGTTGTCGAAGGTAAACTTGTAATGGAGGTGCTACTCAAATTTAGTCTCTCTAAGTTTATTAGATTGCCAATATTAGTAGCGATCGGTCCAGCAATAGGATTATTATTCAACTCTAAAGTTGTCAAAGTTTGAATATCCCAAAGTTCGTTAGGGAGTGATCCAGCAATACTATTCTCGCTAAGGTTCAATGTCTCTAATTTTGGAAAATCGAAAATATAAGTAGGCACCTCGTTAATACCTGTACTAGTTAAATTCAATTCTTTAAGGTTTTGCAAATTACTCAAAGCTGCGGTAGGCGTCGGTCCATAACTGGAATAGTAGGTAAAACCTAGATTCAATATTTCCAACTGCGTTAAATTGCCAATTTCTTCGGGTATACCACCCCAAAAATAGGCTCTAAACAGGTTGAGCTCTTTCAGTTTTGTTAATTGACCAATTTCTTTCGGGAGGCGACTATAGCCTCGACTATTTGAAAGATTTAAATGGGTTAATTCTTTGAGTTGACCAATACTAGCAGGAATGGTACTGGTCGAACCACTAAAAGAGAAAAAATTACTAAGTCCCTGAAAATTCAGCTTTTGTAGAGCCGTCAATTGACCTATCTGAGTAGGTATATTACCCGCCAAGCGATTATTCGGCAGCGCAATCTCCGTAACTCGACCTTCGTCATTACAAGTTACTCCAAACCAACCGCAAGGATTACAGTCTGCCACAGGCCATTTTTCAATCCAATTAGCCCCATTCAAGCTATCAAAAATAGCCACCATCGCATCTTTATCTATACTATTACAATCTGTCGAAGTAACTGAAACAGTCATATTTAATTCACAAACAGCATTATCACTAAAGGATCGGTATTGAATGAGGATTTCGTAAGGACCAGCTTGAAGATTCGTTAAACGCACAGTCTCTTCACTACAATTAAGGCATCTAAATATAGACTGAGTAAAACGGTTATCCTTAAACACAAAAACATTATACCTCGGAGCATCTAAGTTGCTAATCGTCAATTGATTATTGCTGCTATTTATACTTATTGTACTGCAATCCGCTACATCATCTGGCGCATCTCCTCGGCAAGTACAGCCATCAGGTTGAATAATATCCCTAGTCGTATTAGGGTTCCCATCATCACACAAACTACCTTCAGTCATAGGAAAATTCGGATCATTGTCATTACAATCTTCACTATCACAAATACCGTCTCCATCCGAATCTTGAAAACCTAGACCTGTCGAACAAGCCTGTGCAAAATCACCTTCAAAAGGTAAGGTTCGAATATTTGCAGCATTCACCTCTACCCTACCACACAAACCCAATGGAAAACAACCGCTTAACCTAAAATTCTGTCCAACGTCTAACTTTGTCAATGCTGGCAAATCAGCCAATTCAGCAGGTAATTCGCCATTCAAACCAAAGCCATTCAAATTCAATTCAGTAACCCTTCCATTCGCATTACAAGTCACGCCTTCCCAATTACAGATATTGCAATCACCTAAGTTCCATCGCCGATTCCATTCTTCCCCTTTCGTGGCATTATATAGAGCAATCAATGCAGGATAATCTGGTAAATCACAACCCGAACCAGGCACCGTAATGGGTTCATTTCGTCTCAAGCAAACAGAATTAAAATTATCATCTCGCAGGTCAATTGAAATGTTATAAAAATCAGGAGGTAGGTTAATAATTTGAGTCGGATAGGTGCAATCTCCATCAACGCACTCATAAACAGGTTCGTAAGATTGTGTAAAAACCTTCACGATTGCTCTAGCATTAAGGTTATTAACAATAATTTGACCCGCTGCCGTAGTAATTTCTACATCATTACAAGAGGGTGGATTAATTATGTCTGGATTAACCTGTACAATAAAATTACTCGTTTCACAAGCAAAAGAACCACTCTCATTATAAAATATGACTCTAACAGTATAAGCCCCAGGCTCCAAATTGTCTACAACAAATTTATTCTCATCTTCCCCACAATCATCATCCCGTCTACATCGGATAGTGGAAAAACCAGGGCTAGATACATTAATTGCCGTAAAAGGAGCCGTAAGCCCTTCTATAGTAACTGAACTTTCACCACCAACCACTCTAACATCCGAACAATCAGGCATATCATTCCCTGCGGAGACATTCACTTCTACGGTCTCAGCCGTACAAATCAATTGCCAATCAGCCTTATAATATTGGGTATTTACTCTGTACAACCCCTCAGACAAATTATCAACCGTTACTCCATTTCCACAATCACCACCTTCACATCGAAAAACAATGTTATAATTCGCATCAAAAACTTGCACAATTTCAATGGGTGCGGTCAAGCCGCTAATATCAATTTTTCCTTCGCCTCCTACTGCAGTTAGATTATCACAATCACCGCCAGTTGAACCGTCATCATCGGGTAAGACGGTCACATCTTGGGTTGGCGTCTGGCAAATTAACTGCCAATCAGCGTCATAAAACTGGATATTGACACGATACAAGCCTTCCGTCAAGTCTGAGATCATCTGTTCGGCACCACAATCACCGCCTTCGCAACGAAAAACGATATTATAATTTTCATCAAAAACTTGGACAATTTCGATGGGGGCAGTTAGCCCTGTAATGTCAATTTTTTTTGCCCCTCCATTGATTTCAATATCCGTACAATTCTGAGCAATTAATATACTCATCGAAAAGCAAATTAGGCAGCAGCTGAATAATAATCGGGTAAATGTTGTGTTCATAATTTTTGTTTTTTTAGTAACTATTCAATATATCCTTGAGGAGACATCTCTTTTGCGATATAGGAATGTGTTAAGCTAAAAAAAGAGGTATTTTCTCAAGGTATAGCATATAAACTGTACAGAAAACACTTATTTTCTTGCTTGACTCTTTTCCTATCCCTCAAAATAAATGTCTTCTGAACAGTTACGCTTTTATCAAAAAGGGGAGAATTCAAAAAAGAAAAATTGAAAGTTTATGCTACAAATTTGCCAATACATAGACCGTTTTACTAGGACTTTCCACGCACATTCTAGGATTTTTCACGCATTTCAAAATAAATCAACTATTTTACTTTTCAGCAATTATCGTATTTTGCGGCTATTAGTAAAAATGCGACAATATAGAACAGAAAGCAGCCAAAAGAGACGAACCAAATCTCGACTCTCGACTCTCTATTCTCGCCTCTAAAAAGAAATGGCAAAAAAACGTCAAGAAAAATACACCCAACTGTTCCAAAAGGAATTAAAGCGCCTAAACGAGCAGCAACGTGCCGCCGTGGAGCATATCGAAGGACCTGTCCTTGTGGTAGCTGGTCCAGGTACGGGTAAAACGCACATTCTATCAGCGAGAATTGGGCGTATTCTGACGGAAACAGATACTTTACCAGCCAATATTTTGTGTTTGACCTTTACCGATGCGGGGGCGCATGCAATGCGTGAACGGCTACTACAATTCATCGGTCCAGAGGCGCACAATGTGCATATTTATACGTTTCATTCTTTTTGTAATAAAGTCATTCAAGAAAACTTAGAACTATTTGGTATTCAAAATTTGGAGCCATTAAGTGATTTGGAGCGGGTTGAATTTATACGAAAAATCATTGATCGATTACCTTTAGATCATCCATTAAAAAGAGGGCGGCGAGATATTTATTTTTATGAAAAACATCTCCACAATATCTTTCAAATGATGAAAAAGGAGAATTGGAAGGAGGGTTTTATTCATCAAAATATTACCGCTTATTTAAAAGAATTACCAAATCGGGAAGAATACATTTATCAAAGAAAAGCTGGACGATATAACAAAGGGGATGTCAAAGAAGGCAAGTTGAAGAAAGAACGAGACAAAATGGAACGTTTGTGGTCAGCAGCTAGTCTATTTGACCAGTACACCCAAATGCTCCGAGCTAATCGACGCTACGATTATGAAGATATGTTGCTTTGGGTGATTCGAGAGTTTAGTCGCTACGAAAAATTATTGCGCTTTTATCAAGAACAATACCTCTATATTCTGGTGGACGAGTATCAAGATACGAGTGGCGCACAAAATCAGATTTTACAATTATTAATCAAATATTGGGAAAATCCAAACGTCTTTATAGTTGGAGATGATGACCAGTCTATTTATGAGTTTCAGGGCGCTAGATTAAAAAACTTAGTCGATTTTCATCATCAGTACAAAGACTTCTTAAAAGTTGTTTTTCTAAAAGATAACTATCGGTCTTCACAGCCAATTTTGGATATTGCAAAGGTTTTAATTGATAAAAATCAAAAGCGAATATCCAAAGAATTAGGGGTTGATAAAAATATTGTGGCACAGCATCCAAAAATGTTGAAATCGAAAGTGCATCCACAAATAGTGACTTATCCAAACAGGATGCAGGAGGAAACAGCGATTTGGAAAGAAGTAGAAAGATTGCATAAAAAAGGAATTCCCTACGAAGAAATGGCAGTCATCTATGCTCGTCATCGACAAGCTAGGAATCTGATAGAATTACTCGAAAAGAAAGGAATTCCTTACCAAACTAAACGAAAAGTAAATATTCTGGACCTTCCAATGATAGAAAATTTACGGTTTCTATT
>CALDTJ010000128.1 GCA_937924145.1 uncultured Saprospiraceae bacterium
CAAGTAGCCGAAAAAGCAGTAGTTAAAGCCGCTCCAAAAGTTGTAGCTACACCGAAGGTAAGTACTCCAAAAGTGCCGCAGCCTACTGAAAAAGTGAAAGAGCAAGTAGCCGAAAAAGCAGTAGTTAAAGCCGCTCCGAAAGTTGTAGCTACACCGAAGGTAAGTGCTCCAAAAGTGCCGCAGCCTACTGAAAAAGCGAAAGAGCGAGTTGCTGAAAAAGCAGCAGTTAAAGCCGCTCCGAAAGTTGTAGCTACACCGAAGGTAAGTACTCCAAAAGTGCCGCAGCCTACTGAAAAAGTGAAAGAGCAAGTAGCCGAAAAAGCAGTAGTTAAAACATCCCCGAAAGTTGTAGCTACACCGAGAGAAAGTGCGCCAAAGGTTTCACAACCTATAGCAAAAGAGAAAGAGACAGTTGCCGAAAAACCAGAAATAAATGAGGAAGAGTTAATTGATATGATAAAAGGGTATCCTCTAATTGGGCATTTAAATACCAATTACACCCCATTTTTTATTACTACAGTAAAAGATAAAAAAACACTGCATCACCGAAGTAAAGCGAAGAAAATGGCGAAGAACGGTGCTTACAGAGAGGCTGCCACTCAAGCTTTAATCAGCTATAAAAAGGCAAAAAAGAAAGGACAATTAAAGAAGTCGATTGCTATGGTAAATGAATATTATCCTCTGGCTTTGCCAAGCTCCGAAACTCAATTGTCAAACTTGTTAGAATCAACCAAAACATTTAAAGGAGACAAAACGGGTTTAGATTGGTACTACATTCATAAAACGTATGGCGAATTAAAAACACTACAAGATTTATACGCAGACCTTGATGAGGACAAGCAAAAAAATATCAATTTTGAAACAAAAGATTACACAGAACAAATAGCATCTTCTGCTAAAGAAAAAAACGAGATTTATCAATTATTAGGACAGGCACATTTTGCCACAGCAAAAAAGAAATCGACGACCGCTAAGAACCGAGAAGATTGGCTAGAGGTAGCGCGCCAAACACAACACGCTAATTGGTACTTGAATGATAAGGAGGTCAGTTCAAAATTTTCGGGATATCTAGGGAAAGCAAAAATGATTTTAGGTTATGGAGGTTTAATCAATCGAACGGGGGTAGCCTACCCTGAGTGGGCATTTGTGGAAGATCTCAGAAGTGATATAAAGTTAGCATTAAAAGATAATAGGAAAAAGCCTGAAATGTATTTCCACAAAGGGATGTATAAGTCAATAGATGGTGCCAATGCAGTACTTTTGGTTAGTTTGAATTCTATGACATTTAGAACAGAAAATGAAACTGAAGATCCTGAGAGAAAGGAAAAAACAATAGATGAACAAGTCGTCACTGCCTATTATACCAGACACTCTAAAACAGCTTATGCTAAATTTAATTTTGACTATGTAATCCAAGATTTGGAAACGGGTAAAGTCTTGAACGCACAATCCGCAGATAGAGAATATGTAGTCTTTTTTGAAGCTTGGGGAACCTATTCTGGTAATTTTAAAGCCTTATCTAAGCATGAAAAAGGAGAGGTAGAGAAAAAAGTTAGACCTTATCCAAATAGAACAGAAATGGCTGGTGAAACAACTCAAGAATTAGCGAATATGATCCATTATGGGGTATTAGCTGTCGCAAAAAATCATGGCTCGTATAGAGGATATTGGGAAGAGCCGATCAAGATCAATACTGATGTCAATCTAAGGTATCAGAGAAATGGAGTGATTAACAATTTTGTGAGCGGTCAATACCAAAATAAGTATGATGCTGATTATAATAAGGCAACCAGATCAGCTAATCAAAACCAGCAGAATACCAATCAATCGCAGTTTGGTCAAGTATTAGATCAATATCAAAAACAAGTGGAGGTTATCCGAGAAATGGGCAGTTTTGATGATGCAGAAACAAAAAGCAAGGAAGATGAAGCTGCACAGAGTAGAGCTAATCAAAGTAATACTAATCAAATAAATACTCAAGCAAAATCGGCTGTTCCAACGAATCATACCAATCAAAATACCATTACTCAGCCAACTGCTAACAGTCGAGCAAGTACAGGGAATACAGATCAGAGTACCATAAATACTGCCAATAACAGCTCCTCAGCGAACGCTACGTATCAACGAACAGCACCAGCGGTAGCAGGTACTTTAGAAGAACAAATCGATGTTGATTATCACTTGACGAATTTGACCGATGCGATGTTGGAAAAAGCGAAAGACCTAAATCGTTTTGCACTGTATCATGCGGATGAGATGGACCAAGTACCTGCCCAATCTGATGATAAAAAGAAGACGGTCGTTTTATTGCCAATTGCCAATGATCAGCCCAAGTTAGATATGGATATTTACGGTCCTTATTTTGAAGAAGGGAAAAGTAAAAACGTCGATCAATTTATGTATGTCAATGTGACGACGATGGCGGCTAACCCTGTCAGTGATGATGTAGTACAAGATGCCTATAGTAGATACGTTGGTTTTGAAGGTAAAGTCCTTTATACGATTGCTTATTATGATGCAAAATCAGGGGCATTTTTGTCTGTTCACGAATTAGGGGACAATAATGCGGGAAATGCAAAGTTGACGAAAATAGGTCTAGGTTTGGCGAGTGAGCTACTCGGAAAAGGTAGATACGATAAGGAAGAAAAGAAATATTTGTCCAAGCAGTTGGTCAATGAATTACAAGCTGAAACGAAAGAGTTAGCTTTAGAAAAAGCTGTCAAGCAAAGTACTAAAAAATTGGATGAACACTGGGCAACCCAATTTGTAATTTACCTGAATATTTCACGTATTAATCTTGATATGAAAGGGAAGAATTATGAATTTATGGTTGATGCTGGAGAGACCGAAGGCGTCATGCAAGGTCAAAAAATGACGATAGTTCGATTGCATGAGGATGGTTTGGAAAGATCATTAGGTAAATTAACCGTAGTCGAAGTTTATCCAAATCAGAGTATTTGTACGATGCGAAAGAAGAGTGCTGCAATTATTAAAGAGGCTTGGGAAGACGGAGATAATATTCAAGTGAAACTGGATAATGCTAAAGTGGGGGTACTACAAAAAGGAATGAATATTATGCGAAAGAAAAAGTAATTTTCAGAATCATAAATTGATAAAACTAAGGAGCGGCAATCATATTGTCGCTCTTTTTTTTGTCGGGGCGATTTATAGGATGCAACTTTTATAATAAAAAAAGCACTAGCAATTACAGAATATCGTAGATTTATAAAAACCATTTCTTAAAAAAGCCCATTTAATATGAAATCTGTTTATACCTTTCTTTTTGTATTTTTATTTGTTGTCACGAATGTTTTTGCTCAAAGAATATCCGCTAATAAGCCAGTCATAGTAAAAGCGACTTCTACAGAGTGCAATGTTTGTGGACTAAGAGCTTGGACTGATTTTAAAGATGTGGTGGATAAATATGGAAAAGATGCGGTAGTTATGGCGGTACATCCTTTAGATGAAAGTCAATTGTTCTCCAATACGGCAATGGAATTTATGGACAATAAATCTTCATTTTTTGGTACACCAAGTTTATTTATCAACGAAGAATTTCATTTTGATAATTGGTTTGTGGGGATAAGAGATTTTATTGGATTGTTCCAAGAAAGAAGAGTGTTGGCACATCCAGAAGTTGATTTCCAAATTGAGGGTACCGAATTATTGGTTGAGGTGAATACCGAATTTTTTCATAAAACGAATCGACCACATTACGTCTCTGCTTATGTGGTAGAAGACAAGGTAAAGGCATTTCAGAATAACCGACAACCTGATGAACTACACTCAAAAATAATGCGGACTCATTTGGGGGAAAGTACATTTGGTGTCCTTTTATCTGAAACAGATATTTTAGCTAATCAAAAATTTACCAATAATTTCACTTTAGAACTCGATTCTGAATGGAATATTGAAAACATTGAAATTGCCACAGTTATTTGGGAGAAAAGAGGCGAAACTTACTATGTCATCAATTCTAATAAAGCATTGGAGCCTTCTTTTTCTACAAGTATAAATATTTTGGAGCAAGCGAATGTTCAACTATTTGTTCAACCAACTATTTTATCTGATATTTCAACTTTGCAGGTAGAATTACCAATTGCTCAATCGAACTTAAATGTAATGGTTATCAATACTTTAGGTCAATCGGTCAAGACTATTTTTACAGGTAATTTACCTCAAGGTACGACTACTTTTGATTTGAATCGAAGCGATTTTAGAGCAAAAGGTTTATATTTTTTAGTAGTTGAAAAAGAGGGTAGTAGATTGATTGAGAAGGTGGTAGTTAAGTAACACAACTTTCTAAGTTGTGGACCAATATATTGTGAGTAAGTTTATTTACCAAATTAATAGTAATTATTCGGGCAGATGAATCTACCCTTTACCGAATCAAGGTTACCATACCAGAAATAGTTCGTTCAATTCCATCATTCATCATTACTTGAGCAGTATAAACGTAAACGCCCTCGGGCACAATATTTCCATCAAATTGACCATTCCACCCTGTATTAATTTGTGTAGTAGAAAGCGCCGCTTGTCTAAAAACTTGATTGCCCCAACGGTCAAAAATAACAAAGTTATTAATCTGCTCTAAATCACTATTTCCACTAATGGTAAAATAATCGTTGAGCCCATCTCCATTGGGGGAGAATATATTTGGAGTAAAAATTTTATAGTAATCTAAAGTTAAATTAACCGTACTATCACATCCAAAACTAGAAGGAATCGTTTGTTGGAATTGACCAGGTTGACCAAAGCTAAAATTACCAATTTTGAAAGTTTCCGAAGGGAAAATTTTAGCAGCTACAGCTACTTCTAAATTGCTATTTACTCTAAGATCTAGCCGAATAATACTATCACAATTGTCCGCTGTTTTCAAGGTGTCATAATAAATGCCCGTTTGAGTAAGTTGTTGATTATCAAAATCATAGGATTGGTTTTCGCAGATGACCTCTTGTCTAGCTGTAGTAAATGCAGGGATAGAATAATTGAAAGGTCTAGTCGTAGTACATCCTTCTTCGCTGGTAAAAACCACTTGATACATCCCTTCTCCTGGCGGTAAATCTAAGCGAGCAAAGGTTGCTCCTTCTAGTGCAATTCCGTCTTTATACCATTGATAGGTCAAGCTATCATATTCTGGAATTTCAAAGCTTAAATTATTAGCACAAAGTTGATTGTTCGCTCGAATATCAAACTCAAAAGCGGATTGTTCTGCAAGGACTAAATTATCAAAAAAATAATAAGGATTAGCGGTAGCATTGATTTGATTGCAAGGAGGACCGATAGTAATTGCGTAAATGTCTGTAGTGGGGACTACATTAATTTCAAGTTGTCTCCATTCGCTAGTACCAAAAGCACTCGTCGCACCCAATCGCATCCAACCATCGCCATTCGTAGGGCAGCCAAATTGGTCATCACCATCACCGAAGGGTAGATTGTCGCAATCTTCTGTACCAAAAAAAGTAATGCTAATAGGTGGCGAATGAGGTTGAATCGTAAAGCCAATATAAAACTGAAATTTATAAGAAACCCCTTTACGTAAAGGACTAATTAGACAAGCACCTGCGTATTCTTTAAAATTGGCATTCGTGCCTCCATTTCCGTTATTGTTATTTCCTGTACCAACACCAAGACCATTGTTATTCGGGTTGGCTCTGGCAAAACGACCATTTCGAAAACCAACTGCGCCTTGCCCGTCGGGAATAGGTAGAGGCATGGGGAGGTTTTCCCAACCCATCCAACCACAAGTGTGAATATAGTCAGTCGTAGGACCAGATGCTTGAATCCAAGTATCTGCGCAGTTCATTTGTGAGCGACCATTAGGGCAGCAAGTTTGATCCTCAAAAGAGGGGTTGGGAATAAGTGAAATGGCCTCAGAAGTGCGACAAAAACAATCTTCGTCATTTAAGTCAATCAGTCCATCTCCATCATCATCTATGGCATTATCACAAATTTCGACTTGTGCCATTATCGGAAGCGTCAAGGAACTGAAAGTCATTAAAAATAGAAAGAAGATACCTCTAAAAAACAATTTCATACCTTTAAAATAGGGAAGAGAATAGGAATGTTTATAGTTAATCAATGTATTTGAAGTTGAAATGACGGGAAAAAGATAGTTTAGACTAATATTTAATCTGTTTTGACGAATATTTTCCAAAACTTCTTAGTATAAAAATAGACTATTAGAGAATGTTTGCAGAACTTTGAGTATCCATATAATATGCTATCCTCTTTTTACAAACCGATTTCAAACAACAAACCATGACACGAACAACACACCGTCAATTTTACTTTTTTATTTTTTTATTTTTTATGTTTAATGGATTTTCTTCACTATCAGCTCAGGCAGATTTTAGTGAATTTCCTTGGTTAACGGATGTAGTTGATACAGAAGATTGTTGTCAGTATCAAAAAATTACAGCCTACCAATCAGGCATTTTTAATTTTATCTATATTGAAAAAGATATCAATTGTACGGATGAAGGAGGTACGCTTTATTTTGAAGACGGTACTTTTTATTGTG
The DNA here is from genome assembly GCA_937924145.1 of uncultured Saprospiraceae bacterium. Taxonomy (GTDB): domain Bacteria; phylum Bacteroidota; class Bacteroidia; order Chitinophagales; family Saprospiraceae; genus JAFMDF01. Next base: position 6,524 of record CALDTJ010000128.1, read on the forward strand.
CTGATGCAACTGGGTTAGATTGTCGAAGTGCGTATGGATTAGTAGAAGAACAAGCTCGGACGATATGGGATTGTCAAATGCAATTAGTAGGAGCAGTTGATGAAATATTCATTGTTTGTGTGGGGGACTCCGTATTTTTACCAGCTATACAAATGCTCCCTCAACCACCAGCAGGGCCTTCAGATCCAAATGGTGGATCTCCAACACTACCTTGCCAACCCTTAATTTCTGATATTAGTATTTCGCCTGATGCAGCAAGTACGGCAAAGTCACTTGAAGGCTTTATGGTATTGCCAACAGAAAATACAATTTATGAAGTTCGAAGTGATGGATTTTGTGGTGGACCCGGATCCGTTTCTACATCCTTTGCTACCGTACGCTATCAAGTCGTCATAGATGAGGAGTGTGAAGAGGCAAGCTGTGAAGATGTTTTGGAACAAGAGTGGATTGCTTCTTTTTTGGCTGAAAAGTGTACAGGGAAAATTTATCAAGTTGAATATAACGGGCAAGATGCTATTTATATGACTACATTATGTGGTTGCGTAGACGCTACAGATATGTTATTTACTTGTTCTGGTGAGCTACTTTGTTCACTTGGGGGAAATATTACACCTAACGCTGAAGGGCTTTGTGAAGCGTCGATTATGGAACAAATAGTTGATGAAAATGCGATCTGGAAACCTGAATGTGATTGTCCATGCCCAGTCGATGCTCAACCAGTTTGTGGCTCAGATTTTAAAACTTATGCATCTGCTTGTGAGGCGTTTTGTGCAGGAGTAGATGTATTGGAAGATTTTCCTTGTGAAGAAAAAGTTTGTTTGCCTTTAGCGAACTTAAATATCAATGATAATTTTTGTAATTCTTGCTTTAGCGAAGTAGCTATTTATAGTTATGAAGGTGCAGATTATTTGGTTACTAAAGAAGATAATCCAATCTGCTCAGATGGGATTACAACAGTGACAAATTGTGATTCAACTGTTGTATTTTGCTACGATGGAGGCATTGCAGGTTTTAACCAATGCGAGGAATTTTTCAAAGGAGCCGCTTTGGTGGAAACAATATGGTCTAGATCAAAAGATTGCGGAACGAAAGAAGTAACGACCGCTGAACCATGTACGGATTTAGCCGAGGTAGATTTTGGGCTTTGTGAGGCAGTGATGGGCGTAGGTCTTGTTAATGGAAAGTGTCAAACGATTAGCGGTTGTTTGAATTTTGAAATAGATGGAGTAGATTATTCCAAAGCGTTTTTTCCAACGGTAGAAATTTGTGAACAAAGTTGTAATAAAGACGGAGGAAATAATGATACACCAGAAATCTTTGAGCAATACGCTTGGTTAACAGACTTAGTTGACCCTGATGACTGTGCAGGAACGTTTATCGAAGTATATAATTTTAGTAATTTCAGTTATGTGCATGTATCGACTACCGAAAGTAGTGCCTTGTATTATGAAGATGGTACCTTATATTGTATGGATCAATCGAGTTACGATTGCCGAGCATTATATGGTTTGACAAAAGACCAAATCACGAGTACTTTTACTTGTGGTACAGGTGGCCCGTCTGGTCCATCTAGTCCTGTTGGAGGGGGTAGATTTGTAGCTGAAAATAATACACCTTTAAGACCTATTCTACAAGCGAATCCTAATCCGACGAATGGATTGCTTCAAGTACGCTTACCGAATAGCAATTCAAATGCTACGCTTCGTGTTTTCGATGTGTATGGACGTATGATTAAGGAGTTGGCCGTTAGTGGAGCAGCAATTGGAGTTGATTTGACAACAGAAGATGCAGGTATTTATATGATAGAGTGGCAGAATGGTACCGAACGAGAAATGGTTAAAGTGATTAAGAATTATTAAGCAATAAGCTTTTGAAGATATATTTTTTAAGGAGATGCTGTTTAGTATCTCCTTTTTTTATATGCTACTAAAATTTCTATTTAACAATATGTACAAGTTTGTTTGACTTTTTCTATCTTAGGCAAAGTAAAATAATTAATTAGCCATTTATGAGTTCATCTTTTTCCCCTATACTGCGTTGAAAATGCTCGCCATAGCGGTGCTATGTCTGCGCTTTTCGCCTTGTCTAGAAAAAAAATATTTCCTCAAAATGACCACTTTATTAATTTATTTTGCCTTAGTTGTCATTACTACACAAAACTTATTGAAAATGGAAAACGAACACCTCTCTCCCGAAGATGAATTAAGGGTAGAAAATGAATTGAAAGCCTTAGATTTAGAACTCCAATTTGGCGCAAAGACCTTCATTTCAGACGATGCCCCACCCGAATTAATCCAAGCATTTTTAAAGAATGTCCAACAAAACGAGGCAAATTTTCAAAATGCTCCAATGATTTCCATCTATGAATTTATTGGTTCGCCCAAATATGCCCCGATTGATTTATTGGAAACCGACGAACAATTTGAACGAGAAATAGAACGTCTTCAAGAATTACTCTTTTCCAAAAGAGTCCTCATTGACCGACCTGAATTTTTAAGACCCGTTGGTTATTACCGTTTTTTAATCAACGATATTTTTCCACACCAAATGCGAAATTATACGGGCGAAACCATTATGCATAATTTTGCTTATCATGAGTTTCATCAAGACGGTCCAGAATTTATTGGTTTTCATGCGCAGGCCGTGGTCGAAGATATTCTTGATTTAAAAAATGATTTTACAGGAGCATGGATTACCGAAGAATGTCGTTCTGATCGAGACATCGTACCCAAAGCAAAGATTGTCGAAAAGATTACGGCTCTTCGCACCAAGTACAAAGAAATCATCCCCGTTGCTTTCCAACCCGAAGGACTACAACCAACTGAAACGGCGATGTACTTTATGTTTTTAATTCGTTGGGAAGGCACTCCTGCGGATGGAAGTCCAAAAGAGGAGTTTGAAGGAATGGGGATTTGTCAGATGGCTATTGGTGAAGATCGGCAGTGGATGGTGGAGGGGATGGAGATGCCTGGGTTTAGGTTTTGAGTTATTTTTACAAAGATTATTGTCGATTAAATTTCTAGTGAATGATTTGGTGGATGTACGCCATAAGCCCGATAAATAATTCTTTGATTGATCAAAAATGAACGATTTAATTTAAGTACGACAATTGTTGCTCTTCCAATAGGTGTAATGCCAATTACTACTGTAAAGTTTTCATTCCATTTGAAATGGTTTGACCATTTTTCTTTTCTGGGATGAAATAAAGAAACCTCTGATTGTGTATCTGGATCAATTCCTTTTTGTTTATTATACTTAAAATTATTACAGCCTTGACAAGATAATGCTAGGTTAATTAAATTGTTAGTACCACCTTTTGAAACTGGAATTATATGCTCTATAGAGAATGGAGAGGAAGAGTACTGTGCTTGACTCATACAATATTCACAACAACCTTTAGCTCTATCTGTTACTTGTTTTCTCAATGTTTTAGAGGGCATATTAACTCTTTGCTATCGGCTTAATATTGTATAAATTAATAACTTCTGGCAAAGTTATTTTTCTTAAATCTGCTAATTTTACTAAGAGTTTCAATCGCTTTAATTCAAATTTTTCAAATGCGGCTGTTAATTCTAATAACTCTTGGTATTCTTCTTTTGATAATGATTGAGTATCTCTTTTTGCGATTAGTAAATTAAAACGAAGGTTCTTTTTTTTAGCAAAAGGAGTATGTATTTTTTTTAGAACTTTCTCTTCTTTCTCAACAATAGAACTCGGCGTTTTTTGCAAACGAATCTTTTGTAATTTGTGGTAAAATGCCTCAAATTGAGAAGAACTTAATTGTTCCACACTCTTAATTAATTCGTTGATTTGCATTGTTATATCTTTTCTTTTATTCTTTTTGCTTTTAACAAATATAAGTGTTTTAATTTAAAAATAGTAGCAAAGTATTGGATGTAGGAATTTATTTAATCCAGATTTTTATCTATTTCGATTGGTCACGCAGAGAGTGACCAATCGAATAGAACCTACCCCAATAACTCCAACAAATGCACACACTTAATAAACTCCCGATTCGTCCCTTCAATCTCCGTCTGTCCAGCCGTTCGATAAAACTGAATTCGCAATCGTCTTAAACTACCTTCCAAATACCGTAAAGACAAAGTTAGGAAATGCAAATATTGGTACCGTTCCACATCTGCTGTTTGCAAAGTAGCTAAACGACGAGTACGTAAATGTTGCCCATTCACGAAGTGATCGTAGAGGTCAAAAAACTCTTTGACCGTATATCCTTGGAAAGCTTTCAATCTGCGCAAGGCTACTTTTGCCGCCTCTTCGGGACTAAAATCCTCAATAGACTCCAAGACATCAGGACTTTGGAAATATTCTCTAATGTAAGATCGTAGATTATCTCGCTTGACCTTTTCATCCGTCTTAGGCAAAAGGGAGAATTCTAAAAATTGTTGAGCAAAATAAGCCGCCCGTTTGCCCACATCATTAGGCGCCTCGGCATAAGAGAAATATTGACGAATCAAATCTTGCATCGTCAATAGTCGATCTCGTTCAGGCTTATGAATGTTATCTAAATAATTTCTACCTACTTTTTCGGGGGCATAATCATATTCTACAACTTCTACTCTGGACCAAAAATCAGCCGTAAAAGGTTCATCATCTTGGCGATACATCGAGCCTAAATTGGCAGCAGCACACATCAAAATATTATCACCAATAGGGTAGCGAGTACCGTCGGGCGCCTCAAAGATTTCACTTCCTGCAAAGAAGGGATTCAAGGACTTTCGGAGTGCCTCAGGCCATTCTTTGACCTCTTCGATATTCACCAAACTATAAGGCGTAGTAATCGCTTTCGTAAAACCAGCAGGTGTTTGATAAGGGCCGAATTCACCGAATTTGATAGCCGTTACCAAACTATTTTTGGTTTGCCATTTATCCGCTGCGTGCTCAAAATATTCCCGATTCATAGTCGCAGCAATGAACTTCAAAAAAGCAGATTTACCCGTACTCGGTGGGCCCGATAATAAAATCAAACCTGCACCATGCACCAATTGCAATTTCGATTTGATGATAAACTCCTGCATTTTATGTTGGAAATACGGCGTATCATCAATGAACTCAGGAGAGATTTTAGGAACATCTCGAACTCTAGTCCGTTCTAAGTTTTCTCTATATTTCTTCTCCAACGCACAACGCAAAGCCTTTTGACTAATCGTAGTCGCAGGTAGCATCGCCTTCAGACTATCCTTTTCAAATTGTGGAAATTCTTTTGCTTTATTTTTACCAATAGTCACCAACCAAACAGCATGAATAAACTCATAAGTATGATTGGCAGAGCTGTATTTTTCGTAGTCTGCGGCAAAAGCATCGTATTCAGTTTCTTTAATTTCAAAAGCACGACCTGCTTTTAGGTTATCAGTCGTAGACGGTCGATAAACTTGTAAGTCAGTATCTCTAATGAAGGTAATTAAGTACGTATCCAACGCACCTTTCTTTTCGATAATATCCATATTCCATTTTGGAAAATTTCGGATATTCGAATCCATGTCTACGTACAAATCTGGATCATTGAGGATATAGGCGTACTTCCCTTCGTAGGCGACCATTTTTTCTAGATCGGCTCGATTTCTTTCCAGTATTTTTCGCTCTAGTCTCCGACGCAAATCAATCGCCAAACGAATATCTTGGAACGTTCGCTCTACTTTTAGAATATCCCGTAAAATCTGCTTGTGCGTGGCATTATGAGACAATTCTAAATCGGCAAAACCACCCGTATGATTTTTAACAAAAAAGTCAATACTTTCTCGAATCATCGCTGCCAATTGCTGTTTAGCCGAATTTTTCTCTGCCGCCTTTTTCTCAATTTCTGCTCGTAGTTCTCCTTTTCTAGTCGCAACTGATTCGTACAATCGTTTTTGAATACCTGCTGGCGATAGACTTCTTTCTTTGGAAATATTTTGTAAAATAAAAGGCTGTTTTAGCAAGGACATCAACTCTAAGGCCGCAGGGTGCGTGCTAATCAAAATTTCCAACTGCCTCGGATCATGCGTGTTGGCAATAGCCGTTTCGATTTGCTGGATTTCTCCAGTAATGAAGGTTTGTAAAGCCGTTCCATCTTTTGCAATTTGCTCTGAGAAGGTATGATCTAGTTCTTCTTGAATCGCTTTGAATTCGGTGAAAACCGTATCTCGATTTTCGGATAACATCCCCAATAATTCCTCATTGTATTGCCGAACCGTATTTAAAATAGTCCGATAGCCATCAGGATCAGTCATTCGCTGAATCTGTAGCTGGAAGGCCTTCGTTTCCGCTAAAATAATGGCTGCCCGAGACTCTTCTACCAAATTTCTAACTCGTTTTTCCGCAGGACCAATAATGGTATTAATCGTTGATTGCAAACGTTGTCCAACCAAAAAGACGCCTTCTTTTTCCGCTGCCGTACTCATCTCCTCGGCAATATTCTGACGAGC
>CALDTJ010000129.1 GCA_937924145.1 uncultured Saprospiraceae bacterium
ATTGAAAAGTAGAGAGCAGTAGTTATTTAATTGATTATCAGTTAAATATGACCAATAATTCACTTTTAAATTTTGATTTTTAGATTTTACATTTTTAATTAAAAAAACAAAAGTGTCAACTACTTCGATAAACATGTCAAATTTTGGCGATGTTTCCTGCTTTTGTATGGAAATATCGCCATTTTTATATGGACAAGATTGATAATTCGTTTACGAAAATTTGGATTTAAGTCAACTCTGCCAACGAGGTCAGTACTGCTGAAAACTCTCGTTCCAATTTACTAAAAGTAGCAGTCTCCGTAGTAGCCTCTTCCTTTATCATCAAGTCGCTACCTTCTGCTAACAACCTCTGTAACGTATTGGCTTGAATCATTTTTAGAGGCGTCAATGTTCTATAATGCATCTGCTGGTATAAGCTTACATCATTTTGGCGAAAAGCAGCTATAAGTGCTCTACTAAGCCTAATTAAATCACTTTCAACTACTTGAATAAACTCTTTCAAAGCTGATTCGTCTTGCTCAAATTCTCTATACAAGTTATATAGTTGAAAATGTGTATTGTTACCTTTTTCTAAGATAGTACTGGGTGGAGAATTGTTAGAGGAAAAAGATTTTTTCGGAAAGGAATGATTATCTTTCATAGGCTGCATTAATTGGGATATACTATCAGAAACGAATGTCTCTGCAGATGATGAATTTAATTTCCAAAAAATGAGGCTATGAACTTAATGTCAAATTGATTGAGTTTAAATAAAGTTCAATCTTCAAACTCAGCTAGATGGTAAAGATACCCTTATTGCAAGCCTAAACCTAATTTACCCAGTTTTTATTCACGATTCAGGGATTAAATCAATGGGTTAGACTAATTCAGGTAGAATTTTCTCCTGAAACTGCTTTAAATTGAAAGGTTTTTCTATAAAATCTTTGACGTAAGGATTTTTAGCTGTCTTTTCTTTATCTGACAATTGAATTGAAGAACTGGTAATATACAGAATGGTATCTTTTTTTCGGTCTTGAAAAAGCTCGACATACTTATCGACAAATTCAAAGCCGTTCATCAATGGCATATTGATATCAACCATAATTACATCAGGAAATTCATCGGCTTTACACTTCAAAAGGTAGGAAATGGCTTTGTGTGGGCTATATTCAAAATGAGGTTCTATAGGCAATTTCTTAATCCTTATCAATAAAGACAAATATTTATTATCCGTAGGTGAATCATCCACGAACAGAAAGCGAGAAGATTTATTTTTCGCTGCATTTATCATATTTGTTCTTAATTTAATAGAGCTCATATTTATTTGCTAAAGTATCGTTATTTGTTTTAGAACGAACTAGCATGCACCATGTTCAATGCAATTTACGTTTTTTTTATTTTTAATTCTACAAAATTGTATAACTGATAGTAAATTATTAACAATCAATTGTTTAAGTAATGTAAAAGTTGGCTAACAAAAGCATTTTTTTTAGTCTAATTCATAAGGCATCAAATATACGGTAAAAGTGGTGCCTTTATCGAGTCTACTTATGACATCTATCCGTCCACCATTACGACGTACCGAATTATTGATAATACTCAAACCAATTCCAGTTCCTGGGCGATCAACTGTCAATCTTTTAAACGGTTGAAATAAGAAGTGTCCGTAACGCTGCATATCCATCCCGATGCCATTGTCTTCTACTTTGAAAACAACAAACTCTTTTTCTTTTTTAGCGGTAATATTAATCGTTAGTTTTCGATTATACGCTCGATATTTTATGGCATTATGCACCAAATTATAAATCACACTATTTAGAAATGCCTCAATGTAGGTAATCGTCAAACCCTTTGGAATTTTGGCAGTAATAACTGCCTCCGATTTAGTGATATAGGGTTTTAAATCCACCAAAATCTTTTCGAAAAGTTCGGAAAATTTGATTTGCTTAACGATTGGCTTAACATTCTTTTTGAAGTCGATTAACTCTACCAATCCATTGAGAATTCGCTCCATTCTGTGGGAGGCATCTCCTAATTCTTGATAAGCACCTAACCGATCTTCTTCTTCTTCGATTTCTGGTAATAAACTCAGGTAGCCTTGGATTTGAGTAAGCGGTGATCTTAAATCGTGCGCTGCCCCATGTACAAAACTATCTAAGTAGGAATTGGCCTCTTCCAACTCCATATTAATGTTACTTAGTTCTTTAGACCGCGCCTCTACTTGAGATACCAAGTGTAGTCTAGAGGCCTCTTTTGATTTTTCTAATTTTTTCGCCTCTGTAACATCTTTTGAAACAACAATAATATCTTCTACCTCTTTCCCGGTATTCACTGAAAATAAGGAATTTTCAAAATAGTGTTCTTGCTGGTCTGGACCAATAAAACGAGTATTATAAAAAACGTAGCTCTCTCCTCGTTTGATAGACTTCAGGGCATTTGTTGTCTGTTTCTTAATTTCTGGTGTTGGTGCAATATCGACCATATTTTTACCAATAAGATCTTCTTTAGTCCATCCAGCACTAGTAAAGTTAATATCTTTAATCACTCCATCCTTATCCATAATCGTGATGTGCGAATTACTATATTTAAATAAGCCATTAAAAATAGCAGCTTTCCGATTGATTTCTCTTTCTGTTATTTTTATGCCCGTAATATCTTTACTGATCAATAAATATTGGTCTTTGCCAGATTTGCTTTGGAGTGGCACCAATACTTGTTCATACCAATGTAACTCACCTGTAGGCAATACGATTGGCGCATTAAATTGGACAGGTTGCTTTGTTTTTTTCAATTTTGCGAAAGCATCCTCAAAAAATTTGTGTGACTTTTCTGGTATCAGAGATAGTAGATTCTGCCCTATTATCTCAGGTTTAACGTAACCATCTGGTACGACGTTGATGTCCAGCATATTCCATTCGTCATCATAAAAACTAATGTGGTCTTCGCTATGCTTGAATAATAATTGGAATTTTTCCGCTAGACTTTCCGCTTTTCTAGATGCTGCTTTGATATCTTCTACATCTACGAAGGTAGCCACTACACCGTCCGTCTTTCGATTTTCAAGTCGATAGGGGAGTAGCCGCATCAAATAAGGATGCCCCAAATCATCAATGACCTCTCGCTCAACTTTTTTACTATTCTTTAAGACCTTTTTAAAATCTTCGTAAATATTTTCTTTGGTAAAAGTACTAACGAAGGTGGTTATAGGCCGACCAATATCAGAGGGCAATAAATTGAATTGTTTTTTAACCGCAGGCGTAAATCGTCGAATGTTCAGCATATCATCCACAAAGACGGTTCCTATACCCGTAGATTTCAGCAAGTTGTCCATATCGTTATTGGACATCGTCAACTCAGATACTTTGCCTTGCAATTCTGAATTAACGGTATATAACTCTTCGTTGACCGACTGCAATTCTTCGTTGGTACTTTGCAACTCCTCGTTGGCTGCTAATAATTCTTCGTTGGAAGATTGTAATTCCTCATTGGTCGTTTCTAGTCTTTCAACCAAATTTTGTTTCTCACTTCTGACTTGTCGAAGTTCTAAATCTAAAGTTTTGACCCGCTCTTGGTGGTAGGTCGTTTCATCTACTTCTTCAACTTCTTTATTGCCTAAAGTACCAGATTTGCCTTCGCCAATAATTTTGATAGTAATTAGGATAACAGAATCATCTACCTGCCGTAGGTCAACTGGCTGAAAACTTAAATCTAGCTTAAACTCCGAATTCTTTTTACGGAAGGTAATGTCCTTATAAACATTATTTTTCTCGTTTTCGATTGTTTTTCGCAAGCCATTTTTGAAAACGAGCAGTTCGTTTTCGCCCAGCATTTTATTTAAGTTAAATGCACCAGGCCCTCTTGGAAAACTTAGTAATCTTTCGGCGTCTCCATTGATGTATAATACATCTAGTTCCTCATTGACGAACATTAATAGCGGCACATATTGGTGCATCAACCAACTCGCATATACTTCTTCGTTAGATGGAACTATTTTCTCTTCGTAAACGGATAAATCCTGTAATGGTGCTTTGTTGGTCCGTTTTCGCTCCCGCAATTTATTTCGATCGTATTGATTAGGTCTTAAATTGGACTCTAAGACATTTTGGAAGATATTCCACCGTTCACTTACCGCCTCGAAAGCACTTTTTGTTTTCCCCAAAGATTCACTAGGCCCTAAAAAAAGGTAGCCTTGATGCTTGAGCGCAAATTGAAAATTAACCAGTAATTTTTGTTGAACAATAGGCTTTAGATAGATCAAAAAATTACGACAAGAGATTAAATCTAAATTGATAAACGGTGGATCATTTAAGGCATCATGTACCGTAAATACAATCTTTTCTCGGATCATTTTTCCAACGATCAATTCCCCGAGTGGAGTGGAAGTAAAATATTTGTTTAAATATTCAGGCGGAATACTATCCGTAATTTCCTTTCCATAAATTCCTTTTGAGGCAATACTAATAGCGTGAGAATCTAAATCTGAGGCAAAAATTTTAAATTTTCGTTTGATACCCGTCCGTTCTATGCATTCTTGAAACAGCATGGCGAGCGAATAGGCCTCTTCCCCTGTAGAACAAGCTGCTACCCAAATACGAATAGGTTCAGTTTTAGGGGTATCTTCTACAATTCTGCAAACAACATTCGTATTTAATAACTCAAAGGCGTCATCATCTCTAAAAAATCGAGTGACACCAATTAGAAACTCTTTGTACAGATTATTGATCTCTTTCTCTCCATCTTTGATTAATTCTAAATATTCACCAATAGTATTTTTTCTAGTTAAAAACATCCTTTTTTCGACTCTTCGGTATAAGGTTGTTTTTCGATACTCTGTAAAATTGACGCCTATTTGGTCGTGTACGAGGTCTAATATTTGATAAAAAGTTCGTTCTACTACTTTATCATCTGGATTCAAAAACAATAAATAACCCGTATCGTTTGATTTTACCAAATTCATCAGAGATTTAGCTATGGCAAAAGGCGGCAATACATTATCCGCAAATCCTGCCTCTATGGCAGCTTTGGGCATCCCATCAAACTGAGCAGATTCAGGCTCCTGCACTAACACCAAACCACCTGCCTCTTTTATCGTCCCTACGCCTCTACTGCCGTCCGTTCCTGTTCCGGATAGAATAACGCCAACAGAATGTTCCCTTTGGTCTTCTCCCAAAGAGTGAAAAAATTCGTCAATTGGTAAATTCACCACGTGTCGATCTTTTCGATCTACGGGGCGAATGATCCCATCTTTTATAATGATATTACTTTCTTTAGAAATCAGGTAGATATGATTGGGCTTGACAGGGGTAGGCTGATGAATGACTTCAATTGGCATCTTAGTATGCTTGGACAATAATTCGTCCATCAAGCTTTTGAAATCAGGAGATAAGTGTTGGACCACAATGAATGCCATACCCGTATTGGGGCCGATATGGTCAAAAAATTCATTGATTGCCTCTAACCCGCCAGCAGAGGCTCCTATTCCAACTGTAATTAATTCTTTTTTCATAACAAACAAAGTGTTACTAGTACTTTTTAAGCTTATTCAACGAATAAGTACTCAAAAAGTACTAAGTTTAAGTGTTATGAGGCTCTTATAAAAAAGTACACTAGAGACCAACTATTAGATTAATAACAGTCGAACATATTTTAAAGCTTAGATTGTTCTCTAAAAATCAGAGAAAACATAAGCTACATTTTTTCATAAACTTGTTGAAAAAAAACAAAAGTTTCCTTTGCTTTTTCAATAGCTATTGTAAATTCTTGTTGAGTAGATAAAGTCGTTGTCGCCAAGTCTTGAAATGCTTTCCATCGCTGTCCCGTCATCGGTCCATATCCACCATAAAAATGAAAAGCGGTCAAACTACTTAAATGTGGATTTTGCTGTAATAATTTTACAATAAAACGCCCTCCGAGCATAGAACCTTCCACTACATACAATCCACCGATCAAATCTGCTACACTTGTAAATACAGGAGGAATTACCGACCTAAATCTACGCTTTTCGTCAGAAATTCCTACTACATCCATGTCTTTTTTCAGCCAATTACTTTTTTTATCTACGAAGTCAATCAAAGGCTGTGTAGTTCTATTGAGTAGTACCTGCACAAAAGCCTCCTCTAAAGATTGATGAATATATAAATTACTAACTAGCAATTGCTGATAATTTGCCAATGTTAAAGTACCCGTTTTCATTTCTTTGGCAAAAGCGACCGCCTCCGTGGCGTCATGCATCGGGCGAGTGGTTACTTTTAGTGCCTCTAGTAAAGAATTAGTCGTCGTACTATTCATTTTTAGGATTGTCCTTTTATTTCCGTCAAGGTAGCTACAATGGCCGATTTCCCTTCAAAATCTGCTGCCTTTTCTAACAAACTTTCCATCTTTTGTAGCAAGATAGCCGTCTTCCTCGCCCTCTTTCTTTTATTTTCTTCTGCGATCTGTCGCTCTTTAGCTGCGGCTAAAATAATAGGCAATCTATTTGGTATCTCCTTTAGATTATCTTTGAGAATGTATCCAGATGCCCCTTTTAGCACTGCTGTTGCTACCTCTTCTTCATTATTGAGCATCCCAGTGATAAACACGAAGGGAACATGGGGCATTTTCTCCTTTGCCAATAATAAAGCCTCCACACCATTATAATCTGGTAAATTATAGTCCGACAGAATCACATCAGGAACTCCCCAATTAATTTTTTCCTTAAATTCTGCACCATTAACTGCAACAGTAAAAATGGCATCTGCGGCTACTTTTTTAACCTGCCGTTTGACCAATGCTAAATCAGTTTTCCGATCTTCAAGAATTAGCACTTTAAGCGGTTTACTCATTTTTCTATTAGTTTTTGATTGTTTGTTTCTGTCTAGCTCTACTTTGACACTTTAGAAATCATTTCTGTCTCGCTTGCTACGCAAGCTCGACTTGGGGTTCTTAAGGGTGAGCAAAATTCAATTTTTTATTAAAAAATTGAATTTTGCTCACCCTTAAAATCCCTCCTGCGAGTCGCCGAAGGCGACGAGCATCATTAAAAACTAAAGTGTCAAAGTAGAGCTAGGAAGTACTCAATTTATGAATTATACACCGTTATATTGTGATTTAGCCAAAAATCCATTGCTGTTCTTAATAATACTTTAAAATCACTATAGGAATCGGGCTTAGTCAAAAAACCATTAGCACCATCGGCATAAGCCGCTCTTACATCCACTATTTGATTGGAAGACGTAAGCATCAAAACAGGAACAGCAGAAATATCTTCATGTTTCCTAATTTTACTGAGTACCTCCAAGCCGTTCACTTTTGGCAATTTTATATCCAAAAGAATCAGCTTAGGCAGCCATTCCTTTTGCTTTACCAAACTTTCAAGCGCAGCCTCTCCGTCTTTCAACCAAATAACTGATTCTGTCAAGCTTTCTTTTTTCAAAATACGCATGAGTATATGAGCGTCATGCGGGTTGTCTTCTACCAAAACTAAATCAACTTTTTTCATCTTTCCTTAATAGTGGCTTTATTAGACTTGTTACCCTTTAAATTATAACCATCTGAAAATATCTTAGCATCCCATCCGCTTTGGCGGTTCAGAAGTTTACACTTCTTCATGCTATTTTCCTCTAAAAATTTCTTCAATAGAAGGACTATTCAACAAATTT
>CALDTJ010000130.1 GCA_937924145.1 uncultured Saprospiraceae bacterium
CTTCCCAAAACTAGGTAAAGAAAAACTAGCTATAGTACCTTTATTACTCCGTTGATAAGCACTCAAAGCACTACCTAAAACAGTCTGCGCACCTCGACCACCAGGCGAAGTTGATAATAAAAACATTGGAACATTTTCGTAAACCCCACCTTCCAACCTAGACATCCAATCATAGATATTTTTGTAAGCCACCGTGAAGGAACTATTATGCTCCGCAAAGGAAATAATAATGCCGTCCGCAGCTTGAATTTTCGCCTTGAATTGCTTGGCTAAATCAGGAATGCCCGATTCCTTTTCTCGGTCAATACTGTAAATCGGCATTTCAAAATCATTCAAATCTAGAATGGTAATTTCTGCGCCCTTAAGTTGATTCGCAGCAAAAGTGGCCAATTTTTTATTGATAGAATTTTGGCTGTTACTTGCGCCGAAGGCTAAGATTTTTTTAGACATATTAAAGAATTTTTTTTAGAATAAATACAGCTAACTTGCGGCAAAGTTCAATTATTACGAATAGTAGTAAAGGAAATCAATGACCACTACTCAACTATTTACCTACCCAAACGGTTTACTACCAAAAAGAGATTTACATTTTTTATTATCTTGCACTAAAGATCACGGTTAAAAACCTCAAAACTAAAGCTCCAAAGGAATGATTAGAAAGGCTATAGGAATACTCATCTTTTTCGTACTAACTTCTTGTGCTAATTACAAATTAAACATTGCGGATGATATTGAAAATGAACCTATTTCGGCAGAAAGTGGAGAGATTGCCCACACCATATACCTAATAGGGGATTCAGGAAATGCAAAAGCGAAGAAGGATAGCTTGCCAGCTTTGGTCGTTTTAGAGCGACACTTATTAGCTGCGGGGGAAAACAGTTCCGTTATCTTTTTAGGAGATAATATTTATCCAAACGGACTAGCACCTAAACGAGAACGAGTAGAGTACAAAAAAGACCTCATTAGATTAGATGCTCAATTAGATATTTTAAAAAACTTTAAAGGGCAACCTTATTTTGTGGCAGGTAATCATGATTGGGCAAAATGGGGCTTAGATGGAGTTCAAAGACAAGAAAAGTATATTGAGCAAAAATTAGATCGAGGAAATGTATTTGTACCAAATGCGGGTTGTGGTGACCCAAAGGAAATTGAGGTCAACGAGAATCTAACCATTCTAGCGATTGATTCTCAATGGTTTTTGCAAGATTGGGAAGGGGAGACAGAAATCAATAACGGATGCGAGGTCAAAAGTCGTGTCACTTTCATGAAGTGGTTTGAAGAGGCATTAAAGTCCAATCGGAATAAGAATGTAGTCGTTGCCATGCATCACCCGTTATACTCCAACGGCCCACACGGAGGTGGCACCACCCTCAAACAACATATCTTTCCGTTTACTCAGCTTTTTGATAATTTTTATTTGCCTTTGCCTGGAATAGGAACTATTGGCGCTTTTTTTCGATCATCAGTTGGTCTAAAACAAGATTTATCTCACCCTAACTATAAAGAAATGAAGAAGGGCTTATTGGCAGGTGCTAATAAAAACGGAAACTTCATTTTTGCAGCAGGACATGAACATGGATTGCAATATTTCGAACAGGGCGGACATAGTTTTATCGTCTCAGGATCAGGGTCTAAGCGAGAGCCAACGAGTAGAAAAAACGATGCGCTTTTTGCTTACGGGCAATATGGATTTACCCAATTAGATTTTTATGAGGATGGCAGTGTCAATATGAAATGTTGGGCGGCTTACACCAACAAAACAGGAAAAATTGTCTTTGAAAGAAAGATCAAAGATGCTTTGCCGAGTGCGGGTATAGAAGTGCCGACTTCTTTTCCAGAGTTTGAAAAAGGGGAAAAGGAGGTAACTAAACCTATTACCAATAAGCGTTTTGAAAAAGGCAAGTTTGGGCGAACGCTTTGGGGCGATCACTACCGAGAAGTGTATCGAGAATCAATCACTGTTCCATCGGTCGATTTGACGAACCTAAATGGAGGGTTGACACCAATTAAAAGAGGTGGTGGTTATCAAACGAACTCGTTGAGAGTGGAAGATAAAAATGGTAGACAGTACGTTTTTCGTTCATTGGATAAAGACGAATCTCGAATTGTACCTTACCCTTTCAATGAATCTTTTGTCGTTGACATTTTCAAGGATAATTTTAGTGCAGCACACCCAATGGCGGCTATTACCTTGGCAGATATGGCAGATGCTGCGGGTGTTTACCACACCAATCCACAGATCGTGTATATGGCGAAACAGCCTGCATTGGGAGCCTATAATGACCTTTTCGGAGGCGGATTATACCTTTTTGAAGAGCGTCCAGCTAAAGATTGGACAACTTTAGAGAGTTTTGGGAAGTCTGAAAAAATCATCAGTACTTATGATGTGCTAGAAAATATTACCCAAAAACACGGTCATAAAATAGATCAAGCCGCTACTATTCGATCTCGATTGTTCGATATTTTGATTGGAGATTGGGATCGACATGATGACCAATGGCGTTGGGCTAGTTTCAAGGTGGATGATGAGACGATTTATCGGCCTATCCCAAGGGACAGAGATCAAGTATATAGTAAATATGACGGCGCACTTTTCGGCATTTTACGCTACACCATTCCTTTTTTAAAACAACTGAGAAAGTATGATCCAAAGATTCCGCCGAGTAAAATCAAGTGGGTCAATTACCACTCTAGACATTTTGACCGTACCTTCATGACAGAAGGAGATTGGGAAGACTGGGAGGCTGCCGCTAATTATATCAAAGACAACGTAACGGATGAAATTATAGAGGCAGCCATCAAAAAATGGCCACCGAATGTCTACGCTATCGACGGTGAAGAAACGATCAAAGTACTCAAGCAAAGACGAGACGATATGTTGGAGTACGCCAAAGGACTTTATGGGTATCTAGCGCAAAAGGTAGATGTATTGGGAACGGATAAAAAAGATTATTTTTTAGTAAAAAGAGAGGATGACCAACATACTAGAGTGATGGTTTTTGATACGAACAAAGAGTTAGACGAAATCAAGGCAGTAGAATATGGTCGTGTTTTCAAAAATAGCGAAACCAAAGAGATTTCTCTTTACGGAATGGGAGATGATGATGTATTTGAAATAATTGGGGAGGTAGAGGAGAGTATCTTAATTCGTGCAATTGGAGGACTGGGGGAAGATCATTTTATAGATAGTTCTAGGGTAGCGAATGGCAGTCATGGGGTGATTATCTACGATGCGGAAGAAGAAAAAACGATTTTAGAAATAGGAGATAAAACAGTAAATGCCATTTCTAATCGACCCGAATTTAATCAGTATAATCATCGAGGTTGGGATTATGAAATGGATTATGCGATGCCATTAATTGCGGTAGGACGAAATCCGGATGATGGTTTTTTATTGAGTGGTCAAGTGACCTTTACCAAATATGGATTTAAGAAAGACCCTTACGAATCCGTCCAAACTTTTGGAGGACAGGTGGCTTTAGAAACAGGGGCTTTCGCTTTCAATTATTCAGGCGAATGGATTGATGTATTTAATAAGTGGGAGTTCTTATTAGATGCAGAATTAAGAGGCCCACTATATGCCAGAAATTATTATGGTTTAGGTAATGAGACCATTAATAACGAAGATGTATTTGATAATGATTATCATCGAGTTCGACATCGACAGTATAGTATTTATCCTGCCTTGAAAAAACGTTTTGCAGGAGAGGCGGGAGGGTTTTCTTTCGGGCCTTTGTTTGAGTTGAGTGAAGTCAAGCGTACAGACGGTCGTTTTATTGATGAAATTGGAGATGATTTTGATCCAGAAGTTTTTGAAAATCAGACTTTTATGGGGGGGAGACTCTCTTTCAATTACCTGAATTTAGATAAGCCTGGATTACCCAGTCGAGGAGTTAATCTGAATACGACCTTAAGTTATCGAATCAATACAGGAGGGAATACGAATAGTGTTCCTAGTGTCAAATCATCTTTGGCGATCTATCAGAATATAGGTACACCTGGGCGTTTGACACTTGGCACTAGAGTAGGCGTGGAGCATAATTTTACCAATGATTTTGAGTTTTATCAAGCGGCTGTTTTAGGTGGTAATGGACCAGATCCGAATTTGCGAGGATTTCGGCGAGATCGTTTTTCTGGACGAACCGCTTTTTATCAAAATGTAGATTTACGCTTAAAATTAGCGGATATAAAAACGAAGGCATTACCACTGTCTATGGGTATTTTTGGTGGGTTTGATTATGGTCGAGTTTGGTTAGATGAAGAGAATTCTGATAAGTGGCATACTTCGATTGGTGGTGGCGTGTTCTTTGCGCCTTTTGATATCCTAGCAGTTAATTTTTCTTATTTTAGAGGAGATGGCGAGGTGAATCGATTTAGTTTTGGGGGCGGATTTTTCTTTTAGGTGACTTTAGACGTATTTGGTGTCACACTATGGCACGACGACACAACGATGCGAAGTATTGACGCTTAATTCGTTGTGTCGTTGAGGCTTTGTGTGAAATTTCTATATTACTTTGTGTGATTCATTTTACCCGTATTGTGGTACTTTATTGATTTTTCAAAATGGCTAGTAACTCCTTTCCTTTAGACCGAGAAACAGGCACCACAAATTCTGCTGAAAACGGAAAATGAATTTTATACCCTTGCGCATTTCCCGTAATACGACCTGCTTTGTCCATATTAATTAAATAAGAGCGGTGACAACGTTTAATACTAGGGTAGGGGAGTTGTTCTTCAATATTTTTGATACTGTTTCGTAGTAAATATTTTTTAATTTTCTCTTCTTCTAAATAATTGATTTCTACGTAGTTATTTGCCGCTTTGATAAAGATGAGTTGATCTAATTGAATGGCTAAATCTTCCTTTCCATTTTCATCTTTTAATTTCAATTCGTTAGTACTTTGTGGCTTAGGAACGATGTGTTGATTTAAGTTTTGCGCAAAGTTTTGATTTTGTTTGAGGTGATAAATATAATCGAGCAAGGAAATTAATACCACTGGAAAAATAGAGATAGGCAAGACTAATTGATAGAAACCTAAAAAGCCCTTGAAGGAAGTACTGTAGTTTAAAGAAGTATTCATATATATATAGCAGCCAGCGAAAGTAAGGCTTAGTGCAAACAAAGTGAGGAGTATTTGTTTCCAAAGTATCCATTTTTCTTCCACAAATTGAGTTGGGAATAACTTTGGTAAGCCAATAAAGGTGCTGCTAAAACCCAAAAAGGTAATCACTCCGTAACCACTTAAAAATAGATTTTTGTTAGGAATATTTAATCTATCAGTTTGAAAAGGTTGAAAAAACATAAGAAAGAAAGCGATAAAACAGCCCACTAAAAAATAACGAAGAAGATTTTTTTTCCAATCTAAATAAAGTGGTGCAGGTTGTTTAAAAATCGAAAGCATAAAATATGTTGGGTGAATGATAGAATCCCAAAATACGGTGGAATTAGAAGAATATACAACTAGCAGAAAAGTTTTTTAAAAAAATATATTCTAAGTAATAGGAAGACATAATAACGATAAACCTGCTATAAAAGAGCGAGTTAGAGAATAGCTATGGCTATGGAAAGACATGACTACAGTAAGACATTTTTACTAAGAATAATAAAAATGCTTGCTTTAATGGTATATTTATCAATATATTTGTCCTAACGATTTACGAATCGGAATTAGTATATTGACAAAAAATAAAATTTAACCGCATTCGGTTAATTTTTTGTTAAGAACTTAATAAAACGAGTTTTATCTCTGATTTATTATTATCTTGGCAACATATTTGTAATTATACTTAATATAATTCATTTTTTTCTTCACTAAATTTCGTTCTATAGATTATAAAACTTTTACACTTAACAGATTTTAATATTACATTCATTAAAATACTATAAGTATGCAAGTTTTACCGTTGAACGACCAACAGTTAATCGCTGAGTACCTTAAAGGTAACGAGCGAGCCTTCGAAACGCTTCTTTCTCGACACAAAGAAAAAATTTATACCTCTATCTATCTTTTCGTAAAAGATACAGCACTAGCTGAGGATATCTTCCAAGAAGTTTTCATCAAAATTATCGATACTTTACGTAAAGGAAAGTACAACCATGAAGGAAAATTTGTCCAATGGGCATTAAGAATTTCCTACAACATGTGCGTAGATTACTTCCGACGGTCAAAAAGACGTCCTAAGGTTTCTCCAACAGAGACATTTGACATCTTCGACGTATTGCAAAATCCTGAGCCAAACGCAGAGCAGAATATTATCAGAAGTCAAACACACGATAAGATTCGTAGCTTAGTAGATCAGTTGCCAGCAGAGCAAAGAGAAGTAGTTATCTTGCGTCACTATGCAGATATGAGCTTTAAAGAAATTGCGAAGTTGACCAGAGTAAGTATCAATACTGCTTTAGGTAGAATGCGTTATGCTTTGATCAATATCCGTAAAATGGTAGAAGAAAAAGAAATGAGTTTGCTTTCTTAATAGTATTGAAAACCAGACTTTTACGGCTATATATTTCCCTTGAACATAGAATGTAATATTAACTGTTCTTAAAAGCCGATAACGTTTTAGCCATCACAAAGAAAAACGATTTAGTATAAATAAAAGTAGATCATCGGACTTCACCCCTTTTAGTTCGATGTCAACATAAAAATATCCAAACCGATTATAAGTATAAAACCTTCTGTGCTGATAGTACAGGAGGTTTTTTGGTATGTTAAGTTTACCAAGTATACTCAGGGGGGGCAATTCCATTCATGCGAATATATAAATTAGATTTTGCTCGATGATTCGCTAGGTGATCCTGCACATAGAATAGGGCAAAAGCACGACTAACCTCATTTTTACTATGATACATGATACATAGTTCATCTAATTGCTCTTGTTCGATGGTATAAATGACATTCGTCGTATAAGCAAAGCCTTTTTTCATCAGTTCCATAATTTCAGTTTTGGTCATCTTTGAGGCATCCAAGCGGACAGGTTTGACATCCATGCCTTGCACGTATCGTTTGGTTAGTAATTCGGTGGACGTAGCGATATGCACCATCTGTTCTGCAAAGGTTTTGCTGACGTCAGTGGGTTTATAGGTATATAGCTTTTCAGGCATAGCATCAGCGACTGCTAGACAATGTTCCATCGCCTCTTCCCAAACAGGTAAATACATCTTGGTGAAAGCTGTTTTGGGCGTTTTGTCAGTTTGAGGAGCATCTAAACTGTTTAGGTTTTTAGTTTGAGCGCAACTGCTCATCAAGCTCAATAGAAGACAAAGATTTAGCAATAAGTACTTATTCATAGTTGGTGTTTTACAAACTTCGGAACGAGCAAATAATATTACCCATTCAAAGATTTTTCAATTTCAAAAGGTTGATGATAAAAACGCTTACCAGTAGCTTGATATAAAGCATTAGCAAGTGCTGCAAAAACTGGTGGAAATGTTGGTTCTCCCAAGCCCGTTGGATCAATAGTATTTTCAACAAAATGTACGTCTATTTTTCTAGGCGCCTCTTGCATTCGAATCATTCGATACTGATCAAAATTACTTTTTTCGGGGACTCCATCTTTAAAAGTTAATCGACCGTAGAGCGCATTTCCAATGCCGTCTACAATAGCACCTTCAGCTAAATTACTAGCAGCATCGGGGTTGATAATGATCCCACAATCTACGGCACAACAAACGTTTTGTACCACAGGTTTGCCCCCCTCAATAGTCATTTCTAAAACTTGTGCGGAGTAGGAATTATGACAAAAATAAGCAGCTACCCCACGATGTGAATTACTTGCTTGATTATCCCAATTTGATTTTTGTCGAACCAGTTCTAACACACCAGCATATCGAGCAGCGTCGTAATCATTTTTCTCACCAACAGGATTTTCTTTGGCACGCTTAAGTAGTGCTAACCGAAAATCAATAGGGTCTTTACCTGCAATTTCTGCTACTTCATCCAAAAAAGATTGTTCGGCGGCAGCCATAAAATTGGATCTAGGCGCACGGAAAGAACCGACAGAAATATTTGTATCAATTGTCCAATCCTCCGCAAGATAATTTTCAACAGCACCAGCAGGAAAACGGTTGGCAGCGAGTGGGCTTTCTGGAATACCACCCGTTTTTATATGAAAACCAATCAAGTTATTATCCTTATCTAAAGCTGCACGATAGATTGCATGATAAGCAGGCCGATAAATCCCCCCGGTCATATCATCTTCACGAGTATAGATAAGTTTGATAGGAGCGTTCATTTTTTGAGAAATGAGTGCCGCTTCCAATGCCCAATTCGCATAAGAACGTCGGCCGTAGCCACCTCCTAATCGGGTCATTTTTATATCAATATTTTCTATCGGTAAACCAAGTCGAGCGGATAGTGCTTGTTCGGTAAATTCTGGTTTTTGTAGTGGACCTATCAATTCTGCTTTTTCAGTGGTTACATCCGCAAAGAAGTTCATTGGCTCCATACAATTATGAGCAAGAAATGGAGCAGTATAAGTTCGTTCGATGACTTTAGCAGCGTTTTCGAATGCTTTTTTCGGATTTCCATCTTTTCTTTTTACCGTAGCTGATTTAGTAGCCATTTCTTCCATTATTTTGAAATGGTTGCTGGTGTTTTCTAAGCCTGCTGGAGTATGTTTAGTAAGTTTGGAGCCAAATCGGTCGGTTGTTTCTGTCTTTGCAGCTATAGGTTCATAAGTTAATTGTAATGCTTTTTTTGCTTTTAATACTTGCCAAGTAGAATCACCTACGATGACTGCTACATTAGGAAACGCACACGTATCAAAGAAGAGTTTTTCGTAGTTATCTTCAAAGAGGTTAATCGTGAAAATATCTTTGATTCCATCCATTGCTTTGGCTGCCGAATCATCGACTGACTTTAGTTGTAGGCCAAAAGCAGGAGGATGGACGATCATGGCAATCAGCATCCCTTCTCGATGAGTGTCAATGCCAAATAGCGGTTGACCCGTTACAATATTTTTCCCATCTACATTCTTTTTGGACGTACCAATAATTTTAAAATCATTGATTTCTTTTAATTGCACTTCTTCTGGTACTGGGAGTTTAGCCGCAGTCGCAGCCATTTCGCCGTAGTTAGCAGACTTACCGCTTTTTTTATGAGAAAGTACCCCTTTTTCAGTGGTAATTTCTGTAGATGGAACTTTCCAAGCTTGGGCAGCCGCTTGTATAAGCAACTGTCTAGCAGATGCCCCTGCCATTCTCAGCCCTTTCCAACCTCGCCGAATCGCCTGACTACCACCAATAAATTGACGGCTATATAAATCGGTATTTAAAGGTGCTTGTTCCACTACCACGTCCTTCCAATCTACATCTAATTCCTCTGCTACAATCATGGGCATAGACGTTTTGACGTTCTGCCCACCTTCGGGATTGGGAGATATAATAGTTATCAGTCCATTATTTCCAATTTTCAAATAGGCATTGAGGTTGAACCACTCTTTAGGTAGGGTATTCACTTCCTTTTCAGCGGTCGATTCGCAAGCAGTTAGCCAACTAAAGCTAATCATCATACCTCCGCCAGCAAGCGCAGAAGTTTTTAAAAAGGAACGTCTATTATAAGATGTTTTTATAGTAGTCATTTTTCGATTTTTTTGTTGTAACAAAGGTAATCAAATTTAATATAGTGATTAAAAATGTGTCTAAATTTCATCATCTTATACTAAATGCTTATACTCGTAATATTACTCTTTTCTTAAAGATATTTTTGGCTAAAATGGTGGTTGATATAAAAACATTGAATATACTAAAAGTCTTACCAACAAATACTCCAATGGAGCTATTATTAGAGGCAGACCCCTCTGAAAAGAAAGTTAAAGCCTACCTTGATAAATCGTATTGTTATATAGCAAAGTTAGCAGAAAAAGTGGTAGGCGTATATGTTTTGCAGTCAATTAACAAAACTACTTTAGAGTTGATGAATATAGCAACTCATCCAGATTTTCAAGGAAAAGGAATTGGGGCAAAAATGCTTGAGTCTATCATTCAATCTGCCCGAGATTTGGGAGTAAAACGCTTGGAATTAGGTACAGGTACTTTTGGGTATCAACTAGCTTTTTACCAAAAAGCAGGCTTTCGAGTGGATAGTATAGACAAAGATTTTTTCTTGAAAAATTATGAGGAGCCGATCTTTGAAATGGGAATTCAGCATAAGGATATGTTGCGGTTGGTGTTGGAGCTTTAAAAGTCGGGTTTGATAGATAATCAGATTGAAAATTGATATGTCAACGCTTAGTAACGACGAAATAATAAATCCGTCAAGTTGGGCGAGGTTATTTTGTTCTCAGTTTTTGCCAAAAATTCTTTTCATAGCAGGGCTACGGAAATAATTTTTGGTAGAAAATGAGGGCAAAAGAAACCGTCCAAATGGCGGAGTTATTGTTTTGCCGTTACTTAGATCAGTTGTCCTTCATTTATTCGTTGTACAAAAAAAAGTATACAACAGATAAATGAAGGACAACTGATTTAGATGTTGACAAAACTAGTTTTAAGAGTATCCATTTTCTATCTGACGCTCTAGACATATTTAAAACCATCAAAGTCAACGATAAACATTTTATTAAAAATAATAATTTGTTGATAAAATCGACTTTTTACACACCCCCGACTAAATTTCCGTTATATCAAAGCTTAGTAGTCAGTCAAGTTGATAGTGTCGGGTAGATTTTGACATAAAATTTGTCGAGAACGAGGCAAAATTTCTTTGCATAGCCTTCGCTACGGAAATAAATTTTAACGAAGTTATCGGCAATATTTTATCAAAAGATACC
>CALDTJ010000131.1 GCA_937924145.1 uncultured Saprospiraceae bacterium
CGTTGTCGTTGTCCACCAGATAATTGATTAGGTCTGTGGTCCATTCTGTCTGAAAGCCCCACATTAACAAGCACTTCTGCAGCGCGCTTATGACGTACACTTTTTGAAGCGCCAGCATAAATCATGGGCAAAGCGACGTTATCTAAAGCCGTTGTGCGTGGCAGTAGATTAAAGGTTTGAAATACGAAACCAATTTCCGTATTACGAATATCTGCCAATTGATCATCAGTCATTTGACTCACATCTTTACCATTAAGTAAGTAGCTTCCGGAAGTTGCTGTATCGAGGCATCCGAGAATATTCATGAGTGTTGATTTACCAGAACCAGAAGGTCCCATCAACGCCACATATTCATTCTTTTTGATGTCAAGGGTAATAGACTTTAGTGCGTGTACTTTTTCAGCGCCCATGACATACGTTTTCTTTAGATTTTTAATCGAAATAATTGGGTCCATAGCAGTCGGATGATTTTATTAAAGGGTGTTTTAATAGAGAACAGATAGATGTGGTCTACTTCAAATCAATCACTTTAGGGACTTTAAAATGCTCTTCGTTTTTATCAGGAGCATTGGAAAGTGCTGATTTGCGATCTACTTGATGCTTGATCTCATCTTCTCTCAATACGTTGACCTCTTCGTTGATATAAACTAAAGGTTCCACGTTATCTAAATCTAACTCTTCTAATTTTCCAACCATTTGTAGAATATTATTCAAGTCGCCTTGAATCTTATTCCTTTCTCCGTCAGACAATTTTAGTCGAGCCAGCTTTTCTAGTTTTAAAATTAGCTTTTTATCTACTTGCATAATTAATTTTTAGATAATAGTCACGGTTTTATGGATGAAATGAAAATGAGTAAATGAAAAAATTAGTAAATGAGTAAATTTAGACTAGTTGGACTGCATTTCATTCATTCACGTTTTGTAGAGGTGACTGATTAAATATATTGTACCCTACTTTTTTTGAAATAGTAAAGAATGAGTAAACCCGCCCGACTGCCGCTAGGCGGGCAGATGACTGAATGATAAAATGAGTAAATATAGGGACAATTGGTTCAAAATTAGGTTACTCAGATCCAATTTGCGTCAACATTTAATCATTTTCTCATATACTCATTTTAGCAAAAATTATTTTTGTAGGGTAGAGTAGATTAATTATAGTCGCCAAAGTATAGAATTATTACCAAAATACACCTTTTAAAACTTCAATAACATTTTAATAACAACTAAAACGTTAAATAACTTCCTCAAAGAACCCAGTCTCTCGGTTTTTACGCACATTATGCCATAAATAATAGCGACCATTCATTACCACATATACGCCTTCTGGTAAGGCTTGAGCAAAAGCAATTGCGCTACCTAAATTAAAAAATCCATCAGAAGAAGTACCAAAAGCATAAGGAACCATCGCACCAGTGACGATAATGGTTTTGCCCGAAATATTTTCGTTGGCTAAATACTCTGCCGTTTTGACCATCGTATCTGTACCATGTGTGATGACAATTTCATCAGCAGCAGATCTTCGACAATTATGGGCAATAATTTGACGATCGGTGTCAGTTAATTCTAGGCTGTCCACCATCATCAATGTTTTTATATCGACCGTGATATTACAACGCCCTCTTTCAAGCATTTCCTTAATGTGGGTATCCTTAAAATACAACTGGCCTGTAATGAAATTATATTCTTTGTCAAAGGTGCCGCCAGTAACGAAAAGTTGTACCATTATTTGGGTCTAAAAGGTGGGAGGGAATTAGTTGCGAGTTACGGGTTGCGAGTTGCGTGTTGCGAGTTATGAGAAAACCCGCAACCCGTAACTCGCAACCCGTAACTCGTTACAAATGAATCACTTCACCATAAGCTTCCGCTGCAGCTTCCATAACAGCTTCACTCATAGTTGGGTGTGGGTGGATAGTTTTAATGATTTCGTGACCAGTAGTCTCTAATTTTCTAGCTGCAACAACTTCTGCAATCATTTCCGTCACGTTGGCACCTAGCATATGCGCACCTAAGAATTCACCGTATTTAGCATCAAAAATAACTTTTACGAATCCTTCTTTTGCACCAGCAGCACTTGCTTTTCCAGAAGCAGAGAATGGGAATTTGCCTACTTTGATTTCGTATCCAGCATCTTTAGCTCCTTGCTCTGTATAACCAACAGAGGCAATTTCTGGAGAACAATAGGTACAACCAGGAATATTATTATAGTCAATTGGAGACGGATTTTCTCCAGCAATTTTTTCAACACAAACAATAGCTTCTGCGGTTGCAACGTGGGCTAGGGCAGGGCCTGCGACCACATCACCAATAGCGTAAATACCCGCCACATTCGTATTGTAAAATTCGTCTACTTTGATCAATCCTCTTTCTGTAACAATACCTAATGCCTCTAATCCGATATTTTCTGTATTTGGACTTACACCTGCAGCCGATAAAACGACATCACAATTGATGGTTTCGACCTTTCCTGTTTTTCTATTTTTAGCTGTAACTACACAACCTTTTCCTTTAGTATCAACTGTTTCAACTGCGGTATTACCTAATATTTTAATGCCTTTCTTCTTATAGATACGGCCTAATTGCTTAGAAATATCTTTGTCTTCTCTAGGCACTAATCCTTGTTCCATAAACTCAACTATGGTAACTTCTGTACCGATGGAGTGATAGAAATAAGCGAATTCAACTCCAATAGCACCTGCACCTACAATGACCATGCTTTTTGGTTGCTTCTCTAAGCTCATCGCCTTTCTATATTCAATGATCTTTGTACCGTCAATTGGTAAATTTGGCAATTCTTTAGCTCGACCTCCCGTTGCCACGATGATATGCTTCGCATCGTGAGTAGTAGTTTTTCCACTTTCATCCGTTACTTCTACTTTTTTTCCTCTCGCTAATTTTCCAAAACCATTTAAAACGGTTACTTTATTTTTTTTCAATAAGAAAGTGACCCCTTTACTCATGCCATCAGCGACTCCTCTACTTCTTTTGACCATTCCAGTAAAATCAGCCTTAGGTTTTCCTACTTTAATGCCATAGTCCTCCGCATGATTGATATATTCAAATACTTGTGCACTTTTCAAAAGCGCTTTAGTAGGGATACATCCCCAGTTCAAACAAATACCACCTAAAGATTCTTTTTCTACAACGGCTACTTTCATTCCTAACTGAGAAGCACGAATAGCTGCTGGATAACCTCCTGGTCCTGTTCCGATTACGATTAAGTCAAAACTCATATTTATGGTTTTAAGATTTAAATAACTTGGGTGAATTTTTTAATATTAAGGTAACTATTCAGCAACATAACTAATTAGACTTAATTTTTACCATTTAGCTATTTAAGTGCATTTAAGTCGTGTTCTAAATGAACTTAAATAGCTAATTAGTAGAAAAAATGAATGATAAATCTAGTTGGTGAATAGTTACATATTAAGTACTAATTAGTTCTACTTTGACACTTTAGAAATCCCTCCTGCGAGTTGCCGAAGGCTACGAGCATCATTTAAAACGAAGGTGTCAAAGTAGAGTTAGTTAGCACGTTAGCTAAAAAAAATGCAAATATAGTCAGAATCACTAAGAAACGATGAAAAAATGCCTTTGTTGATTGATGAAATTTTATTTTTATTATCACAATTTATCCTCTTGATTTGCGACTTCCTTATTTTAGTATTTAGACCTTTGAGAACATTTAGAATATTATCCAGATGGTTATATTGTAAAAAATAAAATATCAGTTAACTAGTCAAGGCATTTGTTAAAAATTATGCTTGATTTTATTAGTTTTTTCCCTATTGATTTTAGTTAATTTTTTTATTCTAATTAAATCCTACCGCTTTCTTATGGGTTTGGCTCGCTTAACACATTTTTTTTACAGTAAATTAAAAAAAGTTATAATATATTATTTATATTCTATATCTTTGCATAAGTTTTCTCATAGTATGTTTGTTTATTTTAGTTGTTGATTCCTGCCGCTTTGTCCCTCATAAGTTGCAGGAATTTTTTTGTTTATAATAAAATGCTTGCTTCGATATATCGAAAAATTCGATCTACTCACTCAATTTTCCATTCTAATTTTTTTTCAATTTTCCATAAAATGTACATAATTACAAATGGTCAGGCTCAGCAATTTCAGTTAGGAGTGGTCGGTGGCATTAATCTTTCTGAATTGGCAGGAGCTGATATAGCTGGCTACGTTGGTTTACATACGGGTCTCAAAGTTGCGACGAATTTAAAAACAAGATTGGAGCTTTCCGCTGAATTGATTTATAGCCAAGCAGGGGAATATGTAGTGCCTATTGCTTATCCAATTACCGATTTTGGGAAGATTCATTTAAATTATCTTGAAATTCCGCTTTATTTAACTTATCTCGGTTTTCCAATAGACGATTATTTTTAGAAAAAATTTAGTTTTGGCGTGGCTTACACTCAATTGTTAAGTCATAAGGTGGAGAATGTTTTAGGAGATGATATTAGCGATCAAGTTATTTGGGATAAACGAAGTTCAATTATTGGGTTACTTGGTGTAAGGAATGGTGAAAAAATAAACTTACAATTTATGCTGCTTCTTTTGCCGCTATTTTTAACTTTGAAAACAGTCATTATATCAACATAACTCCTGTTTTCAAAGCCAAAACTAGCAACAAAATAAGCTACCCTAAATTTGTAAATCTATTTCTACACCGT
>CALDTJ010000132.1 GCA_937924145.1 uncultured Saprospiraceae bacterium
TGGTTTTCGTGGTCACATTAATTCAAATTTATTTTACAAATCACTACTTCTCTACTCTAAAACTAGTCTTCCCTAGCAGTCCAGCAGCCGTATAAATTTCAACTTTGTGATACCCCTCCTCCAATCTATCTGGCACTTCGAATCGAAAGAAAACACGTTGTTTCTTATCTAAAATTACCTTTTTGGTAGAGACAACTCGAATTTCCTGTTTTCGCCCCTCAATCATCACTTTCACCGTTTCGGCATCTTTATTAAGCAACTTGCCGTTCGCACCTTTCATGACTAAGTATATAGCTTGCTCTCTCATATCCGATGCAGGCACATCATGCAAATCAAAACTCACAATCACTTTCTTGACTCTCTTCGCTTTAGCCGTCAATTTACCGTTCTTCATTTCTGTTTCCGTCCTAAAAGCCGTTGCTTTAAGCACTTTTCGATCTACCTCTTTAGGTTTTTGATTAGATTTAACCTTCACTCGCCGAGCTGCTCTAGCTCTAGCCGCCTCTTCTCTACGTTCTTTCACCACCTTAAATTCGTTTTCCAACTGCTGAAAAGTAACCGTTGGATCATCCGAACTACTCATAATCTGTTTGAAAACAGTCCGATCAATACCCGCTTGATCCAATAGCACATCATTAGCCTCATTAGTTTTTTGGATATTAGTTTCCAAGCTAGTTTTTGTTTTGACCAAGCGTTGAATACTTTCTTTGAGAGATTGGATAGCAGAAGTAGACGCTAATTTAAATTGTTGGAAATTGGACGTGGTAGCAGCTAATTTTTGTTTAGAATTCTTAAGTAGCTTTTTAAGCAAATCGTTTTCCTCCGTTGCTTGAGTATATTCATTCATGAGCGTATCGATCTCTCTATTTAGCTCAATTTTCAATTCATCTAATTCTGAAATTTGGGAGACTAAGGTTTGATTTTTTTGTAAAATTTGTTCTTTTTCTTCGGTGAGTTTAAAGCCTTGATTGGTCAGAAATAATACGCCAAAGGCAAGTGCGACCGCCAAGACGGATACAGCGTTTAGTTTTCTCATGTTTGTGTAGTCTAAGTTTTTAAAATGATTGTTTAAAAAATAGCTTTAAGTGGGAGGAAAATTAAGCTAGTAAGGGGGGCATTCTTGTTATATATCGAAAGTTAATAAAAAGACATTAGAAATGAAAATTAACAAGGTAGTTTCAGAAAAGTATTATCTATTTTTGGGGCAACTATTTGAAGAAATTGATTGTTGTTTCGACTAATAAAATCACTAATTAAAATCTATGCAAAATAACCCACAAGATTTCAGAGCTGTCGCCGATATAGTCACCGAAAAATTACAAACCTATTTGGGCGAAAGCCAAGCAGGCAAAGGCAAAGTACTAGTACAAAAACCTATCGCAGAACTCGCTCAGTCTATGCAATTAGAAAAATGGATCAGAGAAGGCGGGTTTACTCCTCAAACCGCAGGTGAATTTCTCGATGTATATTTACCCAATACGCAACACATGCATCATCCACACTATATCGGACATCAGGTATCCGTTCCTCACGTAGCATCGAGTATGGCAGATTTTGTGCATGGAGTTATCAACAATCCGATGGCAATCTATGAAATGGGGCCAGCAGGTTCAGCAGTTGAGCACGTTATTATCAATTGGATGTTGGAAAAAGTGGGCTGGTTCAAAGGGGAACATTTAGGAGATTTTCAAAAAGCTGCAAATAGTGGCGGCGGGGTATTAACACATGGTGGTTCAGTTGCCAATTTGACGGCACTTTTAGCAGCAAGAGCAGCTATTGCCCCCGAATCTTGGATGGAAGGAACACCTAACGACTTAGTTGTATTAGGATCAGAAGTTGCACATTATTGCATTGCTAGATCTATCTCTATGATGGGAATGGGTAGAAATGCTTTCCGTCCTGTAGCTGTGAACGATTGGGAAGTTTTAAAACCAGAAGATTTAATACCCGCTTACCAAAGCGCAAAAGACGAAGGTAAAAGAGTGATGGCAGTTGTAGCGAACGCTTGTGCAACGGCTACTGGCTTATACGATCCAATAGACGAAATAGGGCATTTTTGTGAGGAAAACGGATTGTGGTTTCATGTAGACGGCGCACATGGTGCAAGTGCATTGGTTTCACCTAATCAAAAGCATTATTTAAAAGGTGTAGAAAGAGCCAATTCTTTAGTGTGGGATACCCATAAAATGTTGCGAACCTCTACTCTATCAGCCGCTGTTTTATTCAAAAATCATAAAACCTTAAGCACTACTTTTCAGCAAAAAGGAAGTTATCTTTTTTATGAAAAAGAAGCGATTGGTTTTGATATCATTACCCATACGGTAGAATGTACAAAAGCAGCTATTGCCACCAAATTATTTTGGGTTTTAGCGGCAGAAGGAGAAAAAGGCATGGCACAATTTATTGATAATCAATATGATAACACAAAAAAGTTTAGGCAAATTATCTATGAACACCCCGACTTCGATTGTCCTTATGAAACGGAGGCAAACATCGTTTGCTTTTTATATACCAAATTCGGAAACGATAATGTTTTTCAATTAGCCTTACAGAATGAAGTAGTCAAACGAGGAAATTTTTATATTACATCTTCAGAAGTTCGAGGAGTACGGTATTTGCGTCTAACGGTGATGAATCCACTGACTACAGAAACGCATATTAAAGGCATGATGAAAGAGGTGATTGCCGTAGCTGCTGATTTGCAACAACAATAGCAAATTTTTGAAAAAATCATTAACTTTGGAAAAAGTAAGCTTATGACAAAAGTTTTAGCACAACAAGAACTTCCATTTTTCCTACCGACTTATAGTGCGGACTTCGACCGCATTTTGGGCAATGATCCTTTTGTCATGATTAGAGGGCAAATACTTTTTAGAGATAAAGATGGTATTCCGGTACTAACGCATATTGACAACGATAAAAATATTTATACAGAAAATGAGTATAACCAACTACCAGAATCTGCGCCTTTTCAATTGATCCAAGGAAAACTAATTTATATGCCCTCCCCATTCAAACAACACCAAGAAATACTAGGAAATCTATATTTAGCATTACGCATCTTTTTAAAAACAAATCAAATAGGTAATGTCTTTTTTGCTCCACTAGATGTCAAATTCAACAAAAAAAATATCTTTCAACCAGATTTATTATTCGTTTCAAATGCGCGAAAGGATATTATACAAAACCACATTATTGGAGCACCAGATTTAGTAGTAGAAATTGTATCAAGAAGTACTAAGTCCGTTGATGAAAAAGAGAAAAAAGAAATATACGGAAAACATAATGTGCTAGAATATTGGATTATCTATCCAGATAAAGGAATAATTGAAGTTTTCAATAACAAAAAGGGGAAACTTAAAAAAACGACAACAATTACTAAAGAGGGACTAATTCCCTCAAAAGTATTACCTAATCTATCCTTAGATCTTAAAGAAATCCTTGCGTGAGTGATAATCTCCTAGAAATAAATAATCTATCCATCCATTTCGAAACTGAAAATGGTTTAGTAAAAGCAGTCGATAACAATAGTTTCACCCTAAAAAAAGGAGAAACGATTGGTATCGTAGGTGAATCTGGTTCTGGTAAAAGCATTACGGCATTATCCATTATGCAGCTATTACCAACCATTGCAAAAATGCCAAATGGGGCAATCATTCTGGAAGAAGGGCAAACGACAGATTTAACGAAATTATCAAAAGCTCAAATTGAAAAAATTAGAGGTCGTAAAATTGCCATGATTTTTCAAGAACCAATGACCTCTTTGAATCCCGTGATGACTTGTGGGAAACAAGTAACAGAAGTTATTCAATTACATCAGAAAAAGACTTTTGAACAAGCCAAAAAAGAAACGCTAGCACTTTTCCAAAAGGTAAAATTACCTGAGGTAGAACGAATCTTTAACGCATTTCCGCATCAATTATCTGGTGGTCAGAAACAGCGAATAATGATCGCCATGGCGCTTTCTTGCCAGCCTACGTTATTGATTGCCGACGAGCCAACAACGGCATTAGATGTAACAGTCCAGAAAGGCATTTTGGAACTGCTGAATGATTTGAAAACAGAATATCAACTATCTATCTTATTCATCTCTCACGACTTAGGGGTTATCCGTTCCATTGCTGATAGAGTTTTGGTGATGAAAAAAGGAGCAATAGTTGAAAGCGGAACGGTAAAAACCATCTTTGAAAATGCTCAACATCCATATACGAAAGGATTATTAGCGTGCCGTCCTTCTATCAATCAACATTTAAAACGACTACCGACAATAGACAGTTTCGAGCAGGAAACAGCCGTTGATTTCACACTTAATCCACAAGAAGTTGCCACTAGAAAGGCAAAGTTATATAC
The DNA here is from genome assembly GCA_937924145.1 of uncultured Saprospiraceae bacterium. GTDB lineage: Bacteria > Bacteroidota > Bacteroidia > Chitinophagales > Saprospiraceae > JAFMDF01. The sequence goes on from CALDTJ010000132.1 coordinate 4,351, forward strand.
AGGAACACCTATTTTAACAGTCAAAAATTTATCAACTTGGTATCCTGCTGGAAAGAATTTCTTTGGCAAAACAACAAGCTTCGTCAAAGCAGTAAATGAGGTAACTTTTGAAGTTTTTAAAGGAGAAACATTTGGTTTAGTTGGAGAGTCTGGTTGTGGAAAATCTACTTTGGGACGGACTATCTTAGGTTTAGAAAAAGCACAAAGTGGCGAAGTGATCTACACTCAACAAAACCTATTAACGGCTGATGACCAAACTTGGAATACTATTCGCAAAAAAATGCAAATCATTTTCCAAGACCCTTACAGTTCCTTGAATCCAACGCAGCCTATTGGATTGGCTATTATGGAACCGATGAAAGTCCACCGCTTGTGGAAAAACGATAAACAGTATCGGGATAAAACCATTGATTTATTAGAAACGGTTGGGCTAAATGCAAGTCATTTCATGCGCTTTCCTCACGAATTTTCAGGTGGACAACGACAACGAATCTGTATTGCTCGTGCTTTGGCTTTGCAACCAGAATTTTTGATTTGTGATGAATGTGTGTCTTCTTTGGATGTCTCCATTCAAGCTCAGATTTTAAACTTACTGATTGATTTAAGAGAACAATTTAATTTGACTTATATTTTTATCTCGCACGATTTATCGGTCGTACAGTTTATTAGTGATCGGATTATGGTGATGAAAGATGGGAAAGTGGTGGAAATCGGGGATGCCGATGCTATTTATAATAATCCACAGGCTGAATATACTAGAGAGTTGATTGGGGCGATTAGTTAATTGAAAAAGTGCTAAAATAATAGGATTAGATAGCTGCCAGCCCTTCGAGGGCTGGCAGCTATCTAATCCTATTATTTTAGGGGTATCCAAACATTTAATCCAACAAATTATGACCAGAAGAAATCTCCTAAAAAATGGAATCTACGGACTCGGTGCGACTTCTCTTCTAACAGGTTTATACACCTATCAAATCGAGCCATTTTGGCTGGAATTCGTCTACAAAAAAATGCCTATAAAGAACCTCCCAGTAGCATTAGTCGGCAAGACATTAATGCAAATAAGTGATATACACGTCGGAGATAGGTTTGATTATCAATACCTTATAGAATCTTTCCAAAAAGCACAAAAATTAGCACCAGATTATGTTGTTTATACGGGGGATTATGTCAATTATGGAAATGAAAGGCAGTACAAACAATTAAAAGAAGTATTACAGCATACTGTAAAAGGGAAATTGGGTACAGTTGGAATTTTAGGCAATCACGACTATGGTAAAGATTGGTCAGAACAAAAAGTAGCTGATGAAATATCCAGTATCTTGGTAAACAATGGAATCACCTTATTAAAGAATGAACAGACAGAAATAGAGGGGCTAAATTTTATTGGTTTTGATGATTTATGGGGCTTAAATTTCAAGCCCGAATTAGTTATGAAGCAGTATGATAAAACTAAGTCTAATATCCTTTTGTGCCATAACCCTGATGCTTGCGATCTACATGTATGGAATGGATATCAAGGTTGGATTTTATCGGGTCATACGCATGGAGGACAATGTAAGCCACCGTTTTTACCACCTCCATTATTACCCGTAAAAAATAAAAACTATACCGCAGGAGAAATAGATTTATTAGATGGAAGAACCTTGTACATCAATCGTGCTTTGGGGCATCTAATGCAGGTTAGATTTAATGTGCGACCAGAGATAACTGTATTTGAATTGGCGCAAGCGTAAAATAGACACTCTATTAAATAGTCCTGATTCTGTATAGCTTAGTAACGAGTAAAAAACAACTAATGCATTTAGGAGCTGATCTTTTGCCCTAAGGCGTCGTTATTTTTTTGAGGAATAGCGGTGCTATTCTTCAAAAAAATGCCTAGTCTTAGAACAAAATCTCTAGCCCCAAATCCACTATTTATTATTTGCTCGTTACTTATAAACAAAATATCCTAAGTTTGTAAAAAAAGTAGATGGCAAAATTAAAAATATTAGACATTGGGCTTTTAGAAGAATATGAGCAATCAATTGATTTTGATCCATTAAAAAAGCTACGCCTAAAAACTAAAGAAAAATTAGCTTTTGATTATTTTGAATTTTATAGATCCGTATCAAGTGT
>CALDTJ010000133.1 GCA_937924145.1 uncultured Saprospiraceae bacterium
GCAAAGCAAACGTAGCAGCTTATACCGTCGAACAACTAGAAAATAATATTTGGATAAAACTAGGGAATCAGTTATCAGAAGTCAGCTTGCCAAGTGATACTTTCAGGGTCGGATACCGAGCATTTGATAGTTGTCAGGAACAAGTGAAAGAAGATAGCTGTTTCCGCTATTTTTTCATCGAAGATAATACCCTTCCAACTCCTATTTGCACCGATGTGATTAACTTATCTATTGCACAGGATAGCGCACAATTACACTACTCCGCTATTGATAATGGCAGTTACGATGCTTGTGGCATTGTAAAATATGAGGTTAGTCGGGATCAATTGGTGTGGAGTGAGAAAGTAGGTTTTGGTTGTGCAGATGTACACCAAGACATCAAAGTCCACTTGAGAGTTACAGATAAAAATGGCAATCAAAATACTTGTTGGATGACCGTCCGACCAGCAGATAAAATCCAACCAATTTGTAGTCCATTACCAGATCAATTTGGTACTTGCGACGAGGATCATTTAGCTGATTTTGGAGTCACAACCGATGTGAATGATAATGGACAAATGGACAACGAAGAATGGGTCAATTTAAGCGACGAACAAATCGAATTTTATAATGAAAATTACGGCAATCCAGCTTGTTCAGATAATGCTAAATGCGATGTTTTAGTAATTGAACAACAGTATCAATTATTAGCCAAAAACTGCGGACAAACCATTGTTAAAAGACGTTATCGAGCAAAAGATTGGCAGGGTCAAGGGAATACTTCTAATTGGGCGGAACAAACAATCACCATATCTTATCAGCCTGATTGGAGTATTACTTTGCCTGCTGATTGGCAAGGAACCTGCGGGGATGAAATACCAGAAACCACACTGGAAATTATCAATGGACCTTGCGATGCTTTAGCTTATGAAGTAACAGAAAAAACGTTCACCACAGTGGAGGATGCCTGCCTGAAAACAGTTCGAACTTTCACCATTATTAACTGGTGCGTTTATCAACCAGGCACCCCAATAACAACGATTCAAAGAGAGGAAAATGCAAAAGGAGTGGTCACAGACAATCAGACCATTACGGCAAAAGATCTGCTAAACAATAGGGCTTTAGGTACTATTGGAACTTTGCAATATTCACAAGTTTTAAAAGTACAGGACCATACAGCGCCAATTATAAAAATCGATCCTGTAGATGATTGTATTTCAATGGATAATTGTGAGCAAGAAAAAGTCTTTAGTATCTCTGCTACCGACTGTAATCCACAAAGTTCCGCCGCTTTAAGTTATGAATGGGAAGTCTACCTAAACAACATCAAAGTCGATAGTGGAACAGGTGCTGCTTTCACTAGAACAGTAAGTACCACCAATAATTTAAGGGTAGCATGGAAAGTAACTGATGCGTGTGGAAATGTAGCACAGGCAAACGGTCAACATTATTTTGTTGATTGTAAAAAACCGACGCCTTATTGCTTACATGGGTCCGCTACCAATTTGATGGAGAATGGAAAAGTAGCCGTTTGGGCAAAGGATTTAGATCAAAATAGTGGTGATAATTGTACTAATACAGAAAAACTAGCCTACCGCATTTGGCATAGTAGCTTAGGAACAGCCCCTACGCATATTGCAAGTATTCACGCACTACCAGAAAACATCGAATTTACTTGTAGCTATTTAGGCAATCAAGTGGTCAGATTATACTTGATTGATGCAGCGAATAATTGGGATTTCTGCGAGACTTATGTCAATATTCAAGACAATAATCAAGTTTGTGAGGAAGTGGAATTAGACCATGCAGATACGCTAGTCGCCAATGGTAAAATTCTTAGTTGGACCCAACAAGCCGTAGAAGATGTAACAGTAAAAGTGGACCAACAAACAAAACAGACCAATACCGCTGGTACATTTAATTTTACTTTAGCTAAAAACGGTACATACAATATTACACCGAGTAAAAATACCGATCCATTAAATGGCGTCAGCACTTATGATTTAGTTCTAATTTCTAAGCATATTTTAGGCTTAAAATTGTTCGATAATCCGTATCAATACATTGCTGCGGATGTCAACAAATCTAATACGGTAACGGCTTTTGATTTGGTGATTCTACGAAGATTAATTTTATCTTTAGATACCGAATTTACTAAGAATGAAAGCTGGCGTTTTGTAGCAACGAATCAACTACTTGACGAACAAAATCCGTTACAAACAGTGCTTAATGAAAGTATTCAAATCACTGATTTACAGTCAAATACAGCAATAGATTTTGTCGCCATCAAAATTGGAGATGTCAATGGCAATGCTCGAACGAATAGCTTATCAATTGCAGAGTCAAGAACAACAAATGAGGTATTTGAAATAAAAATTCAAGATCAACTACTTCAAGCTGGACAGACTTACGAAGTTGCTTTCAATAGCGATCAATTGGATCAAATCCAAGGGTATCAATTTAGCTTAGATTTTGGAGCATTAACGTTTAAAAAACTACATCCAAATTTGGCTAAAATAGAAAACTTTGGCTTACATCAAATTTATGATGG
>CALDTJ010000134.1 GCA_937924145.1 uncultured Saprospiraceae bacterium
GACAAAATAAATTTACAAATTTTGTAACTATTCAGCAATATAACTAATTAGACTTAATTTTTACCATTTAGATATTTAAGTGCATTTAAGTCGTGTTCTAAATGAACTTAAATATCTAAATGGTAGAAAATACGAGTGGTAAATCTAGTTGGTGAATAGTTACCAAATTTTTCTAATATCTCAGTTTATAATCAAATTTGTAAATTTATTCTTTTATGTCTCTTATGAAACTGTCTAGATTAAATGATATTTATTAGGAAAATGCTAAACCACCATTAATATCAAAGTTAGCTCCTGTCACAAAAGTACTTTTTTCAGAAGCTAAATAAACTACTAAATCGGCTACCTCATCTGCTCTACCCTCTCGTCTCACAGGTGTTTTACCAGCCACTGCAACCCGTATTTCATCTTTTGTAAAATCATCATGAAATTTGGTTCCAATTAAACCTGGACAAACTGCATTTACTCTGATTCCTTTAGGACCAAGTTCTTTTGCCATTGCTCTGGTAAAAGTTGTGGTCGCCCCCTTTGAAGATGCGTATAAGGAAGATCCTCCTCCTCCACCATCTCTTGCGGCTAAGGAAGACAGATTGATAACAGAGGTGCCTTTACCCATTAATGGAACAAAAGCTTTCATGACAAAAACGGTAGACTTAAAATTGACATTCATTACTAAATCGTAAAAAGCATCGTCGAATTCCTGTAATGTTTTCCGAGCGAAAAGCCCACCTGCATTATTTACTAAAATGTGAACTTCTTCACCAAAGGCTTTAACTGTTCTTGCCTTCAAGCTTTTAATATCATTCATATTTGATACATCCGCTTTCACTGCAATTGCTTTTCCGCCTAAAGCTGCTATCTCTGCTACCGTTTCGTTTGCTCCTGTTTCTGAACTGTTATAATTGACCACTACATTAGCACCTTCTTTTGCTAAGGCAACAGATATAGCTCTACCAATATCTCTACCACCTCCAGTTACAACGGCTACTTTTCCTTTGAATTGACTCATTGATATTATTTTTAGAAGTCAGAAGTCAAACATCCACTACATGGATTGTCAGAAGTCAGATGTAGCCTTCTGACAGTCCCTAAGGACGGTCTGACTTCTGACCTCTGACTTCTATTTATTATATTCCTAGTGCTTGACCACCACCTACTTGAATCGTTTCAGCGGTTAAGAATCCTGCATCTTTACTAGCTAAAAAAGAAACTACGCCAGCAACATCTTCTGGTTGTCCTAATCTTTTTAGCATGATATTATTCGCCCAAGATTTGAATACTTCAGGCTTAGTAGATTTAATGCCAATATGAAAATCAGTATCAATGGTACCTGGAGATACTGCATTTACTCTAATTCCATATTCTGCTAAATCTTTAGCTAAGGCTCTTGTAATCGTATGTACTGCTGCTTTAGAAGTACCGTAGATTCCTGCACCTGGTCCACCAGCATTCCATCCTGCATTGGAGGTATAATTAATGATGGTCGGGTTATCTCCTTTTTTAAGGTAAGGGATAGCCGCTCTAGAAGCAAAAAACACAGAATCCAAGTTTAATGCCATGACAAATCTGTAAAATTCTGTGGTCATTTCTTCAAATCTTGAACGTCCACCTAATCCACCTGCATTGTTCACAAGTACATCAATTTTTCCGTACTTCTCGCCAATTGCTTTGATGTTTGATGCTACCGCATCTTCTTTGGTAACATCAAATCCGTAATATTCAGCAGTAATACCCTCTGCTTGCAATTCTTTAACTCTTTGCGCTCCTTCGTCATGGTTGATACCGTTAATTACCACGGTAAAACCATCATTTCCTAACCTTTTTGCTACTGCTAATCCAATACCAGCTGTTGCTCCAGTTACTATCGCTACTTTTTTTTCTGACATAATTATTTATTTTGTACTAAATCTAAATTTTATTTTTAATTAAAAATTATCTTAATGTGTCTATTTTACTATTTTGCGGTTTTAATGGTTCGATTTTAGGACATAATATCCATACTGCTGCTAAGGCTATTAAAGCCAATGCTGCACCAATTATAAACACTGGTGAATAATTACCACCTGCTGTAAGTATTGGCACAAGTGCCGTTAGTCCAAATGCGCCTAATTTAGCAGCCATTCCTGCAAATCCTGACAAGGTACCAACCGATTTTTTACCATAAAAATCACTTGGTAAGGTTTGAACATTTCCGATAGCTGTCTGGAAACCAAACAATATGACTGCCATAATTAATACGGCGATCAATGGACTCCCTGGGTTAGACAATGCTAATAAGGCTGGTAACATGATTAGACATCCAAGTGTTATGACTAACTTTCGAGTTCTATCCACACTCCAACCGACTTTGATACGGTTTTGAGCTAATAATCCACCAAACCAAGCACCTACCATTGCTCCAGCATAAGGAATCCATCCATTTTTGGCGATTTCTTGTACATCCATTCCATAAACTTCATTTAAGTAAATCGGAATCCAAACAACAAATAGCCACCAAATAGGATCTATCGCAGCCGAGGCAATAATAACTCCCCAACTTTCTTTTCTAGATAACATTTCCCCAGTTGATGGATTATATCCTTCATCATGGACTCCATCTTCATCTAAATCTTGATTTTGCTGACCACTCAAAATATACTGTCGTTCATCATCTGTTAACCAAGGATGATCTTTAGGTGGTGATTTTACTAGAATAAACCAAGGAATTAGCCATAGCAAACCCAATACACCAACAGTAATAAAAATATACTGCCAACTAAAAAAAGCTGCTAAAAATCCAATGATTGGCAAAGATACAAGTCCACCAACAGATGCACCAGAGTTAAATAATCCCTGTGCAAATGCCCTTTCTTTGGTTGGAAACCATTCGGCATTTCCTTTTGCTGCTCCAGGCCAATTTCCTGCCTCTGCTACTCCTAAAAGGGCTCGAAAAACACTAAAGCTGGTTACTCCCTGTGCAAATGCATGCAGTGCAGTAGCAATAGACCAAACTCCAATAGATAAAGCGAAACCTAATCGAGTCCCAATCCAATCAAATATTTTCCCAAAAATAGCCTGACCAAAAGCATAGGAAAATATAAATATAACTGAAATCCAGCCATATATTTCCTTACGTTCATCTGCCGTTTTATCGGGATAGAGGTCAGCCGCTATATCTGGCCAAAGGACACCTAGCGCCTGACGGTCGATATAGTTGATAACAGCGGCAAGGGCAATTAACCCAACAACCCACCAGCGCAATCCATTTAATTTCATTATTTACTGTTGACGGTTTACGGTTGAAAATTGACAGTAATCGCCTATCATCAATCGTTTCCTGTATTAATTAATTGGTTTTCGTTTTGTCGTCTTGTGCTAAGAAATCTACTGTATTGATAGACTATTTTAGCCTTCAGGTAATTCTTTATGACTCTTTATCACCAAAATAAGAGACTTCACCGCCACTTAAGAAATCTTCTCTGACAGGACTAAAAGTGTCAATCAACATCCCTTCTTCCAAACATACTGCACTATGCAATAAATTAGGTTCGATATATACCCCATCTCCTGCTTCTACAATTTGCTTTACGCCATCAATTTCAAATTCAAATTTACCAGAAACGCAGTAGGTAGCTTGTGTGTGAAAATGCTTATGAGGAGAACCTAATGCTCCTTTCTCAAATTTCACTTTTACCATCATAATCTGGTTATCGTAACCTAAGAATTTTCTTGATACGCCTCCACCAAGCTCTTCCCAATCCATTGCTTTTGTGATGATGTATTTGTCACTAAATCTTTGCATTTTTTATTATTTTGTTTTTATGATTTGTAAAATATATAGTAGAGTTTATATGGGGTTGTGTAGAAAGTCGATTTGGAGTAACAATTTGCTAAACCCGCCAGACTGTGTGCGGGCTGGCGGGTTTAGTAAATTTATTATCAAGTACTTATAGATTTACTAAAACTTAAAGCTTTAGCAAATCATGAGTTTTTACACACCCCCTAAAGATCTCAAAGGTTTCGAAAATCTTGGACGTCTAAACACATTAACTACCACTTAATTGATAGACACCCGTCCATTCAACGATGGTCGTACCAACTTCTACTCGGTGTTTGCTAGTCTCCGAAGCATCCTTGTGTGCCAATGATAACGTCCATTCCTTACCAGCTTTATTACTAAATTGAATAACGGTATAAGCTGCATCATCGTGCAAAATATTTATTTTGTCTATATTTGAAAAAGGATCTTCTGCCAATTCCGTCACCCGATTATATCGACCATGTGGTTCAATAATGGAGACAAAGGTAACATCTTTTGTATCCTTTTTTCTAATTATAAAGGCAGGATCATGCCTTAAATTATATTTAGGGTCATTGGCGCCTAATCTAGCAAAAATCAATTCATCATCTGTGCCGACCACACTGGTCATAGAATAAAATTTACCATTAGAAAACCAATTAATGTGTGCATTATCGCTCTTCGGTTTGCCACTCGCCTCTTTCCAAATATGCTGATAGCCATGACCATTCCCTAGCGTTTTTAAGGAAGTCAATTCTGAATCATAATCAAAATCCGTCAACAACAAATGACCTTGAAACCATATTGGTAAGTCGAACTGGCTTTTTGTTTCAGTAGATGCTTTAAAGACATCAATTAGAATTGGATGTTTGAAACCTTCGTCCTTCACTAACACCATAGTCCGCTGCATTGCTGCATCTTCATAAGCATTTTTCGATATCGCACTGATGACTTGTACATTGCCTTCTCCATTAAAATAATAAAGATCAGGATGATGCTTTTCACCGATTCTAATATCTCCATTGTAATGAGATGTTTCATTGATAACGAGCGTATTATGAGCGATACTTTGCTTTGCCCAAGTATTGTTTTCTTTTAAATATCTACCACCTCCTTTCTGGTCAATATTCACCCAACGAGCCGCACCATAGTCTTGCATGATTTCTCCCGTCTCATCATACAAAGAGTAGGATAATTTATCAAAATGTCCATGTCCCATGCCTTGTTCAGAATACTTCATCACTAGACATAACTCATTGTCATCCGCCGTATTATTCCTTAAAATAGCTACTCCACCTTGTTTGCCATCAGCTCCATCTTTATAAGCGATTGATTTCTGCTGCATTGGCTGAGCCAATCCTTTTGCCAAATCTCTAGCGACCATAAAACCTGCTTCGTCCAAAATAACTTTCCCTTGCTTTTCTGCTACGGATAATAACATGGGGTCTTCGCCATAATGTTGATATGCTAAGTCTACTGCCATGATTACCTCTCTGGCTTTCCAAGACATACCTTTTTGAGCGTCATTAATCGGAAAAAATAAACCATTTTTATCAGTCTGATATAATAATGCGTAGACTGCTTTTTTTAGAATATTATCTCGATAAGTTAGAATACCCAACTC
>CALDTJ010000135.1 GCA_937924145.1 uncultured Saprospiraceae bacterium
TACGATCAGCAACATCCAAATGTTGAAAATTTGTACCGTGTCTATAGGCATGGCAACTTAGCAGAATGGAAAGGTAAAAGTCCACCAATTCCACCAGTTTCTACGGTAATAATGGTCGAAGAATTACCTGAAATCACTAGTCAGGCTCGGCTCAATCCTTATTTTGGAAATGCTGGCACCAATTTAGTTCGTAAAACGACGGAGCAAGAAAATAAATTTGAGGAAGGTTTTGTCTACGCCGATCCCTCACTTTTTGAGCTATTCCATTTGCCGCTGATAGAGGGTAATATAACAACCATTTTAACGGAGCCGAATACCTTAGTGATTACCCAAAAAATTGCTCAAAAATACTTCCCAAATCAAAGCGCAATAGGAGAGACCTTAGTGCTAAATGACGATGAAGAAAATCAATCCTTTAGAATTACAGGCGTAACGAAAAACCTACCAGAGCAAATGCATTTTGACTACGATTATTTCATTTCCATGAAAACTTTAGATGATAGTGAGCAAGTGCAATGGGTGGCTAATAATTATTATGGCTACGTCACGGTAAAAGACGGGACGGATATGGAGCGATTAAACCAAAAATTACAAGCTTTTTCCGATAAGTATTTTATCCCTGCTTTTAAGAATAATCAGCTGGAATTAGATTTAAGTGGTGGCAATTTTTACCGTTTTCGATTGCAACCCGTTTCAGATATTCATTTGTATTCAGATGGTTTTTCGCCGCAACTAGGTGAGAATGGAGACATCCGATATGTTCGCCTTTTTGCCTTGATTGCCTTTTTTATTTTTGTAATTGCTTTAGTCAACTTTGTGAATTTATCGACTGCCCGATCTGCCAACAGAGCAAAAGAAGTAGGTGTTCGGAAAGTTTTAGGTTCTATGAAAGGGCAATTGGTGACTCAATTTTTAGTAGAATCGGTCTTAATGAGCGTTTTTGCTTTTATTGTTGGTAGTGTAATTGCCACTGCCTTATTGCCTTTCTTTAATGAGTTATCAGGTAAAAGTCTTACGATTCCATACACGGATTTCACTTTTTTTCCACTTTTTTTAGTAGCGGCTATTGGGGCAGGATTATTGGCAGGACTTTATCCATCTTTCTATTTATCTGCTTTCGAACCCATTCAAGTTTTGAAAGGAAAACTCAGTCGTGGAGCAAAAAGTGGCTGGCTACGAAGTGGTTTAGTCGTTGGTCAATTTGCAATTTCTATCGGCCTAATTGTTGCCACAATGGTCGTTTATCAACAAATGAATTTTATTCAAAATAAAAAATTAGGCTTTGAGAAAGATCAAGTTTTATTGATTCAAGATACCTACACTTTAGGCGATCAAAAAATGAGTTTTAAAAAGGCATTAAAAAGTATTCCAGAGGTAAAAAATGCGTCAATGTCTTCCTACTTACCATTAGATGGTGGAAATAGAAATTCGATGGCCTATTATACCAATCAGGTCAATGCTGGACAAACACAATTAGGGATGCAAGTCTGGCGAGTAGACGAAGATTATATCAATACGCTAGGTATGAAATTAATCGCTGGACGAAATTTTGAGCCAACGATGGTGACTGATAGTCAGGCAGTTATATTGAATCAAAGAGCGGTGGAAGAGTTTGGTTTAATCGACCCAATTGGTAAACAAATTCGTAGTCCATTTAGAGATAATCCTGCTACCGTTATCGGTGTAGTAGAGGATTTTCATTTTGAATCTTTGAAAGGAAAAGTGGAGAGTTTAGGACTATTTTTGGCGGAAAGTAATTCTGTCATTTCTGTCAAAGCAAATAGCCAATCCTTGGATAATTTAATAGCCAAATCAGAAAAATTATGGAAGACTTTTGCCCCTAATAAACCCTTTCGCTACACTTTCTTAGATGATCGATTTGCTAAAATGTACTTAGCAGAAGATCGTGCAGGGAAGTTGTTTACGGTTTTTTCATTATTAGCCATTTTTATCGCCTGTTTAGGGTTGTTTGCTATGGCAACTTTTATGACGGAACAACGGACAAAAGAAATTGGTATTCGAAAAGTATTGGGTGCCTCTACTTTTAATATTGTCTTGCAATTGTCCAAGAGTTTTCTCTATTTGGTAATTGGTGGTCTATTGATTGCTGTTCCTATCGCTTATACCCAAATGAATAAGTGGCTGAATAATTTCGAATATCGAATTGATATGGAATGGTGGATTTTTGGTCTGGCTGGTTTATTGGTGATGTTGATTGCTTTTCTCACAGTTGGTAGTCAGTCTTTGAGAGCAGCTTTGGTGAATCCTATTAAAAGTTTGAAGACAGAATAGTGTATTGCTCCTGGGGTGCAAGTACATACTTCCGCTGAGTTGATTAAATTGGTGGATAATCAGAAGTTGATTAGGTGATATTACAAACGGAACTAACAAAAGTCAATCCATCTTACCGAGCATCCAAACCAGCTCGAATCTCTGTATACCGTTTTTTAGTAATCGGATAAGCCAATAATAAGCCAATAGCAACAATATAAAATACAAATAAAACAGGCCCGCCAATAACACCTAACTTATAAATCGCCTCGGGCGGTACATCGGCAATATCTGTTTGTTTTGGAAAAGCTATATAAGCTAACAATATACCTGCGATAAAACTGCCTATGCCAGT
>CALDTJ010000136.1 GCA_937924145.1 uncultured Saprospiraceae bacterium
TGGTCAGGAGACCAGCAAATATGGATTTCTAGTCTGGAGACTAGAAATATCGCCCTCTAAAAAACGCACATTATTTTCTGAATCTCAATTAGACCTTTACCTTAATTCAAAATTTGTACAAAGGCGGTCTAAAGACCGCTAAACCCAACGGACTGAAGTCCGTGCTACCAACGAAAAAGGCGCAAGTACTGAGATACTTGCGCCTAGGTTTGAGATTAGTTTCTTTGTTAAAGCGATGTTTAACATTTATCTATTAGGCAATTTCTAAGCCAAGCTTTTGTAAAGCGATTACTTCAAGTAATCTCTTTACTTTTCGGACGGCAGTAAGTAAGGAGATTACTTGAAGTAATCGCCTTACAGGTTTTAGTCAATCATCCCCAATAATCGCATGTCTGTCAAGCACTTATGAATAAATTCTTCGGACAAACTAGGTACAGTTGCATTGCCTTTAAGTTGACCTACTAAATTTTGATAATTTTCACTTTCCGCAATTTTGGGGCTAGGTGGATAAGGTCTACTAAAGGCTGCCAAAACATCTAAGGCAGAATATTGTCGTTGTTCTTCTGGTAAAGCACTTAGTTTTGCTTTAAACTGCTCAAACCATACTTTGTGATCCGCAATCCGCTGCACGGGATAACCTGCTGATTCAATCCAATCTACAATCGCGTCTAAGGATACCCCATCATTCTGGTGGTAGTTTTTGATGTTAAAAATTTGGTAATTGGGCAGATGCTTAGTCTTCTGAGTCTTTCCAGCACTTGAAGTGCTGGAAAGACTTTGACCGATTTTGTGTACACCAACAATTGCCGCTGCAATCACATCCGCAGGCGTACCATCATAATGCCCTTTTGCCCTAGTTCCATCTTCATTTAATCTATAAAAAGAAATAGGTGCCAAGCCAGTCATAATGACGCTATACAGCAATCGAGTAAACATATCAGCCGTATTGATTTGCCCTTTAAAGTACTGATGCGCCAACATCATATCTCCTCTAAAAGTATTGATAGTCAGCCCAAATTCTTGATTTGCTTTTTGCAATAACCATTCTGCGCCCCATTTACTCGCTCCATATCCAGCCGCATAATGATCGGTTAAATTGATACTTTCTAATAAGGGGGAATCTTCGTTATTGATTTGTTTTGTATCTAAAAATCGCTCTACTGCCACGGTGGAAACGAAGTCAATCGTCTTCTTACGAGTAGTCAATGCCAGTCGAATAATAGCCGCCGTACCTGCTACATTAGGGCCAAACAAGTGTTCGTAGCCCAAACGGTGATTCACCAAAGCAGCAGGGTGACAAATACGGTCTACCTCCGTAGCTAATTGCCTAAATTGTTCATCGGATAAACCAAAATTAGTTTCCGTCATATCCCCTGCCCAAACTTGTAAATGTTTGTCCGCTAAAGTATGGTATAAACTGGAAAACTCTTCATCTACACCTGCAAAAGCAGCATCTAAACGAGCTTTAGCAGCGGCATCATCTGTCGCCCGAATCAAACAAATTAATTGCCCATCAGTCTTCGCCAATTGTTGCAACCATTCAAGGCATAAAATATGACCTAAATAGCCATTTGCACCTGTTAATAAAACCGTTTGAGTTGTCGTATTAGCTGTTGTTAAAGTTGAGGCATTTTTGAGCGTTTCTTCGTCTATGAATCGATCTAATGTTAAATCTTTGGCATGGATAACCGTTGCACCTTTTCCATGAATACTTTCAAAAGTAGCTTGGGTGTTTTCCCCTTTCAATGCGGCATCGATCATGTCTGCCCACTTTTGAGGGCTACCCGTTGGGCTCAAAATTCGATTGGCAGGAATGGTTAAACCGAATACTTTTTCCATAGACATGGAGAACGCCACCGCACCTAATGAGTCCCCACCTAACTCCTTGTAAGTATAAGGTTCTGAAAGGTCTACTTCTTGCACGCGCAAATTCACTTCTAACAATTTGACTATTTTTTCTAAGGTCGTTAAAGGTGAATTTGGGTCTTTCAGCGTTTCAATATCTGCCTCTTGTTCTTTGGCTTGCTCTTCGTAAATTGTCTCTAATCGTTCAGCATACTTTCGTTTCAATGCTGGTCTTAATCGCTTACGTACACTAGACAATAGTCCGTTGGCTTGGGTAAACTCTTCCATTTCAATGATGAAACTTCGAGGCACTTCAAAACTTTTAAGTTCTTGACTGGCAGCTACTTGCGCCAATTCTCTTCTAATTAAATTGGTCAAAGCTGACTCAGAAGAATCGTTTCCTAATATAGATTTTACAGCTTTCATATCTGGTACAACGACCGCTAATAAATAAGATTGGAAAGAATTTCCATAGATATAAATTTGTTTGATAACTGCACTTCCACCTTCAAAAACGGTTCCTAATTTTCCGACTGCGACATATTCGCCTTGCGACAATTTCATCACGTCTTTTCGGCGATCAATGACCACTACATGGTCGGGACCACGTTCTTCCACAATATCACCTGTCAAAGAAAAACCTTCTTCATCAAAAAGATTAGCCGTCGCCTCAGGTGCTTTATAGTAGCCACTAATTCCTGTTTTGCTTTTAAAGCACAATTCTCCCCTTGGGAAAGGTTTATCCGTCAAATAATAGCCTAATTCTGGGACATCTCTTAGTTTATAGTCTGTAATCTGCGGTCGATTAATCATCCCATTTATGGCTACTCCACCCGTTCCCGATTCCGTGTTTCCGTAACCATCAATTATTAAAATATCAAAACATTCTTTGATAAAAGTTCTCACGGCAGGAGAAGTCGGTGCACCACCTACCGAACCACGCTTAAGCCGATCTCCCAAGAAAGTTTTACCCATTTCCTTTTTGACAATTTCACTAACCGTTGCCTCATCTCCTTCTCCTTTCCTTACCCGACGAGTGACTTCACTTTGATAATTTTGATAAACCAATTCCAAAATTCTTGGAAAGAAACTCATCTGAGTTGGTCGGGCTATTCGAATATCTTCAAAAAGAGAAGACATATCTGGTTTTAAAGTAAAGTACATCGTGCCACCTAAACATAGCGTACCAATCAAACCATTTCGTCCAATAAGGTGATTGAGAGGGGAAAAAGCTAAGGACACAGACGGCATTTGTGTCTTCCTACCTCGCCAAAGTTCCATTGCTGCACTCGCAGGCATAATCGCCCCTTTGGGCTTACCCGTACTACCAGATGAGTGAATAATTGCCATCATCCAACGGTTACCTTCTGCAGGTGGTGGCAAAAAAGTAAATTCCTGTTTTTCACCAAATTCAATTAACTCATTTAGGGCAATTATTTGGGTAGGAACAGTAGCTGTTTTTAAAGCTGCTTGTGCTTTTTCAAATAATGCCCGTTCGTCATCTACTCGTTCGTCATAGTCAAATACAATTAGACTTCGCATACCGCCATGAGCAATCACATGTTCAACGGCTACTGGTAAATCACTGATAGTCGTTGCTAAAGCAGCAGGATTCGTATTGTCAAAAATCTCATTTAAATCCGCCCCCGAAGTACTACTCTGCAATGGAATCGTTACCGTTTGCGCATAATTACAAGCTAAATCTAGAGTTGAAAAATCAACGCCCGTAAACCCTAAAATACCGACAAATTCAGTAGGCTTGATGCCATGTACGGGGTGAAATCTCCATGCACTCGCTATGGCTTTAATCCGTTGCTGTAATTCCGCATAAGTGATTGTCGTAAAACTAGGCAGGTACTTTCGAGTACCTTTTCCATGCACTACTTCAATTTCATAAGTCCGTCCTCCCAAAGCAGGCCGATTGGCATAACCATTTAAGGCTGCGTCGATCATTTTATCCAAGGTCTGCTCTGCACAAATAGCAGCTCTGACATCAGGACTAGGCTTTAATTGCTTGATTTGTGGATCAGTTTCCAATAAATCCAACATTCGGAGGACGTAGCGTTTTTTATCACTTATTTTTTCGGTAGCTTTTGACATTTAGATTGGTTTATATTTGGTGTGCTTTGTCTAACGTAATTAGTAACGAGTAAAAATAGGGATTTAATTTATGGAAATAAAAAAAGCAATAAGAAACGTGAGGTCTCTTATTGCTTTTTTAGATTTTCGGGCGAATTAATAATCCACTCTACTATTACTCTGCGTCAGGTAAAATTAGATTTGGATATTCTTCCAAAAATAACTCGTAAAATTCTGCACTAGATAATTTAGTGTCAATAAAACCAGTACGCTTAGCTAATTTGCCACCAAAAGCTGCTGCTGCTGCTCTTTGGTTATGCGTACCGTGATGTCCAGGACTGGCAAATGCGCAATCTCCAATAGAAAAAGAAGTTTTAACAAACTGGGTAATAACCGCTGGCTGCAAAAATTCACCACGTCCATGTGCCATATAATAAGCAGCATAAGCATCTGCCATTAACTCAACAAACCTAGTTCCTTCTGGTGTCTGAGGGCCTCCAGGAATATAACCATTAGCATATTGAATTTGGTGACCATACTCGTGTGCAAGAATAAAATTATCTGCGATTGTTCTAAAACCATTGGCTCGATAAGCCTCCATTAGGCCATCTCCCATCACAATCTTATTAGGAAAACCAGTAGCTGGGTTTCCTTGGACTGCTACTGCATTGAATGTAAAGAGAGGGTGGTTATAATTCTGAAAAACTGGTGTGCTGAAAGCAGCTTTTAAAAAGTTGGCAAACGAATCTGCTAAATCCTTAGGAGCAAAAATTGGTGCGCCATTATCATCAAATCCGACAATAAAAAAGTCTTGAAAAATTTGAGATACCGCTTCCACATTTTCAAAAGTAGTTCCCTTCATATCGACCAACAGAATATCTTTTGGAATGTCCCAAAAACGTTTCAATCCGATAAAAGATCTTTGTAGAGAGGTAGTGTATTCTCCGTTGATACCAAATTCATCATCTCCTTGAGTGAAATCATATTCAATAGCTTCGATTAGAGGGATGACATTCCATCCGAACATCAAATCTAAGTCTTCTGCTGTAAAATCCTGAAGAATAGAACCTATGTATTCATCCAAAAAAGTAGGACTTCCACATTCGTAATCTTCTGGATTAATCGCCTTGTCAAGCAAAGCCTTATAGTGTTCGTAGTCACTATTTCCTACCAGTCTAGTAACCGCATCGTTTGACAATTTATTAGCTCTTGCTGCACTTACATTAGGGTACATTCTTTGAATAGCCTCCGTATCAAATACAGAAACAATTCGATGTTGCTTAGCTAATTGCAATACCTTTTGAGTAGCACTGTAAGCATCTTCTTTTTGAGGAACTACCTGCTGCTCTAGTTGGCTCGTATTTTCTTTTTGACAAGCAAATAATAACGTCATTAAAAGCAATAACGAAAATGTGTTTTTAAACATCCGTCTAAAATCTTTGGTTTTAGTAATAACAGACATAAATTGGTTTTTAATTAAAAAATAAGGTGAATTCCCATTTCTGGGCAATAAGAGTTACCCTATTAGCATAGAACAGCTAAAAGCGTAAAGCGTACAGTTTTAGGAAAGAGATGTGATGAAAAAATTTGTAGGGAAACAAATTATTTTAATGCATCATTTGAAGTTTTCCAAGCTAGAAGAAAAGCAACACATGCAAAATATAAAAACATTTTCAATATTTAATCAAAATAGTTAATTTTAATCAAATATAATTTATTGATATACAACATTTTACGCAATAAATCCTAAGCAAAGCCTCAAGCCTTAAAAAACAAATAAGAAGTACCTTTTGACCAATAAGTGGTAAATTAAAACCAATAACCTGTATATGATTTACGAGTAAACTTGGCAATAATAATGCATTTTACTTATACAAATTTCATTTATATTAATGTTATCTACGACTTCAAATCAATAATTTTCCTACCTCTAAGCCATACAAATATCAACTATTCAAAACAACAAAATGTCTAATCTAGCATTAGTACTGGTGGTCCGCTTGATACTGAGTTATGGTTTCGGATAGTTGAGTGAAAAATTAATCTAACCACCCTCTTTGGTTGGCATCCATTTGCGCCTGTTTTTCTTCCATTAAAGCTTTAAACTCCGCAGCTTTTGTAGGATATTTTTTAATCAGATTATGAGACTCATTATCCAATTGTATATTCGTTAGCTGAGGTTTCATTTTATTGATAAGTCCTAACATTCCGAATAGAGGCATGGACATTCCTGGCACGTCCTCATGATATTTGAATAATGTATCTCGGACACCTCTAAAATCGCCCGTTACAGTAGCATTGTAAAAAATATAGTCATGTGGACTTGGGGCATTATTTTGAATAGTTGGCAGTATACTTTTACCATCAATTATACGATCTTTAGGTAGGTCTAAATTTAATAAATCCAAAATGGTTGGAAAAATATCCATGTTAGTTGCTAACGCCTTGGTCTCAGCAGAAGTTTTGATAAAGGACGGACCATAAATAATCATAGGCACTCTCTGTCCACCTTCAAAAGTCATTTGCTTACGACCTCTTAAATTACCGACACTACCTTGCAAATCACCCCCATTATCACTAGTAATAAAAACAAGGGTATTTGCCATTAAATTCAAATCTGATAAAGTCAGCATAAGCTGCCCGACACTCCAATCTAAATCTTCGACTACATCACCATATAGCCCTCCTTTTGATTGTCCATTTTGACGATCAGAACTAAAATGTGGCACGTGGGGAAAAGAATGTGGTAAGTATAGAAAAAATGGCTTTTGCTGGTTTTTAGTAATAAAATTGATGGCTTCCACTGTATAATTCTCCGTCAATTTAGTTTGGTCTACTCCTTCTATTTTCAAAGGCGTGTCCATGTCGTAATACCCACCAGGGAAAGCATCATTCTCCAACTCTTTTTTATCCTCTTCTATAATTTCCGCATTTCGATAAATGTGCAAGGGAATCATATCATTACTATAATGCACTCCGTAATATTCGTCAAAACCAAAATCATTTGGTAAGTGTCCCGCCTTATCTCCTAAGTGCCATTTTCCAATAATTCCAGTTGTATAATCATTGGCTTTTAGGACTTCCGACAGCATGATTTCATCTTGTGGAATAGCATTTTGAAAACCTCTGAATTTTCGATAATCCGCCATTCCACTCTCTTCAGGGAAATAAACATGGTCATTGGCGTAAGCTCGTTTTGGGTAACGTCCTGTCATCAAGCCTGCCCGAGATGGTGTACAAACAGGCGAACAGCTATAAAAATTGGTCATTTTCACCCCGTTCGCTGCCAAAGAATCCATAACAGGCGTATAAATCAATTGATTGCCATAGCAACTCAAATCACCATAGCCTAGATCATCAAAGTTGATTAAAACAATATTGGGTTTGTTTGGAATATCTTTTTTTACACTTTCTAGGTAAGCTGTTTTTTCTGCTAATTTTTCTGGTACTAAAGGTTCATAATTATTGACTTTATAAGGTACATAAATATACCAAAATGCTAAAACTGAAAGGATAGTTAACAGAAGTATATAACCAATCGCCTTAATGAAGAAGTTCCAGACTTTCAATAGGTTTTTCATTTCCCGAGATTATAGATTTTTAGGAGAAAAGTCCTTACAGCTATAGGCATACAAGATACTTTGTACTTTTAGTAACGATAACTTTTTACCATAAAAGGCACAAAAAATCACAAAAGCTATGCGCTATCTAATCTTTTGTGCCCTTAAATGTCTTTTGTCGTAGAAAAACTAAGAAATTATAGCCAAAGGCGCCGTATTCTTCCACTTTCCACGAGTAAAATCAGGAAAAGCTTGTGGCATACCACCTTGTGCCACCGATGTTTCACTCAAAGGCGAAACCGCACTCCAAAAACAACCTTCATAAACATTCTGATCTAGTGGCAATCCTTTTTGTAGACATTCCAAAATTCGGTAGGCCATGATACCATCCATACCACCGTGACCACTACCTTTGGACTGTTCAACAACTCGCTTATATAATGGGTGATCGTATTTTTCGTAGAGTACTTTTAAGTCCTCTCCTTGCACCCAAGAATGATGGTTTTCTGTTAATCCCTCTACTCCACCTTCTAAGGCAACTCTTGTTGGAAAACCTGCCAAAGTTCCCATCGTTCCTTGTACTAAATTGTGTCTAGAATAAGGTCTTGGACTCGTTTCATCCCATTGAACCATAATCGTTCGGCCCATCGTCGTTTTGATAATCGACGTATTCAAATCCCCCCCTTTGTAGTCTAATTTATTCCACTTATGATCTGGAGCATAGTTCTTTTCTGCATATAATTTACGACCTCTAGCTGGTGTAGAGAAGGAAACTAAAGTGCTAAAATTATCATCTTGCCGCGCCAAGTTCATGTATTGAGCCACAGGGCCTAAACCGTGCGTTGGGTATAAATTTCCATTTCTATGGGCATAATGTGGCGTTCTCCATGAACCCGTTCCTCGTTCTTCCTCTTTCATTTGGAATCGTAATTCGTGAATATAAGCCGCCTCTGCGTGCATCAATTCGCCAATAACTCCTTGTTGGCACATATTCAAGTACATCAATTCATCTCGTCCATAATTCACATTCTCCATCATCATGCAGTGCTTTTGCGTTTGCTCGGACGTATTGACAACTTCCCACATTTCTTCAAGGGTCAAAGCCATTGGTACTTCTACAAAAGCGTGTGCGCCTTTTTTCATCGCCTCAATCACCATTGGTGCGTGATTTTTCCAATTGGTACAAACAAAAACTACATCAGGCTTTACTTCGTCCAACATCAATCGCCATTTGTCCTCACTTCCCCAATATTCTGCTATTTTTTGATGCCGTTGTCCTGCACCTACCTCTTGACAAAATTTGACTTCCTTTTTGACATTATCTTCATATAAATCAGAAATAGCGACTACTTCAAACCCGTCTAACTTAGCTAAAAATCGTAAGTGATTTGGTCCTCGATAACCAACCCCTATAAAAGCAGCTCGAACAGTTTCTAACTTAGGCGCAGCAAATCCGCCCATGTACATTCCGCCTGATTCAGCTACGGGTTTGGGGGTTGCACAGCCTGGGATGAAGGCGCCCGTGGCTACGGCAGTGCTAGATACTGCTGTTTTTTTTAGGAAGTTTCTTCTATTTAGGTTTTTCATGATATTGATTTTATAGAACGTTATTAGTTATTGGTCAAATTTAAGGAAAATCTAAACAGTTGATTAATAATACGTAAAAATACTTAGCACTTAACTTTATGTAGACAATAGTCCGTTGTAAGATAGTCAACATATCCCAATCTTTGCATTATGGATTTGAAAGAAAAATTTGGCAAAAAAGTCAAAGAATTAAGAATAGCACAAGGGCTATCTCAAGAGGCATTTGCTCATAAGGTAGGAATTGATAGAACCTACATGCCTAGCATTGAAAAAGGTAAAAGAAATATTTCTATAACTATTGTTCAAAAAATTGCAAAAGCACTCGGAATGAAGATTTCAGAACTTTTTAGTGTTATTGAATCAGACATTCTACCAAATAAAACTAACCTAAAATGAGTAACAAAAATGCTTTTTCTAAAACCAACCAACTTAAAGTTCTTGCTGGTGCAGCATTCACGGATTTCATTACCAAAGAGTTAAGGAAATTAGTCGAAACAAAAATAATAAAGTCAGTAAAAAGCAATCAAAGTTTTAGGCATAAAGGATATGCTTATGAAAAAGCATACAAAGCAGACTTTATAATTCAAACCATAGACGACAAATTTATTGTGGTCAGAAATACTACTTCTTATCGGCAAGATAGAGTTAAAACCAGTTTTTACGATTTACAAGGTATCAATGAAAATGCTGAATTTTCAAAAGATATTATTGCAAGCGTTTTTATTGTACCTGATAAAGAGTTAGGAAAAATTGCTAAGCTAAAAAAAGCATTAGAAGATAAGGAACAATACGCCCCTGCCTCTCATGTACTTATTCTATCAGAATTTATCATTTTTTTAGAAGAGTACAAATATGACGTTGAAGTCAGACAAGTAAAAGAAAAAGCCACAAAAACAGCAAAAGAGAAGGGAAGTCTATACGGCAAAAGAGGAAACGCATTCGAAAAAGAGTTAGCCGAAATTCTTTCTAGTCGCAGCCATTTGAAAGCATGTAAATCGGGACATTTGGTAAAAGACAGCCTCTTCTACAAAACAATAAACCAAATACTGAAAGATAAAGGGTTAGCTTTCGACGATGTTATCCGTATAAATGCAACAAATACAGTCCCTCTATTGAGAAATGGAGGTAACCCAAAAACAGATTTGGTTCTTTCTTTTGAAACCTTCTCAGACTTAAATTTCATCGAAACCATATCTCTGAAAAATACAGCTAAAAATAGAGTTTCTTGTCATGATTATACAGCCGACACTTTCATAGACGTTTTGCAATGTAAGGATACTAGATTAGCAGAGTATTTAACCTTATTCCAAAAATTCCCTACATATAGTGCTTTTCAAGAAAATTTAGCGGAAGGCTATAGTAAAAATGAGTTTTCACAATTGATGAAAAAACAACAAACCTTTTTTATTCAATGGGCTTTGAGAGGAATGCATGATAATAAAAATTTGACTCGCCCAGCTTTACAAATTTCCAATTATTTATTAATATCTAACGGAGTCCAATCTGTTTTTTATAAAATGGATAATTACATCGAGTTAATAAAAGAGCGATTTGAACATAAATTTGGCGTTCCCTTCAGTTGGACGTATCCATCCAAACAAAGAGGAAAACGGATTCAATTGAAAATGCCTGTTTACTTTAAGTAGTAATAGTTTTATACATTTATCTGCTAAAAATGTAATATTTATCTAGATTTATCCGCTATAATTGTAAATTTTTGTTTTCTTTACAACTTATTGTTTCATAAATATAGAAATATAAATAATTCTTATAATGCCAAAAGAAAAATTCAAGTTCATAGATTTGTTTGCAGGAGTTGGAGGAATGCGAATTGCTTTTGAAAGAAACGATGGAGAATGTGTATTTAGCTCAGAATGGGATAGGTATAGTCAAAAAACTTATTATAAAAATTTTGGCGATATGCCAGCTGGCGATATTACCAAAATTGAGGCAAAAGATATTCCTAATCATGACATCTTAGTTGGGGGTTTTCCTTGTCAACCATTTAGTAGTATTGGCAAAAGGGAGGGATTTGAACATCCAACACAGGGCACGCTTTTTTTTGATATTGTTAGGATTTTAAAAGAGAAAAAACCGTCATCTTTCCTGTTAGAAAACGTCTCGGGTTTAAAGCATCATGATAAAGGAAATACCTTAAAACAAATAATTGACACTTTAAAAAATGAATTGGGTTATTGGGTAGATTTAAAAGAATTAGATTCTGCTGATTATGGTGTTCCTCAACATAGAAGACGAATTTATATAGTAGGCTTTAGTAAAGAAATTTCTGAACAATCTAACTTCTCATTCGAATGGCCTGAAAAGCATGAAAAAAAAGTAGGTATTGGTCAATTTATTGAATCACATCACGATGGATATTCAATTTCCAAACATCTACAAAAATCCTACATCTACAAAAAGGACGACGGCCGCCCTCAAGAAGTTGACAAAAATTCAGACATACAAGTAAAAACACTTTGTTCTACTTACCACAAAATCCAAAGACTAACTGGTACTTTTGTCAAAGACGGGAAAACAGGTCTCCGTCTACTTTCTCATAATGAATGTAAAGCCGTAATGGGGTTTCCAAAAGATTTCAAGTTCCCTGTTTCTCGCACACAAATGTATAGACAAATGGGTAATTCTGTAGCCATTCCAGTTGTACAAGCAATTGCTAAAGAAATGACCGCCGTTCTAGACAAAAATTTGAATAATAATGAGAAAGCATCAAAGAAAATAAGTAACGCCAATAAACCTAAAAAATCTTACATAGCAGTTGCCTAACCAATGTTCTACAATAGACTTATCCAAAGGATAAGTTACTCTCCCATCAACTCTCTAACCTTATCAACAAATTCCTCTTTCTTATCTACATAAAGTGCCAAAGCCTGAAATTTATTTTCAATACCATAAATACGATGCAAAGTATGTTCTTGCTTAAGATGAATAATAATATTGTGACTATCAAAACCTCCCAAGGCAGAAAATGGCACAATGCTACTATCTTCTGGCAGAGTGCGTCTATTTAATTCAATACTTTTGACATCGGCAAAAGGAAAGGAAGTTTGATTAAAAAAACCATATCGCAAATGCAGTATTTGATTTTCGTAATCAATGGAAATCAATCGCCGGTCCATTGATTTAGATAATGAAAAGAATTGTAGGCAAGTATATAAACTAAATAAAGACAAAACTAAGGCGACCGTCGGATACCATTTATGCACCAACAGATGAACAGCAAAAGTCTCAATCAAAATGATAAAAATAAGGGCGTAAACAACCGTTTTAATACCACTCTTTTCAAAGTAAGTATATTCATTTGGTTGAATTTCTTTCTTAACGAATTTAGAAAAAGAATAATAAATCACAGATATTTCCGTAGCGAATAACTTACCTACTCTACCTGGTAATATTTTGGAACAAGCAAGACTTAAAGCATCAAAAAACTCTAGCTGTTCGGTATCACTGTCCCTAAAAGAACGAATGATTGCTCTAGTTTTTAAAATCACAAAAGTTAAGACACTTAGTTCAACAAAGGGAATAGCAAAAGTCTTTACTTGGCTTAAAAAAGCTTGGTGTTCAATTGGAATAACAAAACTCGCTATAGCCGTACACACGATAAAAACGGAGACTACTGTGATCTTTGGAATCTCCCGCTTGCGAATTATCAAAAAATAAAGAATGGGAATCGTTACTAATAAGTCAAGCGTAATGGCAAAGGATAATTCCGCTGGATTTTGCTGAAAAATAGATGAACGAACTAGTAAAATTAAAAAAGCCAGTAGGAGGAGCGGCAAGCCGAAAATAAGGATTGGATATTGTATTTTTTTGGTCATAGCCTATCTATTTTTATGAGTTATAAAGATAAGCATTTTAACCTACAATTTTCTATTTTTTGAAGTATGTCGTTGACTTACTCAATTGTTATATTAAAAAGTACCATTCGACAAATGCCGCACCAAACATCGCTTAGCCACGGGCAACAAAGTCGTATCCACAGGAAAAGCTAATTTAGTTTCAATCGAATAAACCGCAGGCAAACTAACCGTCTTTCGAGCCTTCAACAATTCCAATTTGATACTCTCA
>CALDTJ010000137.1 GCA_937924145.1 uncultured Saprospiraceae bacterium
AACTACTACATTTACTACATCTTTACTACTACATAGTAGAAATTCATATAAAAAAACTTACTTTACATAAAAATGGAACTACTACCTATTTTGACCATTTACAAACCTTTATATATAGCCATAATCGCTCTGCAATTTCCAACAGGCAGCCGCCACCCAAATAAACATGTTCCTAGACGCTGTAGCCAATTACTAGATAATCAGATAAAAAATGGATATTCTAAAGAAGAAATATGTCAACGCTTGGATCTGTTGTCCTTCATTTATCCGTTGTATAATAAAAATATACAACGGATTAATGAAGGACAACAGATTTAGATGTTGACAAAACTAGTCTTAATAATATTAATCTTTTACCTGACGATCTAACTAAAAATAAGCATCTGGTTTTCATAGAAACATACATTATTACTTTCTATTGTTCAGTAGAATAAGACTTGCCATCCAAATCACTAATTCGTATATGAATTACTAAACTAAAGTTTTTAATAGAAGAAGAAAGGAAGAATTCAGAAAGGAGAAGCACTCATTTTTTAGTACGAATCTTAATTTTTGAGGCTAATACATTTTTGACCTAGGTAAGCTATTATTAAAATCTGATATGTTGCATAATATAATTACCTATCAGATACTTCAAAAGCATCCGATAGGTACATAGGTATAAACTGTCTTCTATCGTTGAAGAATTTTTTCAATCTGCTCTAACTCTGCTTTACTAAATTCTAAATTCCCAACCGTTTTAATATTATCTAGCATCTGTTTTGGACTGCTCACACCAACCAACACTGTCGTTATTCGCTGGTCCTTCAATAACCAAGCAATCGCCATTTGTGCCATACTTTGCCCTCTTTCTTGGGCAATGTCATTTAGTTCTCTCACTTTTTGGAGTAATTCATGGGTAATATTCCCTTTTTGCAGGTAACGACCATCTTTCACTGCTCTAGATTTTTTAGGGAAACCTTTTAAGTATTTATTAGTCAGAATTCCTTGTTCTAAAGGCGAAAACGCGATGGCTCCAGTTCCTTGTTTTTCTAATTCATCCATTAAACCATTTTCTACCCAACGATCCAACATGCTATATCTTGGTTGGTGGATAAATAACTTAGTGCCCATATCTTTTAAGATTGCCGCTGCTTTAGCCGTTAATTCGGCAGGATATTGAGAGACGCCCACATATAAAGCCTTTCCTTGTTGCACAATAGAATGCAAAGCCCCCATCGTTTCTTCTAAAGGCGTATCTGGGTCTGGGCGGTGATGATAGAAAACATCGACGTAATCTACTCCCATTCTTTTTAAGCTTTGATCTAGACTAGCAATCAAATACTTACGCGAACCAAAATTCCCATAAGGACCAGGCCACATATCCCATCCTGCCTTGCTAGAAAGGATTAATTCGTCTCGATAGGGTCTAAAATCTTTATGGAAAATACGACCAAAATTCTCTTCGGCTGCTCCGTATGGTGGACCGTAGTTATTAGCTAAGTCAAAATGAGTCACTCCATTGTCGAAAGCTGTTCTTAAGATCTGGCGCATATTTGTGAAGTCATCCGCATGACCGAAATTATGCCAAAGACCTACGGAGATTACAGGTAAGAGGATTCCACTTTTACCGCATCGGCGGTATTGCATGGTGTCGTAGCGATTTGATTTGGCGGTGTAGTCGCCGATTGATTGGTCGTTGAAAGACATATTTTTCTTTTTTTTACCGCTTTTTGCGCAATTTTTCACCGCATTTCATACGGTGTTATTTATGTTGACCCCTTTTAGGGTTCTTTTGCTAAGTGTATACTTTTAATCTACTAAGTCCTTTTTTACTAAGGTGGATCTACTTGAATTTCCACCACCACTGAATACTTTTATTCGAACATCCCCCTTCACCTCGACAGGTGCTGTGTATTCAAGTGAAGTAGCAGTTGGTTCACTTCCGTCTAAAGTATACCGAATAGATAAGCCAGGAAAGGCCGTGTTGGCATACAATTTACCACCTTCGATTTTCGCTCCAGCAGGTGGGATATAATACCCTACTCCACCAGACAAATAATCCATTCTAGTCATTTCTTTCTGACCAATGGTATTCGTGAATTGATTCCAATCTTTTTCTAAACTGGTAAATCTTTTTGTTGTATTAGCATCAGTCGCCCAAGTTGGTTGTTGTGCCCAAGCACGTTCTGCTAAACCCATTAGTTTTGGAAAGGTAGACAATTCTAAACGGTCTGGATTAATCAGGGTCTCACTCCATAATTGACCTTGAATACCCATAACATTTTCTTGTGCTTTAGGGTTCAATTTAGTTTGACCTTTAGCCAATTCAGTAGGATCTAACTTTTCACCATATCTACCCATTTGAGCTGTTTTAAATAAGTCAAAAGGCACAAAATCATAGGCAGTCCTAGTGTTCACATAACCAGCCCAATATAAGCCTGCATTTTCTGGGTCTTTGTCATAAGACAGATCAAAATATAAATTCGAGGCATTACAAAGCACTACTTTATAACCTAAATTCGCTAGTTGATAAGCGATGTCTTCTCCTCCCCAACCGAAAATAGAATTCCAAACATAGGGCATAAAGTTTTGACCTACAAATGCAGGATTTACTCGACGAGGCGCACCATGACCTGCCAATAAAAGTCCAATTTCCTCCCATCCTGCTACCACTAAATTTCGCTCATTTAATATCTCGCCATATCGACCAGTAAAATAGTTCGTTATACTAGCTACATCTCCTTCTAATCCCTCACTATTCGCTACTAAATCTGCACAAAGAGGCGACTTTTGCCATGCTCCACTAGGCACTTCATCTCCACCCGTATGCAATGTTTTTAAAGGAATTCCAGCCGTTTTGTGCATTTTCACAACTTCATCCACTACCTTTTCAATAAAAGTATAAGTTGATTCCATGCAAACATTGATTACATTATCATTATAATTTTGAGCAGTGCGGTATTCAGAAGCATCGTTGGCATCATTTAATAAATATTTCTTCGCCTCCGTTTCTTTGCCTGCTGCCATTAATCTATCATGACGAACTCGCATAGGAATAATTGCCGACCTAGCGTGTCCAGGGAAGTCAATTTCTGGAATGACCTCAATATGTCTTTCATTTGCATATTTCAAAATGTCGATATAGTCAGCCACTGTATAATAGCCTGATCCTGCTGCACTGTTCGCATTTGGTCCAGAACCATAAGCAGGTTGTAATTTATCGGTTTCATCTAAAGTATGCCCTCTTTTTGCACCAATCTCGGTCAATTCTGGTAAATCAGGAATTTCTAATCGCCAACCTTCATCATCTGTTAGGTGAAAATGGAATTTGTTAAGCTTATAATTTGCCATCAAATTCAATAACTTCTTAACCAATTTCTTAGAATGAAAATTTCTAGAAACATCTAGCATCAAACCGCGGTATTCAAATCTTGGAGCATCTTCTATGGCTAATTCTTCAAAAGAAATGGCACTATTTTTTTGTTTGTAAACTTCATTTGGGATCAGGGATAATAAACTTTGGATGCCATAAAAAATACCAGCAGCATCTGTGCCTTCAATAGCAATAGTTCCATCTTGTGGTTCCACTTTTAGGCGATAAGCCTCTTTCGTTTTTCCTGAGATTGGCGTAGAAACGGTTGATAGTATAATACTCTGACCACTTCTTGTTCCACCATCATAGGTTTTTAATTTCAGCCCAAGTTCTTCCAATTGAGTGGCTAGAAAGTCGGCTTCTTCTTTTATTTCCCCAAAATAAATAATAGTAAAATCATTATTGACCTCTACCATTCCTTTACCTCTTGTCACCTTCACAGGCGAAGGGATAATCGGCAATAACTCCGCTTTCGCTAATTTCGTTAGTTTAGCATTTTCATTATAGCGGTATTCGTTGGTTGGAATTGGAAATTTATCATTCGCTGAACGATTAAGCTGCTCCGATTTTACAAATGGACTGATTGTATAGTTTTTGATCGGTTGAGGTGCTAATTCTTTACCATTGCTATCCTTAAACACTCCATAAATACCACTCGGGGCATCACTATTTTTGGTTGCCCAATTCGCCCCTTGATATTCAATAGTTATTGCCTCACCAGCAGGTAAATTAAAATTAGCAGCAGGTATCAGACCATAAAAATCTCCATTTACGTGGACCATTTCGGCATTACCACTAGTTGACTTTCCTGGGATTGGGCCGCTTATTTGATTGAAATAAATTGCCCAGTTATCAGTTAAAGCAGTCTTGCCATCATTTTTAAGCGTAAATTCAGCAGTTTGACGATTCGCTCCCGAATCATCCACTCCGTTTTTAATTAGCTTCCAATTAATTGAAAGATTATTAATGTCTGTAGTTGTTGAGTTTGCTTTTTGGGAAGAAGGTTCTGATTGGCAATTGGTCAATAAAATAACAGCAAGGAATAAGATAAATTTGGTTAGTCGCATTTTTGTTTTTGTTAGTACAGGCGACTGAAGTCGCCTTCTGAATATAATAATTAGGCGACTGAAGTCGCCTGTACTAAGAAAGCCTAATGCACAAAGTACATTAGGCTTTCAAAAGTAGTATTTTTTTTCAAAAATACTAGCTTAAACTTCGAAGACAGGAATATCTGCGCTACGAATACTATTTCATTGCACCAGGGTTGGCGTCATTGTATCGCTTAGAAACAGCAGACCAGTCAACCACATTAAAAAATGCTTGAACGTAGTCAGGTCTTCTGTTTTGATAATTTAAGTAGTAAGCGTGCTCCCAAACATCTAACCCTAAAATAGGCGTACCATCTTCTGGTACCACATCCATTAAAGGATTATCTTGATTTGGAGTAGAACAAACGAATAATTTATCGTTCGCATCTGTACACAACCATGCCCAACCAGAGCCAAAACGAGTTCCAGCAGCAGCAGCAAATTCTTTCTTGAATGCATCAAAAGAACCGAAGTCTCTATCAATTGCTTTAGCAATATTCAATGAACCAGAAGGCGCTCCACCTCCATCAGGAGACATTACAGCCCAAAATAAAGAGTGATTGTAAAAACCACCGCCATTATTTCTTACACCCGCAGAGTACTGAGAAACATTTGCTAAAATAGTCTCAATTTTCTTTCCTTCTAAATCAGTTCCTGCAATTGCAGCGTTTAATTTATTAGTATATCCATTATGGTGCTTTCCGTGGTGAATCTCCATCGTTCTAGCATCAATATGTGGTTCTAAAGCGTCTTTTGCATAAGGTAATGCAGGCAATTCAAAAGCCATATTTTATTAATTTTTAAGGTTTGTAAATTAGTGATTAGTGATTGGTTGTTAGCTATTAGTTAGACAATGATAAACTAGGATCATCCAACCTGTAAACTTCCACCTTTCTCCTTGCACTTTTATTCCATTTTTTAGAACAGGCGCAAATATAATAAGTTTAAACTAAGGATAAGTTTATTGAGCGGGATATTTATTTGGTGAACAAATAATCAGTACTAAAAAGAAAAAAGAGCGTACATTTGTGGTCTAAAATTTAAAATTAATTATCAAAAATATGAAATACAGAAAGGAAAAAGACAGTATCGGTTACATTGATGTCCCAGCAGATAAATATTGGGCAGCACAGACGCAACGATCTAGCCAAAACTTTAAGATTGGAGGCCAAAAAATGCCAAAGGAAGTCATTCAAGCATTTGCTATTTTAAAGAAGGCCGCAGCTATTACCAATGCAGAATTGGGCGTTTTACCAAAGAAAAATGCTAAGTTGATTGGTAAAGTTTGTGACGAAATTTTAGCTGGAAAGTTAGACGACCAATTTCCATTAGTCGTATGGCAAACAGGCTCGGGTACGCAGTCGAATATGAACGTCAACGAGGTGATCGCAAATAGAGGTCACGTAATGCAGGGAGGAAAATTGACGGATGAAAAAAAGGTGTTGCACCCAAATGATGATGTCAATAAATCTCAATCATCTAATGATACTTTCCCTACCGCAATGCATATTTCTGCCTATAAAAAAGTGATCGAATTAACGATTCCAGCTTTAGAAGGCTTGCGAGATACCTTAAAAAAGAAGTCTAAGAAGTTTGCTAAAGTTGTAAAAATTGGTCGTACGCATTTCATGGATGCTACGCCAGTAACTGTTGGACAAGAGTTGTCAGGCTATGTCTCTCAATTGGATCACGGTGTTGCTGCTATCAAAAATACCTTAAAGCACTTAGGTGAATTGGCATTGGGTGGTACTGCGGTTGGAACGGGTTTGAATACACCAAAAGGATACGACAAATTAGTAGCTAAGCATATTGCAGACTTATCTGGTTTACCATTCAAAACTGCTAAGAATAAATTTGAGGCATTGGCAGCACATGATGCTATCGTAGAATCTCACGGTGCCTTAAAAACAGTAGCCGTTTCTTTGATGAAAATCGGGAATGATATTCGTATGTTAGCTTCGGGTCCACGTTCTGGTATTGGAGAATTGATTATTCCAGCCAATGAGCCTGGTTCGTCTATTATGCCAGGGAAAGTCAATCCTACTCAATCTGAGGCATTGACCATGGCAATGGCACAGGTATTGGGTAATGATGTGGCGATCAATATTGGTGGAGCAACAGGACATTTTGAGTTGAATGTATTCAAACCAATGATGATTTTCAACTTTTTGATGTCCGCTCAATTGATTGGTGATGCCGCAAATAGTTTCAACGAAAACTGTGCAAAAGGAATCGAACCTAATAGAAAGCGTATTAAAGAACATTTAGACAATTCTTTAATGCTCGTGACTGCTCTTAATACCAAAATTGGATATGATAAAGCAGGCGCTATCGCTAAAAAGGCCTACAAAGAAGGAACTACTTTGAAACAAGCAGCATTGGCCTTAGGTTATTTGACAGAAAAAGAATTTGATCAATGGGTCAGACCTGAGGATATGATTGGTGGGTTGAAGTAAAAAGAGATTGTAGGATTGTGTCGCTACGCTGATTGTGTGATTGTTGGCAAATGTTATGCTATCACTCATACAATCAGGGTAGCAATATGATTATAATATTTTCTAATAATACTACCTATTTTTTCTTAGTCTCGGAAATACGTAATTGCTTAACTTTTACCGCTTCTAATTCAGTCACCTTAGCGATAATATCATCTGAAAAGCTTTTTATTTTTAGCAATGATTTAGCAGTCGCAATCGATCTTTTGGTAATCATTGTTTTATTATCTTCCTCTATCTCAAAGGATTTCCAAACTTCTTTTACTCTATTCTTAGTCAAAGCTTTTTCTATTTTTACTACAAAAGGAATTTTTACTGCTGCCAAAGTAGCAATTTTACGATTAGAAAAATTCGTTTCTAAAAGCATATTGATAACTGTAATGGTAGCTTGCTTACCAACTCCTTGTTCTAAGCCCTCTTTTGCTCCCTGCTGATACCTAAGATCCTTTTTTATATCTAATACAATTGGCATACGCTCTAATATTTTAATCGTTTTTTCCTGTAAATTACGAATATTTGAAATAATTTCCAATTGCCTCTGCCACTTTTGGAATTCTAACTCTCCGTCTGCATCTCTTAACATTCGTGCCCCAATTTTTTCAATTACGTATTCTGGAGTGTCCTGCCCAAAGTCTGCTAATATAGCAAAAAGCGCAATATCCGTATTAGAGGAATTCAAAAATTCTTGATAAGCAATCTCTTTTACTTGAATAACATGGTAGCGATAATCCATGTCCTCATCTTTAAAAGTGGTATTGATATTAGGGTTATCTTGACCAAGGTATAATACATATTGTTTAACTGGTAAATCTGTTATTTCAATACCTAAAACTTTATAGAATAACATTCGATTTCGCATTTTTTCCAAGACGTCTTCACTTGCCACTCAACATGCAATACTTCTTTTTTTTTGGACTTCCGCCGCTCAACTATTTTAAAAAAATCAGCCTCTCTTTCAACTGTCTTTTGCAACTTCGGATCGATATTTTTAATAGGAAGAAAATCTTCACCTGTTATCTGACTCATAAATGCAATAATAGCATTTCTAAAAATCTCTTTGATAATTTTATCATAGTCTTGTGCCATTGGTTTTTATTATTGCTCCAAATAATTAAACGAAACACAATATTATAAAATTACTTTTATTGAAACAAATAATTTATTTTAAGTTATTATAAAACAAAATAAGTATTTGTGTTTTTAATGAATTGAAAATCAATAATTTGGGCAAAAAAAATAAGGCAACCGTTATATACAATTGCCTTATTCCTATGATATATTTCCAATAGTTCAAATAGAAAACTACTCAGAAAGTACCATCTTCTTATTAGCCAACATATTATTATCTCGATCAAAAATGGTAAAAATATGAGTCCCACTTTCCAAAGATTCCCGGTCAAGAATATAATATTGACCACCAATAATTTCTTCTGATCTCACTAATTGTCCAAAAGCATTAAATACTCTTAAGTAGGCTGCTTTCTCAAAATTTGCTAAATCTAGTACCGTAAATTCATTGAATGGATTAGGACTGATTTCTAAATCTGGCAAATGGGGAGCAATATCAAATAAACCAACACTAGTAGGCTTCAAGGTGAGATCTAAGTTCAAACTATCATCAGGTTCTAATCTAATCTCCATTACTTTCGGCTCATATCCCTCAGCCGAAATTTCTACTTTAAAAATACCAGGAAGTGCTCCAAATTTGTAAATGCCGCTCAAATCAGCAGGTATTGTAACTTCTTTCTTATGAATAAAAAAATTCGCATTGGTAATTGCCTCTCTAGTACTTTCATCCTTTATCGTAGCGTAAAATCTACCCGCTCGTGCATTATTAAATATCCATATATATAAGCCGTCTTCACGATTGCCACCAATGATTTTACCAGAAGGTAAGTATGGACAAGCAGACCAAAGTCCATTAAATCCACCACTCAGACCATTAAAAGTATCGTAAAAACCAACTTCAACAGGTAAACTTGGATCTACTATATCTACCACTCTCAGTCCTTCCGTATTATGCGAAAAGAAAGCATATTTTCCACGCACATAAGGATTGTGGGTCAAACTTTCCAAGTTACCAGAATAGGTAGCTACTTCATATAAATTCGACAAATCCTCAATATTCCAAACTCTAGCAGGTAGGCCATCTTTTTCACCACTAATAATCAAATGTCTTTTATCTTCAGTTGTCCAAGCACTATGTGTATTTCCACCAGCATATTCAATCTGAGCAACCAAAACGGGATTTGTTTTTTCAGAAATATCAACAATGTCCATTAACCCCTCATAAAAAGCCGCTGCGTATAAATAATCACCTCGCACATGTGCGTCATGGATATAATATCCAGGGTTATAAGTTCCAACCTCTTTAGGCGTGGTCGGTTCTGATACATCCAGAATATTTACGCCACAAGTGTTACAAGTACCCATCACATACACATAGGGAGCAGCACTGTACAAATCCCGCTGGATCATATGCCCTCTTGTAAAAGTCTCCGTATAAGTATAGACTAAATTGGCTGAATCTGGCAAGTTCGATAGGTCAATAATTTGCATTCCCTCCCCTTCTCCGAATCCCTCTGTTGTTATATAAGCATGTTGATCAATCACTGTGATTTCTCGCCAATTTGATGGTGGGCCTGCTATGAAACCAACTTCTTTAATCGGTTGCTTATCTATAGCATAGATGGCTGTTCCCGTCCTAGTACCTAATAAGGCATATTCTTGCCTATTTTCAAAGTCGATGTAAGCCCAACTACCTGAGTAGCGAGCTTCACCACGGTGATATTGCCCAAAAAGATTGACATTCATTTTGCTTTGCGCAAATAGAGGTAGGGTAAATAATACACCAAGTACTAGTGTAATATGGGGGATTTTCATGGGACTAAATTTGCTGTGAACTATCTTTATAGCTGTGAATAGATTAATGCCTTCAAAAGATTACAAGTCTAGTAAAAGTATTATTGAAGCATTAACGCATTAATTATTTTTATAATATCAAAAAACTATCCAAAACCGATTTTTTTCTTCTTATTTCCTAATTTTTCTTTCAAACCAGCCATTCTGATGGCAGTAACGGCAGCTTCGACGCCTTTATTACCATATTTTCCACCTGCCCTATCTAATGCTTGCTGTTCGTTATTGGGCGTTAAAAGACCAAAAATAAACGGTTTAGCAGTTGCAATACTCAGATTTGTCAAACCCATTCCTACCGATTGGTTGATGTATTCATTATGACTCGTTTCTCCCTTGATGACACAGCCTAAACAGATAACTGCATCCACTTGGTGCTTGCTAGCCAACATCGCTGCTCCACCCGTCAATTCAAAAGCACCAGGTACTTGAATCGTATGGATATTGTCTTCCTTTGCACCATGTTTGATTAAAGTGTCATAGGCACCTTCATATAGTGCATGAGTGATATGTTCATTCCAATCTGCTACGACAATGCCGAAAGTCATTTCTTCGGCGTCGTCTAATTTGGATTCATCGTATTTTGATAAGTTTTTTAATGCTGATGCCATTTTTTTAGATTGTGAGATGTGAGAAAGTGAGATTGTGAGATATGAACCACCTCTAGAAGTATACAACCTCATACCTTCAATAAAAAAAGGGATAAGCCCAAATAGTTTTAGGTATATCCCTTTTTTTTAATATTATTAGAAGAATTAGCTTTTGTTAGTGTTATTAGCTGACAGCTTTTAATTTTATTCAATTGATTATCAAGGAGACTAACCAACTGCATACTGCATACTGTTTCGCTGCCTACTGCTAATTAGCTACTCTTGCTAGGTATTTATCAATATCCGTTCCTTCTTGAGAAAGCGGATATTCGTTTTTAATTTTTTGGAAAGCAGATGCTGCCTCACTCTTATTTCCCTGCTTTTCATGCAATAAGCCCATCTTTTTCAAGTAGTAAGCTGCTAAAACTTCGTTATCACCAGCGTTTGCTGCTTTTCCGTAGTTTGATAAAGCATTTGAAAAATCATTCTTTTCTGCGTAAGCATCTCCGATAGCACCAAATTTAGTGTATGCTAAAACAGTACCTTCTGGATCGAATGCACTTAAATAATCAATCGCTGCATCGTATTGCCCTAATTGTAAATAAGAAATTCCAGCATAATATTGAGCAGAATTAGCAACGGCTGTACCACCAAATTCGTCAATAATGTCTAAAAAGCCCATGAAACCACCACCTGGGTTAGTCAAAGCCAATGCAAAAGAATCCTTTTCGAACATTGCTTGTGCCTGAACCATCTGAGTAGATGCGTCCATTTCTTTAGGCGCTTGAACAAATTGGTTGTAGAAAATGTATCCTCCTACCACAAGTATTAAAGCAGCTAAAATACCTAAAATTGTCTTTTGATTTTCTTCTAAAAAATCGGATGCGCCGTCTTTTACTTCTACTAAATCAACCAAAGTTTCTTCCGATGATTGCTGTTTTCTTCTTCTTGCCATTGCTGGAAATATTTTATATTAATATGGAAAATGTAATTTTTTACAAAATCTAATTAACGCGCTATTTTTCAATTCAACTGGAAATGAATTTAATAGATTCATTTTCAAGGTTTTATATCAAAATAACTTTTGTGTAAATTAAAAATTTTTGCAAAGATATATTTTTCAGTGCAAAAAAAATAGGAGCGCAATTAATTACGCTCCTATTTTTTATATGTTTCGAGAAAAAACGGGTTTCGAGTTGCGGGTTGCGGGTTTCACAAAACTCGCACCCCGTAACCCGAAACCCGCAACTCTCTTACTCTAAAAACGGATAATCTTCTTGTACATAATTATCCGTGTACAATTCTGAAGGATCTGGAAATTTAGACTCCTCAGCAAATTTGACAGAAGCAGCAACTTCATCATTCACCGCTTTCTTAATATCTTTAATTTCCTCTGGAGTCACTTTATATTTGGTCATCAAAATCTTCTCCGAAGTTTTTACAGGATCAATATCTTTATACTGCTTAACCTCTTCCTTCGTTCTATATTTTGCAGGATCAGAAACAGAGTGTCCTTTATATCTATAAGTCTTAATTTCTAAAAAATAAGGTCCTTTTCCTTCTCTGATGTGCGTACTAGCTCTCATGATTGCCTCATGTACAGCAGCAGGGTCCATACCATCAACAGACTCACTAGGCATGCTGTAAGAAGCACCCATTTGAGATAATTCTACGACGTTGGAAGTTCTTGATACAGAAGTTCCCATTGCGTATCCGTTATTTTCAACGATGTATAAAACTGGAATATTCCAAGCCATTGCCATATTGAAAGACTCGTGCAAAGCTCCTTGACGAGAAGCACCATCTCCAAACATCGTTACACACAAATTATTAGTTCCCTTGTACATTTCGGCAAATGCGATCCCTGTTCCGATTGGAATTTGAGCGCCAACGATACCGTTTCCACCAAAGTAGTTATTGCCCTTATCAAAAAAGTGCATAGAACCACCTTTTCCTTTTACGATACCCGTTTCCTTTCCGTACAATTCTGCCATAGCAGCATTCATCGTCACACCTCTTCCTAAAGCAATTCCGTGCTGACGATAAGCTGTTACAATTGAATCTCCTTCAATCAAAGCTGATTCTAATCCAGCAGCAATCGCCTCCTGACCGATATAAACGTGACAGAAACCACGAATCTTTTGCATGCCGTACATCTGCAATGCCTTCTCTTCAAATTTTCTAATTCTGAGCATTAGGGTAAACCACTCTAAATATTGCTCTTTTGTGTAAGTAGGCTTTTTGGTTTTACGTGAAGTCGTTTTCTTTTTAGCGGGTGCTGTTCCATTCTCAACTACTGCCATATTCAGTAAAAATTTTTGTTAGCGAAAATTCGCAAGTTTTAGTAAAATTGCTCCTTAAAAGTAGGACTTTTTTTTAAATAAATTGCCACTTTTTGTCATCGAATTATCACGTCTGTGATATATTCTTCCCCTAATTCTCCATTAATTAAATCAATAATTTTGGTCTTACTATACGATAATTCTTGTCGTAAAGGTGCAGATGCTATACTAATAAACAATTTTTTGCCTCGAAGTTTAATTTCTTTGGTATAACTATTAATTGTCTTTCCCATATTCAATACCCAAATTTCCTTCACTTTATTCTGATAAAGCTTTGATTTCCAGTTATTTTTGGCAATCAATTCTTGCAAAACTTCGGAAATGGGTTGATCGTTATATTTTTTAAATGCCATAATTTTTTGGTTACTAGTTACTAGTTGCTGGTTGCTACTTCTCCAAAGTTAATAATAAACTGTTTAAACTCTGTATCAAATTGCGCTAATATGTCAACGAGTCTATTTTCGTGTGTATCTGTAAAGAAAATTTGACCAAAATCTTTGTCAAATAGTAATTGTAATAACTGCTTGACCCTTTGTTTGTCTAGTTTATCGAAAATATCATCCAAAAGCAAGAGGGGCGCACAATCTTTTTCTCTTCTTAACAACTCGTACTGTGCTAATTTCAAAGCTAAAATAAAAGATTTCATCTGACCTTGAGAGGCGTACTTTTTAAGTGGAAATTTTTCTATTTTAAAAATTAGATCATCTTTATGAATACCAGTCGTCGAGCGTTGTAAAATAACATCTTTCTCTCGGTTTTCTTTCAATAATTCAGCGTAATTATGCTCATTCAAATGAGACCGATAAGTATAATTAACTTGTTCTTGTCCGTTGGAAATAATGCTATAAAATTCTTGAAAGATAGGAATAAATTGCTCACTAAAAGCGGCTCTTTTTTCGTGAATCAATGTGGCTGGACCCAACATTTGTTCATCAAAAATATCAATCAAACTGTGATCTACTTTTCGATTTTCTGCAAACTTTTTCAAAGTCGCATTCCGTTGCTTCAAAAGCCGATTATATTGAATCAATGAAGAAAGGTATTCAGGGTCGATCTGAGAAAGTGTATTATCTAAAAATTTGCGACGCACCTCACTCCCTTCCAACGCCAATTCTGAATCAAAAGGCGTAATCATCACCACAGGAAATAACCCAATGTGTTCCGCCAATTTATCATAAGCGACATCATTTAACTCAATCGTTTTCTTTTCCTTAGGAATTACTTTTGCCACCGTTTTATAGCCTTTCTTCCCTTTTTTAAATTGTCCTTCTAGTCTAAAAAAGGTCGTCTCATGCTTTTTAATGTAACTATCACTGACCCCAAAGTGACTTTTGCACATACACAAATAGTAAATCGAATCCAGCAAATTCGTTTTCCCCATTCCATTCAATCCAACAATACAGTTGACCTTGGTTGAAAATTCAATCGCTTGAATCTCATAATTTTTGAAGTTCGATAATTTTATTTTCTTTAAATACAATTAAGGTTATTAGAAGTTATTAAAGGTTATTGCCTGTCTACTGACAGGTAGAGTTATTAGAAGTTATTAAAGCAAAATCAAAAACCATCAAATCCGTGTGGAAATCAAATCCGTGTGGAAATCAAATCCGTGTGGAAATCAAATCCGTGTGGAAATCAAATCCGTGTGGAAATCAAATCCGTGTGGAAATCAAATCCGTGTGGAAATCAAATCCGTGTGGAAATCAACTTTGTAAAAGTAAAAGTAATCCCTCTAACAACCACAAAAATCAGCAGTCATTTCAATCACATCAGGAAAGAATAAATTGAATTCTTCGTTAAAAATTTCATAATCAGCTTTTAGGTGGCTAACCGCATTCACGAAATTAGAAGGAAACTTCGTCCGTCGATCCATTCGTTCAAAAGTATATTGCAATCCTTCCCAAGTACCATATTTCTGCAACCAATCATTTTCGATCATATTTGGCACATATTTCTGCATTTTCAATGGCAAATCTGATTGCCGATCAAGCAATACTTGGTACATCCTATGAGCAAAATCAGATAAGGACTCCGACGTATACAAAGCCCAGTTATTAGCCAATAAATTGTCAAAAAAAACATCAATCACGACAGGGGAATATTTGTGATGATGAGGGTGCAATCTCCGAGTTCCTTGCTTGACGACAGGGTGAGTATCCGTATAAGAATCAATTTTTCGGTGCAAAAATATACCTCGTTGAATAGCAGGCGAATAGAACGGCACCTCTTTATTTCGAATAGAATCAGCAATAAAATTGCCGATCATTAAATCGTCATCTTGACAAGAAAGAAAAAGGTGCGCGAGGTAGTTCATTTGCTAGTTGCTGGTTACTGGTTGCTGGTTGCTGGTTGCTGGTCGCAAGTTACGATTAAACTAACAACTAGTAACCAGCAACTAGCAACCAGTCTAACAAACCTTATCTGCACAAGAAGAACTCGCAAACGCATGAGGCTTAGCCTTGAATACAAAACCCATTCCTAAAATATAGCCCATTGCCTCTCGAAGAGCAACGTTCGATTGGAAAGCAGGGTCTGTGTTAATATCTGCATGAACTTCTAATTCTACATCGTAAAGATCCAGTAAATCACATAATTTGTA
The DNA here is from genome assembly GCA_937924145.1 of uncultured Saprospiraceae bacterium. GTDB lineage: Bacteria > Bacteroidota > Bacteroidia > Chitinophagales > Saprospiraceae > JAFMDF01. The sequence continues at coordinate 15,386 of CALDTJ010000137.1, forward strand.
GGCAATTTGGACAGATTGAGAGACTTCCAAAATCATTCGTTCCTTAATAGACATCGTTTTCTCTCGCTTGTAGTTACTGATGAACATAAATCCACCTTTCTTTTCTCTCAAGAAAACAATAACGGTGGCAAATTCTACTATTTTGCCTCTGACTTGTGAATCGGTTCCGATACATACTTTTAATTTATGTCCTGCCTCCGATTCTCTAATTAAGGTTTTCTCTACTGCATCTAGAATAGGTAAGTCAATCGCATCACCACTTAATCTTCTCCATTTCATTTCCATAATTATTTGTTTTTGTTTTTTACGTTCTTTGTTATCCTATTCTTTGGCAAAAATTAAAATAATTACCTAAAAATTGGGCACACTTCATAAGTTAAACAATATTTGTATACAAAATGGCTATTTCAAAGAATTTTACACAATTCTGTCTTTAAAATAACCTGATGAGGGTATTCTTGAAGGCTTCTGTATGGAAAAGCAAATTTGAGGGAGAAAAAGTTCCATATTTCAATCAGCAGGACAACTATTTTAAAAACAGGAAGGTTATATTTGCACGAATTAGCCTTAAAGTTATTTCACAATATAACCTTTAGACTGAAGCCATTTTATATTTAAATTTTTCTTAATAATGATTCCATTTTATAAATACCAAGGGGCAGGCAATGATTTTGTAATGATTGATAATCGTTCAACAACTTATCTTACTCGAACAGACAATAAAGAAATCAATCTCCTTTGTGACCGAAGATTTGGCATCGGCGGAGATGGATTAATTTTATTACAAAATCACTCAGATTACGACTTTGAAATGGTTTATTTCAATGCGGACGGAACAGAAGGATCACTTTGTGGAAATGGTGGAAGATGTACCGTAGCATTTGCTAAACAACTTGGTATTATCAACGAAAAATGTACTTTTTTGGCAATAGATGGGTCACATGAAGCGACTATCGACAAGGCAGGTAATTGGGTAGAACTAAAAATGGCTAACTTAGATACAATTCACTGCAATTCAGACCATTACGTTTTAAATACGGGATCACCGCACTATATTAAATATGTAGACAATGTAGCAAAAATGGATGTTTTCAAAGAAGGTGGTGCCATTAGGAACAATGCAACCTATAAAAAAGAAGGCATCAATGTCAACTTTATCGAACCATTAGAAGAAGGCTTTCATATCCGTACTTTTGAAAGAGGTGTGGAGGATGAAACACTCGCATGTGGAACGGGTGTTACCGCAGCAGCGATTTCCTATGCCTTAGAGCATCCTGAAAAAGCCGCTGCCCTACTCCATCAAGGTGGAATTCCAGCAAAAGCTGAAGGTGGAAAATTAAGTGTAAGATTCAAGCAAAAAGGTAATAGTTTTGAAGATATATGGTTGTGTGGACCTGCTGATTTTGTGTATACGGGTACGATTTCGGTTTAGTATTTTCCTTTATTAGTAAGATTAAAATAAAACCTCCGACTATGAAAATATTTTATTCATTTTTATTCATTGGTCTATCCTTATTTTCAGCTAAAATTTCTGCACAAGCAATTGATTTTGATAGTGTAGACCTAATAATCCAAGAGGTAATACCCGTTGACAATCAGGGCTATGTAATCTTTAAAGCAGACAATGCCGATCAACCATTTGTTATAGAATTTTCTTTTTTTGATGAAAATACAGCATTGGTCAGCACCCATAAAATGCCCGTTTACAAAGCAGGTGAAATATGCTCTGTAGAAAAGGTATTTGTTTGGCAAGGAAAACTAATTTTACACGCAGCCCACTATCTTTCAGACACTAACAAAAATCAATTATTCCAATATACCTTTAGCCTACCAAACTTAAGTTTATTAGACAAAACATTGGTTCTTCTTTCAAAAGCACCAGATGATGTTTACGTGCCCTATTTTTCAACCGTATCACCAGACAAAACTAAATTGGTTGTTGCTGGCTGGGACTACAATAAACGGAAGGGCAAAGCCTATATCCGTATTCGGGTTGTAGATGAAAAATTAAAAGAAATACGGCGGCAAACGTATTTACTTCCTTATGAAAATAGGCGATTATCCATCGAAGAAGTACTCGTCAATAACAATGGAGAGGTTTATCTAACAGGGCATAATTATAATGGTAATCTCTTAAATTATGTCAAAATTGCTTTGAAAGAGCATTTTACTTTAGGCTTGCTTCCTGAGGACAAAAGTAAGTTATGGAAAGTTGAAAAAGATAGGTATATCTTTCAAAGTTTTAGACATACTATTGATTCAAATGGCAACTTAATTGGTTTAGGATTATGCGAAAAAGGTGGTTACCAAGGCAGTGCCTTTTATACCATCAATCCGTCAATAGAAAATGTACAAATAAACACTCAATCCATTGATAAAGAAAGATTTGTAAAAGCTTTTACAAAGAATACGAAATATATTACTCCCCCAAAACACCCCTTTAAAAACTATCAACTTAATCGTATAGTTCGTCAGTCAGATGCCTATTATTTAATCGCTGAATACCAAAGTGCCTATAGCTTAGAAGACATATTGGTTTTGAAGTTAGATATGACAGGAGACATCCTTTGGTCTAGTAGAATTCCAAAAGCCCAAGATATCACATTTATGCCCAATTTTTTCTCCTACGCTTTTGTAAAACGAAAGGAAAAATTCTATTTTCTATTCAATGACAATATTAGAAACTATCAAACAACAGAACTAAGGGAAATTGAACCGACTGTTCTTCCAAATGTTGGATTAGTTACAGCAACGGTAGATCTAGCTACAGGAGCCCTGAAACGAAGACAGCTTAAAAATGTCATTTCAGAAGACTATATTTTCTTGCCTAATCTTTGCCATAGCTATGCAAAAGAAAAGGCATTATTAATGTCAATTGGCATCAAACTAAATGCAGGAAAAATTAAAATGAAAAAAATAATAATACCAGAATAAACAAGCTTCTAGAATAAGTTAAACTCGATAAATATTGTTAGCAAAACGAATCAAATTAACCAAAAATCCATAAGCTAAAGAAGATTATTCTTTTCTTGAGAAAATAACTTAATTTTCTATTAAAAAATAATAGATTTTTAGTACCTTCAAACTGAATATCGCAAAAAATCCAAATATAAACACCAACTCCTAATAACATTTAATTTTGCGTTGGCACTTATTTTTATTTAATACTTCATTTCATATACTGCTCATAGTAATCACCTACATTTTGAAGACTGAGACGAGAGAAATGTATTTATAGGACACAATGAAAAAATTACAACATACATTTTTAGAAATACAGGGTCAACCAATTCCTGCCAAGATTTATCAAGAGTATAGAAATAATGTGCGCGTTTCCATTGGGAAAACAGCAGCAATTATCCGCTTACCCATTCAAATGGATAAGAAGCAAAAAAAGACAAAGTTAGGATGGTTTACACGCTGGGTAGAAAAGCAATTCGAAGGAAACGAAGCACTAAAAAAGAGGTTTTTTCCAAAGTTATATAAAACTGGTGACAAGATTACAGTTGGGAAAAACACGTACAATTTAGTGGTTTCCAAAGAAGATAGGAAAACATTCGGTGCTAATCTAAAAGGAGATACCATTTATCTAAAACTCGTTAAAGATGCACATCCATTAGCAGTCAATAAAAGCATCAAAACCTTATTAAGCAGAGTCATTGGTAAACATTTCCACGCTGATATTTCAAAAAGAGTCCAAGAACTCAACGACAAATATTTTCAAAAAAATATCAACAGCGTCAACTTAAAATATAACTCTTCTAACTGGGGAAGTTGCTCCACAAAGGGTAACATCAACCTTTCAACTAGACTCCTTTTCGCACCTGACGATGTAATCGACTATGTAATCATCCACGAATTGACGCATTTGCTAGAAATGAATCATTCGCCTAAGTTTTGGCGACTGGTGAAAAAGGTAATGCCTGATTATAAGACAAAAGAAAAATGGCTGAAGGTGAATGGTGGGCAGTGCGATTTTTAGTGCGGGTTTTTAACCCATCCCCGACCGGGGTTGTGTAGAAAGTCAATTTTTGAATATTATTAAAACTTTTCATTATTTAATAATATTTGATAATGAATAATTTACAAAATTAAAAAATGAATAATTGTTTCTAATTTTGACTTTTTACACAACCCCGGAGTCGTCAGATTGGAACTGATGCCGAAAAAGGAATAGAACTTCCAATTTTGCACAAAGTTAGTTCCCTTCCCTTTCAAGGATTAGGGATTGCTTTTGACAGTGTCAAAAAAGGGCTAGGGATGGGTTAGAACGCTGAATGTGAGGGATTAAATCAAAAAAGCCTTAAACTTTCAGTAAGAAAGAATAAGGCTTTTTTTATTATAAAAACAAAGACAAGAATGTCTATGCTACGTACATTACGTTTTACTCAGCAACAACTTCAAATTTGATAGTCGTATTCAAATCTGGATGTAAATTAGCTTTAGCAGTATATTCGCCTAACTCCTTTACTTCTTCTGTCATTGTGATCAATCTTCTTTCAACTTCTACTCCAACTTGATCGTTCAATGCAGCAGCCAATTGTACATTGGTAACAGATCCGAAAATCTTACCAGAAGTACCCGCTTTAGCACCAATCTTAAGGGTAGCAGCAGTGATTTTGTCAGAAATAACTTTGAATTCATCGAATCTAGCAGCTCTATCTGCCTCTTCTTTAGCGATGATTTCATCAATTTTAGCGCGGTTCTTTACATTTGCCACCATCGCTAATTTTTGAGGGATTAAGTAGTTACGTCCATATCCTGGCTTAACCGTAACGATCTGTAACTTATCCCCTACTTTATCTAGATCTTTTAATAATATAACTTCCATTTTTAGTGTAATTGGTTGTTTCAGTTGTCGGTTGTCGGTTGTCGGCTTCCAGCTTGCAAGATGCTAAACTGATAACTGTCAACTGCCAACTGATAACTCAAATCAACTGATGAACTAATTTTATTTAAGCAAATCTGTTACATAAGGTAACAAAGCAAGGTGTCTAGCACGCTTTACAGCAGTAGCCACTCGTCTTTGGTACTTCAAAGAGTTACCAGTAATTCTACGTGGTAAAATCTTACCTTGTTCGTTTACAAATTGCTCTAGGAAAGCAGTATCTTTATAGTCAATGTGCTTGATACCAAACTTTCTAAATCGGCAGTACTTATTACGCTTAGAACCGATTTTAGGATTGCTCAAAAACTTTATATCGTCTCTTGATGCCATGTCTTAATTTTTAGAACAAAAAATAAATTGCTTTACTTTTTGTGTTGATTTAACAATTTACTTTTCAGTCTTCTCTGCCGCTGGTGCAGTCTTCTCTGCTGCTGGCTTTTCAGCAGGCTTGTTTTGGTTATTTCGACGCTTGTTATTACGTCTTCTATTGTCTCTTCTGTCTTCTTCTACCACTTTCTTCTTACGAACAATAGTACCAATTTTTCCAGCACGCTTATCTTCGTTATATTTCACACCATACTTGTCTAATTTTACAGACAAGAATCGTAAAATATTTTCATCACGACGCATTGCTAATTCTAATTCATCAATGATTGCTCCATTCGCTACTTCAAATTCAACACAAGAATAAATTCCTGTATTTCTTTTTCTGATAGGATAAGCTAATTGACGTAAACCGATTTCGTTATTGAAAACGATTTTTCCAGCACCAGACATCATGTCTGCGTACTTCTTTGCTGTCGACTTTATTTCATCGTTCGACAGCGTTGGATCTACGATGAAAGTAACTTCATAATTTCGCATTATATAGAAGTTTGTTGTTTAAAAAAATTATTTAATAATTCGCTTATTCTTAAGCGGCTGCAAAAGTAAGCAATTTTTAGAGTTTTTACAAGTTTTATTAGTTGCTGGTTACTGGTTGCTAGTTTACTGGTTTCAAGCGGTATGTAGAAGTAGCAATTAAGATTTGGTAAACAAAATTCCTCCTCCCAAAAATGGTGGACTATCAATATAATTTGTATCTTTAAGGCTAAACTACAAAACAAACAATCAAAACCTGCTAAAACCCTCATTTTCAGTATTTTTTGAAAAGTCAGAACGTATTTGACATTTCACTTCCATTCGTATTTCCACAATAACTAATACACTTCCCCCTATTAATTCCCCCTGAATTAAAGCAATTTTAATGTCCTTCTAGGTCATTTTTTCCAAAAAGATAAAAACTAAGAACTATGATAACAATGCTACGCTTGCGTTTGCTAGGGGTATGCCTATTAGTGATGGGTTGGACAAGTGTCCTAAGTGCCCAGAATTGCACCCCAGATTCTACCTTACAAAATGCTCCATTAGGGCTGTACCCTACGCCCTTTGATTCCACTACTTTTCCATCAGGAGGTTTAGCCGATTTTCCAGCAACAATTGGAATGCCTTATGAACTAACCTTTACGGTAAAAATAACGGACAGTCTAACACTCGATCCTTTCGATGTAGATCTGAAAAATTTTGCATTGGCAAATATGGATGGACTAGCGGGTTTACCTTTGGGTTTAGACTATACTTGTGATCCGCCTAATTGTGTGTTTAACGATACCACTCTGGGCTGTATCCTTGTATCGGGTACGCCAATAGATGCCAATCCAACAGGAGATTACAGTCTTCGTTTCACAGGTCAATTATTTGCCAACGAAGATGATTCCATTAGTTTTGGATTTCCTTCGGCTTTAGTACCTGGCGAATATGTGCTTAATCTGAGTCGTTCGGATACTCTAGATAGTGACGGAGATGGTGTTATGGACGATATAGATAATTGTACAGAGGTGGCAAATCCAGATCAAAATGATGAAGATAACGATGGATTCGGAGCAGCCTGTGATTGTGATGATTCTCCGACAACGGGAGCCAACTGTGCATTAGGTTGTCAGCCATTTTATGCCGATTTAGATGGAGATGGTTTTGGTAATCCAACGGATAGCCTTATCGCCTGTACTGCACCAGCAGGATACGTTGCTAATAACCTTGATTGTGATGATGAAAACGAAGGAGCAAACCCAAATGCGATAGAAGATAGTACCAATGGTTTTGATGATAATTGCGACGGTCAAATTGACGAGCAAGTAATCGGTGGTGATGTTGATGAAGACGAAGATGGGATTCCTGATAACATAGATAACTGTTTGGGAGTAGCCAATCCAACTCAGATTGATGAAGACGGCGATGGCGTTGGAGCAGCCTGTGATTGTGATGACTCAGAACTAATCGGTTTCAATTGCTCTGATGGATGTGTCACTTTCTATGCTGATAATGACGGTGACGGATATGGTAATCCAAACATCATCCGAATTGCTTGTACTTCACCAGCAGGATTCGTGATGAGCAATGAGGACTGTGATGATACCAATCCAAACATTAATCCACTAGCACAAGAAATACCAGATAATGGCATTGACGAAAATTGTAATGGGCTAATTGATGAATTAAATGTAGCGACCATTTGGTATCAAGATCTTGATGGCGATGGTTTTGGGAATCCAGCCATAGATTCGATGGCTATTGCACGACCAAGAAACTTTGTCAATAATGCCGAAGATTGTGATGACACCAATCAATTAATTTACGAAGGGGCGTTAGAAATTGTAGATAATCTTGATAACGATTGTGATGGCTTGACCGATGATTTTATTGGAAGTTGTGACGATTTTACTAGTCCGGGAACCGTCGTAACGACAGGCCGAGTATGCTCAGAAAATCCAGACCCTTCTATTATAAATAGTATCTCTCCACCAAGTGGAGGAAGTGGCGATATGGAAATAATATGGATGAAAACAACTGATGATCCAGCGGATGGAGATGCTCAATGGTTATTAATCCCAGGCTCTCATACGATGTCTTATGATCCGCCTATTATTGGAAAAACCACCTATTTTAGACGTTGTGCTAGACGAGCAGGCTGTAGTAAATTCTTCCAAGAATCAGCAGTAGTCACCATTACCTTTGCAGCATCCTGTGAAGAAGAAGTAGAAATTATCGAACCAATAGAAACGGATAGCATGACGGTTGATAGTATGGTCATGGATAGCATGATGGTCGATAGCATGGTCATGGACAGTATGATGGTTGATAGCATGATGACAGATAGCATGGAAATTGTTGAATTAGATCCTTGTATCAACACCACCTTAATGGCAAGTGCTACGACTATTGATCCAGCTTGTAATATTATCAATGGACAGATTCAAATCAATGTAATTGGCGGTGTAATGCCATATAGTTATGCATGGGAACCAGATTTCGGAGATATCAACCAAATAGATTCCCTGCCAGAAGGCGTGTATAGTGTAACTGTTTTAGACTCCTTGAATTGTTTTGATAATCTGACTATTACCTTATCCAAACCAGATAGTTGTGAAAATGTACCTGGATTGGCACCAGAAGATTTTGAGTTTGGGAGAGTGCAAGCCAATGTATTAGAAGATAAAGTTGTCTGGTTAGAATGGGAAACTAAGCATGAAGCAAAAAGTAGTCGCTACTTCTTAGAAAGATCTAGAGTCGGACAAAATTTCAAGGTATTACCACAAGCAGCAAAAGCAACTGGACAAATCAGTAGTTATTATCAAGTAGCAGACCGAGCACCAACCGCAGGGACTAGCTATTATCGAGTCAAGTATATTACAAATGATGGGAAGTATGTCCACTCGCCTATTGTACAAGTGCTTGTCACTCCAGAAGGTTCGCCTTTATTTATAGCTTACCCTAATCCATTTGAAGAGATGCTAACGGTTGATTTCTTAAGTCCAACTGATGAAGTAATGACCTTAGTGGTCTTAGATAATTTAGGCAAGATGGTTTTTACAGAGACCATTCCCGTTGGAGCTTTACGACAAGATATTAGATTGCCAGAGGCAGCAAAAGGCTTGTTTACATTGCAGGTTATTTCTGGGAAGGAGCGATTGGTTCGGAAGGTGATGAAGTTTGAATAGTGTTGTACCGTGTTCGAAATGGGGTTGTGTAAAAAGTCATAATTTGCTAAAACTTTAAGTTTTAGTAAATCTATAAGTCCTTGATAATAAATTTACTAAATTTTTGAAACCAGCCCGCACACAGTCTGGCGGGTTTAGCAAATTGTTACTCCCAATCGACTTTCTACACAACCCCATTTGAACTTCAGTTCGATATGACTATGTGGTAATTCAAAAAGTAGGATTAAAAAAATAAACCCCTATATTTGCCAAAAGAAATAAAAATAATCAATGAAAAAAGCGGATTTAAAAGCAAAAAAAGTTAGTGATTCTAAAACAATCATGACGGAGATGGTGATGCCCAATGATACAAACCCTTCTGGAAATTTGATGGGTGGAAATTTGATGCGTTGGATGGACATAGCAGCATCTATTGCAGCGGGAAAACACTGTGAATCAGAAGTAGTCACCGCATCCGTAGATCACGTTTCTTTTACAAAACCTATTTTTAAAGGAGACATCGTGACTATTGAAAGTGCTGTTACTAGAACCTTTAATTCCTCATTGGAGGTTTATGTAGAAGTATTTGCCGCAGATATGAAAGGGAATAATAATCGGATGTGTAATCACGCTTACTTTACTTTTGTTGCTTTGACGGATGATATGAAAAAAACCAGAGTTGTTCCTGACGTTATTCCATTAACTAGAGAGGAAGAAAAATTATTCGAAGGCGCAGAAAGAAGAAGAGAATTGAGGTTGGTATTGAGTGGTAGATTACAACCTTCGGAGGCAAAAATAATGAAAGAATTCTTTAAGAAATTATGATGATTGTAAAGATTGTATGATTGTAAAGCAATGCCAACAATCACACAATCACACACATACGTGTCCGTATGGACAATCACACAATCTTACCCAACCATTTGGTCAGCAGAGAAGTGGAAGCTACCTTCGATAGCTGCATTCTCATCAGAGTCTGCACCGTGTACAGCATTCTCACCAATACTAGTTGCATATAAAGCTCTAATTGTACCAGCTTCTGCCTCAGAAGGATTTGTAGCACCGATTAATTTACGGAAATCTGCTACTGCATTATCTTTTTCTAAAATAGCCGCTACGATTGGGCCACTAGACATGAATTCAACTAATTCACCATAAAATGGTCTTTCAGCGTGGACTGCATAAAATTGACCAGCAACAGCAGGTGTCAAATGCGTCAGTTTCATAGCAATAATCTTGAATCCAGCCTTATTTATCATCGCTAAGATGTTACCGATGTTACCAGCTTTTACTGCATCAGGCTTAATCATCGTGAAAGTTCTATTAGTAGCCATAGGAATGTATTTTTATTAGTTTAGATTAAAAAAAATTTGTTGGCAATTGATTTACAGAAAATTAATAAATAAGTTTCCTAAAAATATTACCTAAAATCATTAAACAAAGACGCCTTTTTTCAAAAGCGGTGCAAAAGTATAAAAACTAAAAACAAGATGCTTGAAAATCGGTTATTATTTCGGTCTTTAAAGGGTGAATTTTATTTTTTTACCATTCCTTCCTTTTCAAGGATGAAGGAGTGTAAGCTCCTGACTCGCAAAGCGGACGGGCTCGCATGAAGGATGGGTTTAATAGAAAAGTAAAAAATGAAATGCACCCTTTATAAATAGAAACAGCAGCAGCAATGGCAACGGTAAAAACATCAAAACCTAATCAGAATTCTAATTTCCTACAAAAAAAGAGGATTCACCTTGTCGAAGTCCATAAAAAGTAAGAATTTCGCAGCCGATAAACGTAGCTCAAATGGAAAAACAGTTAGCAGAAGTTAAGAAACTACTCTCCTCTCCAAAGAAGATTGTGATTACCTCACACCGGAATCCAGATGGCGATGCTATGGGATCAAGTCTTGGTTTACAACTATTCTTAGACCAATTTGGTCATGATACCACCGTCATTTTGCCATCCAGCTATCCAGAGTTTGTCGCTTGGATGAAAGGGAGCGAAGCCATCTTGATACATGATGATTCCACCGTAGAATCGGATGAAAAGATCAATGCAGCAGATATTATTTTCGTCCTAGATTATAATGGATTGGATAGAGTTGATAAAATGGGAGAAGTGATTGGTGCTTTGCCAGACACTATCAAAATCATGATCGATCATCACTTACATCCAGATGATTTTTGTGATTATACCTTTTCTGATACTAGTGCAAGCTCAACCTGCGAGATGGTTTACGATTTCATTATTGGGATGGATGAAGCGGCGAAATTAAATATTCCTTTGGGAGAATGTTTGTACTCTGGTATTTTGACGGATACAGGGTCATTTAAATATGCGACTTCTTCAAAACTATTCAGAGTCGTAGCAGGCTTGAAGGATATGGGAGTAGATGACACGAAATTACAAAACTTATTGTTTAATAGTCTACCAGAAAAAAACCTACGCTTATTAGGTTTTTGCTTGAATAACTGTATGGAAATCCTACCAGAATATAAAACTGGGATTATTTCTTTGACAAAAGAAGACTACGAACATTTTGATATCCAAAGAGGAGATACCGAAGGGATTGTCAATTATTTATTGATGATGAGAGACGTTAAGTTAGCTGCATTCATCACGGAGCAACCGACTATTGTTAAAATATCTTTGCGTTCAAAGGGAGATTTTTCAGTACAAAAAATTGCTAAGAAACACTTTAGAGGCGGTGGTCATAGAAATGCATCAGGCGGGGCATCTTTCAAAGGATTGAGAGCTACTATTAACAAACTAAAGAAATTATTGCCCGAATATAAAGAGGCTTTAAATAATATAGCGGATTAAACGCTAAACTTTACCCATACTAAAAATATTGGCAAGGATAATTTACCATAAAATAAACCACTAAAATGGGAAGGAAATTAATTTTCTTTCCCTTTTTGATTTTTTTAAAAACTTTATAAACTAATAAATGAGATATTTAATATTTCTAGTTACTTTGACTGTTTTCTGGTCATGTCAATCTTCATCGTCAGGATCAGCAGAATCAGCAGTCACGGCGTCAGGTTATACTTATTATCACCACGTAAAAACGAATGCTGCAAAACCTCAAGTTGGAGAAGAAGCTGTTTTCACTGTGGACATCAGAAACGATTCAACTGTTGTTAATTCAACTAGAGATCAAGGACAACCTGCCAAGGTATTAATCCCTGAAGGAGAGCAACCTGCAAGATCTATTTCTCCGATTGTAGAGGCATTAATGTTGATGTCAATCGGTGATAGTATGACTGTTTTACAATCTGTTGATTCTTTCCCAAGAAAGCCACCGGGGTTCGAGACTTCAAAATTTGTATATTACGATATTGTCTTAACAAGCATTACTTCAAAAGAAGATATTGAAAAGGAACGAGCTGAAAGAATGGCTAAAATGGAACTTAACAAAGCTAGAGAATCTGAAGTAGGTGCTCAAACACAAGCTTTGACGAAGCAATATTTAGCAGGTAGCTTAAAAAATGTTCAGTCTACTGCTAGTGGCCTAAAATACTATGTAATTGAAGAAGGTACAGGTAAGCAAGTCAACAGTGGAGACATGGCTAATGTTCACTACTATGGCATCACCACAGATGGAAATATGTTTGATAATTCTTTCAAAAGAGGAAGTCCATATCCAGTGCCTGTAGGTCGTGGTCAGGTAATACGTGGTTGGGATGAAGGTCTGGTATTATTCAAAGAAGGTACAAAAGCAGTTCTATTTATTCCTGGTGAATTGGGATATGGAGCAGCAGGTAGCCCTCCAAATATCGGCCCTAACGCAGAGTTGGTGTTTTATGTAGAGATTGAGCCGCAGGGGTAAACGAGTTGCGAGTTGCGGGTTGCGAGTTGCGAGTTTTCTGAACTAGTAACCAGCAACTAGCAACCCGCAAACCATTTAAGTAAACGGGGGAAACCTCATAAACCGATATATCATGACTTCAGATCAGTTAAAAGATTTGCGAGAAAGATTGGGACTTTTGGGGAGGTATCTTTGACGTCAAGAATCGAAGATTACAGATAGAAGAAAAAGAACAAATTAGTCTAGATCCAAATTTTTGGAATGATCCTAAAAAGGCCGAATTGGTCATGAAGGAAATAAAAATTCACAAAAACTGGGTTGGCAAATACGAAAAAGTAGAAACGATTTTAGAAGAGTTAGAAATTCTGAATGAGTTTCAAAAAGAAGGCGAGGCGACCATTGAAGAGGTAGATGTTCAATTAGAAATTGCTACTAAAGAAATGGAAGATTTGGAGTTCCGATCTACTTTAAATAAGAAAGAGGACGAACTGAATTGCATTCTGGAAATCAACTCAGGTGCAGGTGGAACGGAATCTGATGATTGGTCTTCGATGTTACTTCGTATGTATATCATGTGGGCAGGTAAACAGGGATTCAAAGTCAGTGAACTAAATCGAGTAGATGGTTCAGTAGCAGGCGTAAAATCTGTTGAATTAGAGATCAAAGGAGAATTTGCCTACGGTTTATTAAAGGGAGAAAATGGTGTACACCGATTAGTCCGTGTTAGCCCATTTAATTCTCAAGGTAAACGAATGACTTCTTTCTCTTCTGTTTTTGTTCATCCTATGGTAGACGATAGTATCGAAATTACGATCAATCCAGCCGATATCGAATGGGATACTTTTCGAGCATCGGGCGCAGGTGGACAACACGTCAATAAAACGGAGTCCGCAGTTAGAGTTCGTCACTTGCCAACGGGTTTAGTCGCAGAATGTCAAGAAGAGCGATCTCAGCACTTGAATAGAGACAAAGCGCTGACTATGTTGAAATCACGACTATACCAATTGGAATTGCAAAAACAATTGGAAGAACGAGATGCCGTAGAAGCGGAGAAAATGAAAAATGAATGGGGTTCTCAAATTAGAAGTTATGTACTAGATGACCGTTGGGTAAAAGACTTACGAAGTGGTTATAAAGTCCACAATCCTGATAAAGTCCTAGACGGTGATTTAGATGAGTTTATCAAAGCTTATTTGATGACTGGAAAAGTAGACAATTAAAATAAGTAACGACGAAATAATAGACTTGCTATCTAAATAAGAATTTGATATATGAATTTATATTTTTTCTTTAGATGACGCTCTTTTTTGCTTGCATAGCCCAGCTATGGAAGCAAAAAAAGCGGAAATATAAAGGAAAAAGATATTTCATATACGAATTAGTTATTTGGATAGCAAGTCTACTACATGCTTATATTATAATTGAGGTAAAATCACTGTATCAATGACGTGTACTACGCCGTTTGTTGCTTGTACATCCGTTGCCACAATATTTGCATTATTAGACGCTGCGGTAATTGCTGGTACAGAACCAGATAAGTCAATTAAAAAAGTATTGTCACCAGATAAAGTAGAGACCATTTGACCGTCTGTCAAATCAGTAGATCGTACATTACCCGCAGCTGTTACGTGGTACAATAGCACACTTTCTAATACTGCTGCAGGAATATCAGCTAATGCATTCCATTCCATGTTGCTATCCAATAATGCTTGGAAAGCATCATTGGTTGGAGCAAAAACAGTCAATGGACCAGCAGCAGATAAAGCACCTACAAAATCCACACTTAAATCATTTCTAGTCAAAGCTGCAACTAAAGAAGAGAACATTGGATTAGATGTAGCAAAAGTTACAATATTCGCAGGCATGATTACCTCGTCTACTACATGAATAACACCATTAGAAACTACATTGTCAGCACCAGTTACATTGGTTGAACCATTGATTTTGACACCATCCGTAAGATCAACAAATAAGCTAGTTGTAAGGTCTCCATTGAAAGAAGTAGCAGATAAAGAGTGTACATATCCTGTACTCAAATCTGTAGAACGAACATCACCTGAAACTACGTGGTTTGTTAAAACAGAAGTCAATACATCTACTGGGATATCATCTAAAGAATTCCAGCTATCGTTGCTATTCAATAATGCTACGAAAGCATCGTTGGTTGGTGCAAAAATAGTGAATGGACCGGCACCAGATAATGTTTCTGCTAAACCAGCTTTCACGACTGCATCTACCAAAATAGAAAAGTCAGGATTTGCTTGAGCAAATTCTACTGCATTTGGTTCTTTTGCAGATGCAAATGCAGAGGGTAATAATACTGCATCAATAGCGTGAACTACACCGTTCTGTCCTTGAACATCTGTCAGAATAATATTTGCAGAGTTCGCAGGCGTAGTAATTGCTGCACCATTCGATAAATCAATATTGAAAGACTCTCCTAATAAAGTAGGTACTTCTTGACCATCTACTAAAGCAGTTGATCTGACATTTCCTGCACCAGTTACGTGGTACTTCAAAACATCTTCTAATGCTTCTACTGGAATATCAGCTAAAGCATTCCACTCGTCATTGCTATCCAATAAGGCTTGGAAAGCATCATTTGTTGGAGCAAAAACAGTGAATGGACCTTCGCCAGATAAAGCAGCAACAAAATCAGTCATTAAACCAGTTCTTGTTAATGCCGCTACTAAAGAAGTGAAAGCAGGGTTAGAAGTAGCAAATGTTACCACATTTGGAGGTAAGATTACTTTGTCTACAGCGTGAATTACACCGTTTGACACGTTATTATCAGCGGAAATCACGGTAGTTGTACCGTTGATCGTCACACCATTGTCGATATTTACATACAAACTTGCATTTGCATCATAAGGAGTTGCACTTAAAGATTCTACGTAACCGTTAGCTAAGTCGGTAGATTTTACATCGCCAGTAACAACGTGATAAGTTAAGACAGTTGTCAAAACATCATTAGGAATATCATCTAAAGAATTCCAGTCTGCATTGCTATCTAATAATTCTTGGAAGGCAGCGTTAGTCGGGGCAAAAATAGTGAAAGGTCCGTCGCCAGAAAGGGTTGGTCCTAATCCAGCTTTTGTTACAGCAGCTACTAAAGAGCTAAAATTTTCGTCAGCCGCAGCAAAATCTACCGCGTTCGGGGTTTCTGGTGTTGGAGTTGTTACATTATCATCATCACCACAATTTGTGAAAATGAATAATGAGCATAACAATAGTGTTAAAAGACTGATACGTGATAACAGCTTCATGATTTTTCTAATTTTAGGTTAATAATGAATGGAGGTTTATATCCTCTGTGCTTAAATAACTCTAAAGGCTTTTTGTTTAATGATTATTGTCATTTTTCCAATTAAAGTTAAACAAAATGACAGTTGGCTGACTAAATGTACCTGAAATAGGGTAGGAGGTAGCTGCTAGATTTTAGCTGTAGGCAAGGCAATATTTAAATTTGATCCTTAGAAAAGTCAACATCTAAATCAGCGTGGAAATAAAAATCCCCATATGGGCAAGCTGTGTGTAAAAAGTC
>CALDTJ010000138.1 GCA_937924145.1 uncultured Saprospiraceae bacterium
ATTACCCATCGTAAAAAAACCAATAATAAACCGACAAAATACAATCACCTAAAATACCTTTGAAAAACAAACGAAAAAGAACCAACCAAAACAAGAACTAATTTGTAACAATAAACCACGATTAATACCTAGTATGGCAAAATTAAATAAGTACAGTAGAACACTCACTCAGAATGATGAATTACCGGGCGCACAAGCAATGCTACACGCTATTGGACTGACAACCAAAGACTTAAAGAAAGCACAAGTCGGTATTGTTAGTACAGGATGGGAAGGTAATCCTTGTAATATGCACCTCAATGATTTAGCAAAAGACATCAAAAAGTCTATTACTAAAGAAGAGTTAATTGGCTTAATTTTCCATACCATTGGAGTTAGTGATGGCATGTCAATGGGAACGTCTGGGATGCGGTTTTCTCTAGTTTCTAGAGATATTATTGCTGATTCTATCGAAACTGTGGCATCTGCTCAGTGGTATGATGGGATCGTGGCGGTCGTAGGTTGTGATAAAAATATGCCTGGTGCAATGATGGCTTTAGGGCGATTGAATCGACCAAGTATTTTAGTGTATGGTGGAACGATTCAGCCAGGTTGTGTAGCTGATAAAAAATTAGATATTGTTTCTGCTTTTGAAGCATTAGGACAGAAAGTAGCAGGCGAAATTACCGAAAAGGACTTTAGAGCAGTTGTCAAAAATGCTTGCCCAGGGGCAGGTGCTTGTGGTGGAATGTACACTGCGAATACGATGTCCTCTGCTATCGAAGCGATGGGCATGAGTCTACCTTATAGTTCTTCCAACCCAGCAGTCAGTACAGATAAGGCGCAAGAGATGAATCGAGTGGGTAAAGCCATCAAGAATTTATTGAAAAAGGACATCAAGCCACGAGATATTATGACTCGGGCGGCTTTTGAAAACGCTTTGACTTTGATTACCGTATTAGGTGGATCAACCAATGCGGTTTTACACATGATAGCTATGGCAAAATCAGTAGGCGTGCCATTGACCATTGATGATTTCCAGATGATTAGTGATAAAACGCCATTTTTGGCAGACTTGAAACCAAGTGGTCAATACGTAATGGAAGATTTATTCAAAGTGGGCGGTGTACCAGCCGTTTTAAAGTTATTATTAGAAAATGGCTACATCGACGGAAGTTGTATGACCGTAACTGGTAAAACATTAGCAGAAAATCTAAAAGATTTACCTGGTTTAAAGAAAGGGCAAAAAGTCGTTCATGGTTTCGATAATCCAATCAAAGAATCGGGTCACTTAAGAATTTTATATGGTAACTTAGCAGAGGAAGGCTCCGTTGCAAAAATTACAGGAAAGGAAGGGCTCGTATTCAAAGGGACAGCCAAAGTATTTGATGGCGAACCCGCAGCTAATAAAGCAATCGTTGGTGGCAAGATCAAAGCAGGAGATGTGATCGTTATTCGCTATTCTGGCCCCAAAGGTGCACCAGGTATGCCTGAGATGTTGAAACCAACCTCTGCTATAATGGGGGCAGGACTTGGTAAAAAAGTAGCTTTGATTACAGATGGTCGTTTTTCTGGTGGAACACACGGTTTTGTGGTAGGACATATTACGCCTGAGGCACAAAGTGGTGGCCTGATCGGTCTGCTAAAAGATGGAGATAAAATCACGATTGATGCTAAAAAGAACATCATCAAAGCACACATTACCAAAAAAGAGATCAAAGCAAGAAGAAAGAAGTGGAAAGCACCCAAAAGCCCAGCAACTTCTGGTATTTTGCGGAAATATATGAAGAACGTTTCCTCTGCTAGTGAGGGCTGTGTGACGGATGAGGTTTGATAGAATGTGAGAGGTGAGAGGTGAGAAGTGAGAAGTGAGTAAAAAAACCTGAAAGGGTTAAACATTAATAAGAGGCTGTCTCAAAAGACTCGGCACGTATTATGTTGCTGAATAAGATTTTGAAATCCTCCCCCTGCCCCCTCCAAAGGGGGAAACATTCTGTATTTTTTTGGAAAATCAGAATTTTTCCTGCCCGACTGCCGTCAGGCGGGCGGGATTGGGCAATTTTTTCAAAATAGATCTTTTGAGACAGCCTCATAATAAAACCGTCCAAAGTACGGTAAAAAAAATGTACCATGAAAGTACAAACTAAAGCAACAGTTGCAAAAAATGGAAAAGCCACCAAGAAGAAAAAAGGGGCTAAGACAGTAAGAATCAATGGTGCGGAAGCAGTCGTAAAATGCCTGATAGCAGAAGGTATCAAGACCATTTATGGCTATCCAGGTGGGGCAATCATGCCGACTTATGATGCCATGTACCACTATCAAGACGAGTTGGAGCATATTTTAGCGCGTCATGAACAAGGAGCGATCCATGCAGCAGAAGGGCATGCAAGAGTCACGAGAGAGACGGCAGCTTGTATTGCTACGTCTGGGCCTGGAGCATTGAACTTAGCAACGGGAATAGCGGATGCTTATTTGGATTCTGTGCCCTTAGTTTGTATTACTGGACAAGTTTTCAGTGGCGTTTTGGGAACAGATGCCTTCCAAGAAACAGATGTGATTGGCTGTACGATGTCCATCACAAAATGGAATTATCAGATTACTAAGCCTGAGGAAATCCCAGCAGTATTTGCCAAAGCATTTTATGTGGCAAATTCGGGTAGACCAGGGCCAGTAGTCATTGATATTACCAAGGATGCGCAGAATGGAATGTTAGATTTTGCTTATGAAAAAATGAGCGAGATCAGAACTTACCATCCAAAACCTAAGGCTAAAAAAGCAGCTTTAGATGCAGCCGCAAAGTTAATAAATAAGGCAAAAAAGCCTTTGATATTAGCAGGTCACGGTATCCAAATCGCAGGTGCAGAAAAAGAATTCACAGAGTTTATTGAAAAGACAGGAATTCCATTCGCATGTACGGTGCATGGATTAGGTACAGTGCCGAATACCCACAAATTGCATACAGGAATGTTGGGGATGCACGGGAATTATGGCCCAAACATCAAAACCAATGAATGTGATATTTTGATTGCTATCGGGATGCGATTTGATGATCGGGTAACAGGTAATTTGGACAAATATGCGAAGCAAGCAACGGTGATTCACATCGAAATTGATCCTTCTGAGGTTAATAAAAATGTGTATGCCCACGTGCCTATTATTGCGGATGCCAAGCAAGCAATCCAGAAGTTGATGCCATTGGTCAAAAAACGCAAGCATACCAAATGGTTGGCTGAATTCAGAGCCGCAGATAAAATAGAATTCGAAAAAGTGATCAAGCGAGATATTCAAGCCTCCCCAAAAGGAGAAATTCGTATGGGACAGGCGATCAAAGAAGTTTCAGATCAAACGAAAGGGCAAGCGATTATTGCTACGGATGTAGGACAACATCAAATGATTGCGGCTCGATACTACAAATACAATACGACAAATTCATGGGTTTCTTCAGGTGGTGCAGGTACAATGGGCTACGGTTTACCCGCTGCCTTTGGTGCCAAATTCGCCGACCCTGACCGACAAGTAATTTGTGTTTGTGGGGACGGTGGTTTCCAGATGACCATTCAAGAATTGGGCTTATGCGCTCAATGGAATGTAGGCGTAAAGATTTTATTATTGGATAATAATTTCTTAGGAATGGTTCGTCAGTGGCAACAGTTGTTCTTCGATAGACGCTATTCTTCTGTTCATTTACAGAATCCTGATTTTGTAAAAATCGCAGAAGGTTTCGGAGTAAAAGGAGCAGAAGTCAGCGATCCAAAAGAATTGAAAAAAGCAGTCAAAAAGATGCTAGATCATGATGGTCCTTATTTATTACACGTTCGAGTAGAAAAAGAGGAGAATGTATTCCCTATGGTACCAAGTGGCGCAGGAATTGGAGAAATTCGATTGGAGTAAAAAACGGTTCACGGTGTACGGTTCACGGTATACGGTGTGCTCAGAATTTAAGGGACTTTGAAAATATAATCTGCCCATTTAAACATACAAGAACATTTTGATCATAACTAAAATGCACTTAAATATCTAAATGGTAAAAAATTAAGTGTAATTAATTGTTACAAAACAAAAAATAAAGGTTGAAGGTAAGGTGTGTGAAGACCGTATACCGTAAACCGTGTACTGTAAACCGTTCAAAAATGAATAAAGAATTCACAATATCCGTTTTTTCAGAAGACAAAGTTGGTCTATTGAGCCGAATTGTAACGGTATTCACTAGACGACACATCAATATAGATAGTTTGATAACCTCTGAATCTTCTATGCCCGGTATCTTTCGATTTATCATCGTAGTAACGGTACCTGAAGGCAGAATCGAACATTTGGTCAAGCAGATTGAAAAGCAAGTTGATGTATTAAAAGCTTTTCATTATGAAACGGATGAAATCGTTCACCAAGAAGTCGCACTTTATAAAATGCCAACGGCTAGTTTTATGAAAAGTAGCTTAGTTGAACAGATTGTCCGAAAGCACAATGCTAGAATTTTGGATATAGAACCAGACTACGTAGTAATTGAAAAGACGGGCCACAAGCACGAAACGGATGCCTTGTTAAGAGAGCTTGAACCAATGGGTATTTACGAATTTACCCGTTCTGGAAGAGTTGCTATTACTAAACATCACGAGCCTTTGAATCAGTATTTGAAGGAATTGGAGGCGGAAGACGCAAGTTAATTTTCTATTCTCTAAACCTTCTAGGCTTGAAAAGTAAAATTATTTAATTGAGGTACTGTTTTTATTAATAAAAAACCCGTACTTTTGCACTCGTTTTAGGGAAAGCCTAAAATAATACTTTCAAGTATTGACGAAATTACTTTCGTCGTTTATAAAATCCAAAAAATAGAATGTCGGCATAGCGAAATTCTTGTTCGACCTCTTCATTTTTTATCAAATTTTTTTAGTGATGGATGCTTTAAAATATGTACAAGAGCAAATGGCTAACAAAAACGAATTACCTGCATTTCGCCCAGGTGATACCGTTGCCGTTTCTTTGAGAATTAAGGAAGGTGAAAAGGAACGGATCCAAATTTATAGAGGAGACGTTATCCAAATTAATGGCATGGGTGCCACTAAGACCTTTACTGTAAGAAAGATTTCTAACGGTGTAGGCGTAGAAAGAATTTTCCCATTAACTTCTCCTGCAATTGCTGAGCTTAAAGTATTGAAGAGAGGTAAAGTAAGAAGATCTAAGTTGTATTACTTACGTGATTTAGTTGGTAAGAAAGCTAGAATCAAGGAACGTAAGTTTGTTAAGAAATAATTGAAATTCACATTAATTATTATATAAGCAAAGGGGCGGACACGGGTTGTGTTTGCCCCTTTGATCTTTTTAGTAGTCACATTGAATGGTCAACTTCAGTCAACTCAACAATTAAAATTTCACCACCTTTTCCGTTAGCACCTCTTCCCTACCCTTTTGAATAATAACGGTATAAATTCCACTTGGCAATTTTTCCGTCTGAACGGTCAAACAACGCTCTCCACAACTAGAAAAATTAGGCTGAATGAATTGCCCTAAGCTATTAACCAACTGAATTTTATTGGAGAAAGAAGTCCTGTTTTCAGGCAAAATAATCGTAAATTCATTCGTAAAAGGATTAGGGTATACTTTTAGTTTATCATTATTTAAATTATTGATAATCAGGTCATTATTCTTCAAAACTGGCTTTCCAAAATCATGCGCTTCCGTTGATTCAACTATATTACCATTAGCAGCATAAGAAGTGACACAAGGCACTATTTTCGCAGAAAAAACACTTCCACTTTCCGCATGAAAACCACTTCTCAAACTGATAGCACCCGTTGAATAAATATTGGAAGTTTCCTCGGTTGGTAAGGGTTTCGCTCGATATAAATCTTCTCGACAGAAGCCCATATCAAAGGTTGGTCGTATTACAAATAAGCCACTATCTATATCGGAGGCAATGATATTTCCAGATGGAAAAAATGGATAAACACCCCAACTTCCTTCGTATCCATCATAATTCATATTTTCAGGATGGGTATCAAAGTAACCAGCTCTAACAGGATTCTGTGGATCAGAAATATTATAAATCTGCACGCCTTCATGATAATAGGAGATGACGACGTGGTCGTTTCCGATCACAAAGGGATTGTGAGCAATACTATTAGTAGAGACTGCCGACTCTAATGTTGATTTAATAGTCCCAACGACCTCCATACTAGTCAAATCCGATGAATTGACCAACTTCAATGCCAAACCATGATTTTCATCCGCCATGACAAAGGTATTTCCATCTTTTGTCAACCAACTACTATGATTCAAGCCATCACTATTTACCGACCCTAATTTGACGATATTATTAAGGTCTTCTAGATTATAAACCGTTAATTTACTGCTATAAACATGAGAAGCATAGGCAATATGATCTCGGACGTAGATATCGTGAATGTACCCTTCGATAACATTATTTTGATTAGCCAATAAGGTCGGCTTGGCTGGATTTGGGTGCAAATCTAGCACGACCAAATCCGCTCGACTTGTTCCTACTGCATACAAACGAGCATTTTCTTCGTCAATAAAAATATTATGACAGTTCGTAAAAAACTCATTACTATCATAGACTTTAGTAACGGTATTAGGTAGGCCAGATAAATCAAAAATTTGTAAGGTCCCTCCCCCATTATCAGACACACCGTAACCATAGTGTAAATAGGTCTTAAAATCTCGCCATAAAGATCGGCTCGGGGCTGCGAATTGCGCCACTTGGGTAGGATTCTGAGGGTCGTTGACATCAATGAAATGGGTATATTCTACCGAACCAATGATTCCATATTCGTTCATTTCACTATCTGTATACCCCCAAATATCGTTAAAGGTTAAACTAGATTGTTCTCTTAAACCACTTTGATACCACCTTCCCAAAGAATCTACATTCTCTGAATTTTGGGCAAAGGAAAGAGTTAGCATAAATAAGCATAGCGTACTAAAAATCGGTCTTAGCATTTTTAAAAAGTAGGTTGTGGAAAAATGATGGACTCAGACAAATTGCTTTGTCTAGCTTGTGTTAAAAATGTTAGAGGTGAATCAATGGACCTGCTAAAGCAGAAAAGAAAGGGTTGTTCTTACAAATATAATACTTATTAAAAAATAATATATTAATTCGTGGTAGGAATGTTGTCAAGCGGGCAAAAACGGAGGTAAAAAGGTACTTCTGGTTTTCCACGATTAATAAGGTGCAATCACTTTTCAACTATTCAGCTCATTGTAAAAAAAGGAAAGAAAACATCAACTGACGTTTCAGAGACTAACATTGAAAAAAGGCTAGATACCACTTAAACCAAATGGTCGTTATTTGAGTTATAAGAAACTATATTTACCAATTAAATAACTAAAAATGAACTTTAAATTTTTATCATCAATTTTCGCTATTGTTTTATTTCTAGGTGTTAGTGCTTGTAGTAGTGATACAGTCGCTGAGATTCCAGCACCTTCGACGAGAACTATCTATGAAGGAAGTCCAATAACTTTTGAAAAAGTGGATGGCGTTAGCCCTGATGACGAAGCAAATCAAGATCGAATCACCGACAATGTTTGGATAACAAGAGGAAACGAGGGAGGTGAAATTTATAATGCTAAAACAGAAAATAATAGTAGTAAAGGAAGTAGTCCATCTGGCACACAATGGGCAGTAGGAAGTATTGCTGATGTTGATAATCTACAATTTGCAGATTTTCGAGATGCAGTAAAGCCTAGGCAAGTAGTTGGGCAGGACTTAGTACTTTTTTTAACGCAAGAAGAAGTGTTTATTCCAATTAAGTTTACAAAGTGGTCTACTGGAAAAGATAATAAAGGTGGGTTTGCTTACGAACGTGCTACGGAATAATGAAGAGGATTGTGTGATTGTGTCGCTGCGCTGATTGTATGATTGTTGGCGAGCGTTCCTCAATCACACAATCAACGAAGTGACACAATCATTAAAACGTCGGACAGCCCATTTTACTTCCCTTAGAACGTTTTCTTCCACCAATCAAGCCATTATCTAAGAAATTATAGGAAATCGTGATGCCTGTAATAAAATACCAATCAGCAGCATTATTATCCCCTCTAGCTGCGCCTGCTATATCTGTACCAAAAGTAATAGGATTTTGATCACTCAATTGCATAACTAAAAGCGGATCACCGTTAGCCGAAAAAGCAGCATTCCCTGGATAGGTCAAACTTACATCATCCAAATAATCCGTAAATAATCTACGAGCGCCTACTTCCAAACCAATATTTAAAGTCTCCGTCAAGGTATATTTTAGACCAATACCAAAAGGAATAGCGAATTGACTTAACTTGTAAGGTGTCCTATCAGGTAAAGCAGCAAGATTTTGCCCTTCTGTTCCCAGTGGTTGCAAATCATATAACTGATCTCCTAACTGCCCCTGCGGATTGAATTGGAAAAGAGAAATTCCACCGAATAAATAAGGAGAAAATGTAGCTGTGTAGTTGAAAGGTTGATAGCCTAAAATATTAAACTCTGCCATCAAACTACCTTCATAGATATCAGAACGAAAATTTAGATTTCGGTCAATAATAGCCCGATTGCCAGAGTTCGCATCATTCCCTGACACACCTGCATAGTTGAATCCGAGCCTTAATGCAAAGAGGTGATTAATATTATATTTGGCAAAAGCACCTGCTGCCAAATTGGTTTCTTTTATATAAATCTGACTCGAATTACTCGCTAATTCACCAAGGTAATTACTGCCTCCAACTAAAAAACCAACTTCAAAGTGTTGTCCAAATAGCGATAAAGGAACAAGGTAAAAAATTATTAAAATTTGTTTCATATCAAAATGATGTTTGGTTTAACGACGAACCTATATTCTATGTAATAAAATAGACGCATCCATGTAAGAATTGATAAAGGGTCTTACGAGAATAAAATTAAGTAAAATATTACCAATTTAACACCAAAATGTCCATTAATCAACATGTAAAACGATGAAAAATAATAAAAAAAGATTAATATCACCAAAAAAAATACATTTATACTCTAAAAAATACTTCTTATCCCTAAGAAAAATTACTACCTTCAGGTGTATTAATTAGGTTTTCAAAAAAATCTTACATTAATATATCCAAAAGAAGTATTGTTTATTGTAAAAGTAAGTTTCGTCATAACCCCAAAAAATGACGAATAAAAATTTAGCAAATTGTTATTTGCTTTATTGAGAGAGTTTAACAAAAAAGGGCGGAATGTATAAACATCCGCCCTTTGTTTTTTTGGCAAGGATTAAAAATCCTTTAAATCTCATTCAAGGTGTATTTTCTATCGTTTAAACAATTTACCAGAAGCGACCATTTCATTCTTATCTAAATCCATAATTTGGTAAAAATATAAGGAAGTCTCAGCATCTACATCCACCACTAATCTTGGTGCATCCATTTGCTGGCTTAAAATTAGTCTACCCAAGTTATCTCTTAGTTGAATTTGGAAGTTCGTGGTATTCTTATGGTCGATTAATTCAAAAATCAATTCTTTGTGGAAAGGATTTGGGAATACTTTAACCAATTGCTCTCGTTGAAAATCTTTTAAAGAAGTCGTAATATTTTCTGCATCTCCACAGTTCCATGCATTCGGCGCATAATTACCTTGATATTGGTAAATACTTCTATTATTTCCAATATCAACCATTTGCAAATCATTGCCAGGGTTCGTATTGAGTGAATTTGGAACGGTAGAAACAAATAGATCATCTGCATCAATTAAACTCAAAGAATTTGGACATTCTAAATCCGTTGTACTAAAAGTAAGAATCAAAACCTCATCATATACGCCCAATTCCGAAACTGCCTCGCTTAATATAATACCAAACGAAATATAATCTTTTTCAGGGTTTTCTATTGGACTATTCGCTCTCGCATTTTGTATCCAACTTCCCATATAACTGGTCATATTTTTAACTTCAAAACCATTAGGTGCCACAATGGTTATTTGCCCAGAACCTAATAAAATATTCTGACTTGGCTGAATCGAAGTATCTGCCTTCACAAAGACTCCCCAAAGATTATCATTGGGCATCCATTGTAATTTTGTGTAAAGCTGAGCGTAAGTAGTAGTAGAAAATAGAATGGCAACAAATAGTAGCGCTAAACAGTTTTTAGCAGCTTGAGTAAAGAACATTGTAAGTATGTTTTGAACGACTCTTGCTAATATTTTTTTAACAATTCTCTTTCAAGGGGAGTAAAACGTAGGTTTTAAGTATTTTGCAGTGTCGAAAATTAAAAAATAAAGAGGGGAAACAAACAAATTATATAACTGCTTGCTAGATGGGAGATTGAAGAGGGAGAAAATCTATATAGGGTTAAATTCAATAAGAAGAGTTGCAATTTCAATGCCAAATTTTATGATGCCATAACAAATACTAGTGACGGTCTGAATCTTTGTTGTGACAAGTTGGTGGAATATCTTCACGAAGGTTGTATTTACAAAGCAGTATAGCGATTATCTTTTGTTAAGCTAAGTGGAAGTAATTGATCTCCTGACCATTCTCCAAAAATATTAATCGGATGCCCTCCACTGATGGCTAAAATCTTCCACTTAGTCCTTTCATCTTGAAATAATGGAACGAGGTTATCTGCTTTATCTTTTAGGAAAAGTTGATCCGCTTGCAAAATAGGTTGGACTTGCTCCAAAGAGCATGGAAAAGACAATTGCCAAGGATTGGCTGCCAAATTCGTAGCATAAAAATCTAAGTAATCAACAAACGTAGGAAAGCCTACCAATCGTTTTAACTGTCGGTCCAACACATTTTTATCTTTTATAGCAATCCGTAAAGGAGCATTAGAAGGATAAAATACCGTATTCCCAACAAAAACATTACCTGGTTTATAATTAAATTGATAGGGATTTCTACCAAAAGCATAATCTAAAATCAATCCATACCGTTTAGTTTCATGACCTAACACCCACGTTCGACGAAAATTTAGATTGTCTTCTACTCCTTCTGTCACGCCCAATATCATCCAAATATCCTTTACTGGTTGACCATATTGGAAGAGTTCTTCCTTTCTTGTATTTACCCCCGCATTCGTTAATAAATCTTGTTGGATATTCAAAGGCAATTCATCCATTTTACGGAGACCTCGAATTAATAAATAGAAGGCTGTTAGTTCGGATAAAACTTTGGTAGGCCAGTTATCATCAGTCCCAATATGTACGGGTAAGTTTTTAATTCGCTTTCCAATAGCCCCTAATTTAGCATCGTACATTCGAGCAGAAATATCCTTCCAGAAAGCATAAGGCTGCTGTTCTAAAGCGGCAATACCTTGTCGTAAAGTATCTAGCAACCAATTCTCTAACTCGTCCAAACCTGCTGCCATTTGATTCAATCGCTTAGAGAAATTCTTCTGTCTTAAATCCGCTTTGGCTTGTTCTTCTTCGGGCGTATACACTTTCCCAGATGGTGCGCCTTTGCTCTGCCATTCCTGCACCCAATCAGGTATTTCTTCGGCGACCACAAAAGCATCTGGTTGCTCCACTAGCAAAACAGAAAGGGCCAAGGCATGCTTACAAGGGAATTTTCGACTCGCACAATTACATTTGAAAGATTGAGCTTTCAGATCAAAAGCTACTTTGTAATAGGTTAGGCCACTACTCTTACATTGGCCCCAAACGACAGAAGGGTTTCCTGCTAAAGTCTTCCAAAATTTAGTGGAAGTTAGTTTTTTTGCTCGATCAGCAGTAGCGGTGTCTGGTGCAAGTTTTAGTGACAAATAGGGAGTTTTTAACCCATCCCTAACCCTTTCCTTGAAAGGGAAGGGAACAGATACAGGCAAATTAAAAATGAAAAATCTAAAATTTAAAAGTAATTCTAACAGAAGAGACTTGTCTATGCAGTCTGACGGTCACCTACTTTTACATTTTGACTTTTAAACCTGCCCGACTAACCATCAGGCTGGCGGGTTTTACATTTTAAATTAAAAAGACTTGCCAGATTTTCAAAAATCTGGCAAGTCTTTAGTAGTTTCTAGTATTCAAAATTAGAATCAAAAACTAAGGCTAAGCAACTGCCATCTCCACGCCACTCTTAATGCCCAATTGGGCTAAAGCACGTTCAGAGGCAATTTGTTCAGCACTTTTTTTGTTGAAATCATCGGCAGTTCCGACTTTTTCGCCATCGACCATTACAGCTACTTTAAAGCGATCTCTCTTTTCGAATTTGTATCGAGCCAAGACTTTGTAAGCAACGGTATGACCGTTTTTCTGTGACCATTCCAATAACTGACTTTTGAAATTATCGTCTGTTACTTCAAGCTCATGGATGTCTAAGTATCTACGTAAAATTTGCTTGATTACGTATTTCTTAGTTTTCCGATAACCTTTTTCCACGTAAATCGCTCCAACTAATGCTTCGACTGCATTGCCCAACATGGACCGACTTAGTCGAGTATTGTTGTATTCTGCCAAAAGAACGTCTAAGCCCATCTTATCACCGATTTGGTTCAAAGATTTTCGCTTAACGATTTTTGAGCGCATTTTAGTCAAAAATCCCTCATTACTATTTGGGTATTTTTTGAATAAATACTCAGCTACAATCGTACCTAAAACAGCATCGCCTAAATACTCTAGACGCTCATTGTTTTGGATAGCATAACCTTTTTGGGAAGAAGTAGATTTGTGGAAGAAAGCCAACTTGTAAAGGGACAAATTCGAAGGAATAAAACCAGTTATTCCTCTTAAACGATGTGTAAATTCTTTGTCCTTGGAAAAATAATAATTGTAAATCTGCTTAATTAAGCTCACACTAAATAATGTTTTGATAAATTAATTACTGTAAATGATGAGCCGCGCTCATCAAGTCAAGCATAACATAAGTAGTATTGGTGGTGAACTTTTTTGGAAATTTAAAATGTAAAACCAAAATTCTTCTAAAAATTAGGGAAGAAGAAAAGGGTCTTTGGTTATACCTTTTAAATCTATACGGAAAGAAACAAAGAATAAGCTAAGAAAAAAAGAATTATTTTAATAGAAATCTCAAAAATGTAGCAAAAACTAGATTCGTGGAACTCCTATCAAGAAACTCTTGAAATGACGTAGTTTATTATTTGGTGCTTTCTAACCAAAAAAATCAGTCAATACAGTTCGGTTAACTTTCCAAAAGTGTAGATGATTGGAAGCGGAAAACCTATGACAAACAACATAAATCTGATAGCAGACTAGTAAGTAGTCCTGCCAATAGATCTCAATCGTTTCTCAATAAAAAAATAGCAATTTGTAAAACAGAAATCTTTACTCAAGAATTTGGTTGACACTAAGAAGGAAAGTATACGACTTCCTCTCAAACCATTTTGGAGAGTTAATAATTTAAGGTAAGTAGGCAGATTGATTAGGAAAATCTAGCTTAAGTATTCAAAAAAACTTTCAACACTTTGCGGTGAATGAGACTCCACCGCAAAGTGCAAGCACAATTAATTTTTAGAAAACTTTCTTAGGAAAACTTGCTAAGAACAATTGAAAAGTTTTTTAAATACTTAAACCATCCTACGGAAACTATTTTCTCGTTTAAAACGGTTCTATTAGTAATTATTCCAAAATTTCTCGGGATAAGATTCCTCTTAGTCTAAATAAAATCTAACAGGAATAAATCTTTTGAACTAAGGTTTATTGCTAATAGATTTTAATCATTTTGCGCCAAAATGTAGATAATGGACAAACAAAATGATTAAAATCTTATGCAATTTATGAAAAATAAATTAGAATTTCTTAAAAATTACAGAAGCATTGTGTCCTCCGAAGCCGAAAGTGTTGCTCAACATTGCATTTACAGGCTTTTCTTGGGCAACATTAAACGTAAAATCTAATTTATTATCTATATCGGGATCGTCTGTGAAGTGATTTATGGTAGGTGGAATAAATCCGTCTTTAATAGCCAAAATACCAGCAACTGCCTCTACTGCACCAGCAGCACCTAACAAATGGCCAGTCATGGACTTGGTAGAACTAATATTCAAGTTATAGGCATGTTCGCCAAAAACATCTTTAATTGCTAAAGATTCCGCAATATCTCCTAGAGGTGTAGAAGTTCCATGAACATTGACATAGTTAATCTCTTCGATGTTCATTTTTGCATCAGCTAAAGCTTTCTTCATCACATTCTTTGCACCCAATCCTTCAGGGTGAGGAGCAGTCATGTGGTGTGCATCGGCAGTCATCCCACCACCAGCTACTTCCGCATATATTTTAGCACCTCTAGCTTTAGCATGCTCGTAATCTTCTAAGATCAAACAAGCAGCTCCTTCTCCTAAAACAAAACCATCTCGATCTTTATCAAAAGGTCTAGAGGCCGTTTTATAATCATCATTTCTAGTAGATAAGGCTTTCATTGCATTGAAACCTCCGATTCCTGTCATAGAGGTCACTGCCTCTGATCCTCCCGTAAGAATCATTTTTGCTCTGCCCATGCGAATAGCGTCCATAGATGCTAGGATTGCATTTGTAGAAGAAGCACAAGCTGATACGGTAGCATAATTGGGTCCTCTAAAACCATATTTTATGGAAATCATTCCAGGCGCAATGTCTGGAATCATTTTAGGTATCATGAAAGGGTTAAAACGAGGGGTACCGTTACCTGTGGCGTGAGCTGATACGTTTTCTTCTAAAACATTTAATCCACCAATCCCTGATCCCCAGATAACTCCGACTTCATCCATGTCCAAAGATGCTAGATCTATTCCACTATCTTGGATCGCCTCTTCTGCAACGAACATAGCAAATTGGGTAAAAAGATCCATCCGACGGGATTCTCGACGATGAATTAAGACAGCAGGATCGAAGTCTTTAACTTCACAAGCAAACTGTGTCTTAAAATGTGTCGAATCAAATCGAGTTATTTCATTAGCCCCACTTAGTCCGTTTTTTAATCCTTCTGAAAATTCCGCTAAGGTATTTCCAATTGGCGTCAAGGCACCTAAGCCAGTTACAACAACTCTATTCATAATTATTTGGTGGTTTTTGTATGAGAAGTCAGCGTTGATGGGGCAATCCCTTGTGGTTGCCCTTTTACATTATCATGTGTAGGGTTAGCACAAGGCGTCGGCCCTACAACCATCACTGACTGACAATGGAATGGTCTGAATAAAATCTATAAAACCGCAAAGTACTACAAATCATGTAAATACTTTACGGTTCTAAGAGGCGTAATAGCATTGAGATGATTTCAACTACTATGTTATAAAACCACTAGTAGAAATTAATGTTCAATTACGCCCATTTCAAGATGTCTTTTGCTGTTAAACGGATACTTTCCGCATTATGCAACTTGGCTAGAAACATATTCAACTGCATCTCCTACAGTTTGAATTTTCTCAGCACTTTCATCAGGAATAGAAATATCGAATTCTTTTTCGAATTCCATAATCAATTCCACAGTATCCAGGGAATCAGCTCCTAAGTCATTAGTAAAGCTTGCTTCCGCAGTTACTTCAGATTCGTCAACACCTAATTTGTCAACGATAATTTTTGCTACTCTTTCAGAAACATTTGACATATCAATTCACTTTAGATTAAATAAATGCGCTGCAAAATAAGTCAATACTCAATTGATAACCAAAAGAATACCTTCTTTTTTTTACGACTAAATCACTAAACACCTGACTATTAGTCGAAAACGCATTTATAAAAAATATTTTTATTATTTTATAAAAATGACATCAAGTGCTAAATTTTATTCCAATTTCAGAATGCAATCCTAATTATTGACTGTTTGGGGTAGCGATTGTCACTAATTTTAACATAATCTTAAAACTTCTAGCTAATTTTATTTGGTTTCTCCTGATTTTCTTTTTTTAAAAAAATAATTTTTCATCAAAGAGAAAAATTACTACTTTCTGCTGATTTCATAATTTTATTTGCTGATTTAAAGTCCGTTTATTTGAAAAAAAATGAGCAATTCACTTTTATTCTGAAGGATAAGAATTACATTTGCTCTCTAATTATTGTACTTTTTACACTTAGTACCCTAATTACCTAGTAAACTGCTAAGGGAATTGGTAAATAATTCCCTAAGAAAAAACACTTATAATATGAAAATAGTAGACCATCAGAATACCAAAATTGTTGCCACTGTTGGCCCAGCGTGTAGTGCTCCAGAGAAGTTATTAGAATTAGCAAAAGCGGGGGTGAATATTTTCCGACTAAACTTTTCTCATGGTACCCACGAAGATCATCTGGAAGTAATCAATCGCATTAGTGCCATCAACGAAAAATATAACCTCTACTTAGGTATCTTGGCTGACTTGCAAGGTCCAAAATTGCGAGTAGGTAAAATCAAGGATAACAAACTACCGATTAAAGCAGGAGATATTTTAACTTTCACCAATGAAGAATGTATTGGAACGAAAGAAAAAATTTATATGAGCTACCAACAATTTGCTCAAGATGTAAAAGTCGGAGAAAAAGTATTGGTAGACGACGGAAAATTAGAATTTGAGGTCGTAGAAACCAACGGAATTGACCAAGTTAAATTAAAAGTACTTTTCGGAGGTATTTTATCTAGCAATAAAGGGGTTAATTTACCCAATACCAAAATTTCGTTACCATCCATGACGGAAAAGGATGAACGAGATTTAGCATTCATATTAAAGCAACCTGTCAATTGGATTGCTCTATCGTTCGTTCGTTCTGGAAAGGATATGAAACGATTGGCTAAAAAAATCAAGGCAGCTAAACACCCTGCCAAGACAATAGCAAAGATCGAAAAGCCTGAGGCGATTACTAATCTTGATGCCATTATCGCCAATTCCAATGCCATCATGGTTGCCAGAGGAGATTTGGGGGTAGAAGTACCAATGGAACAACTACCAACTTTACAAAAAGATATTATTAGAAGGTGTAATCAGCGATCTAGGCCAGTGATTACGGCAACACAGATGATGGATAGTATGATCGAAAATCCATCGCCTACTAGAGCAGAAATTACAGATGTTGCCAATGCCGTTTTAGATGGTACAGACGCAGTAATGTTGAGTGGTGAAACTTCCGTTGGAAAACATCCTGTCTTAGTGGTCGAGGCAATGAACAAAATTATTGCAGAAACTGAAAAACATTTCTCTTTTATAGGTAAGCGACCAAAGCCTGCTAAGAAGTCTAGAACTTTCTTTTCAGATGCGATGTGTCTGAATGCTGCAAAGTTATCAGAAGATATTAATGCTAGAGCCATTATCGGAATGACGACGTCTGGCTATACCGCATTTAAAGTGTCTAGTTTCCGTCCTAAAGCAGAGATTTACATCTTTTCCGACCAAGACTATATGCTAGCAACTTTGAACCTTGTATGGGGTGTCAAATGCTTTTATTACGATAAGTTTACTACTACAGATGGAACCATCTCAGATGTAACGGAAATATTAAAAAATAAAGGAGAAATAAAGAAAGGAGATACGATAGTCAATTTGGGAAGTATGCCGATTCAGAAACGACACCGAACGAATATGATGAAGATTACTGTGGTTGACTAGAGGACTGGTTACTAGTTGCTGGTTGCTAGTTGCTGCTCGAAACCAGCAACCAGTAACTAGCAACCAGCTAAACCTACTCCCCCGCCATATTAATAGTCATAGCCTCCGTTCTAGAAGACTTCAAGGCATCATAAATTACTTGATGTATTTTCTGTCTGACTCGCAATTTTTTTAATTCACCATTTCTCGCATTTGGATGGATTCTATTCGACAAAAAGATATAAATTAATTCTTCGTCAGGATCTACCCAAACACAAGTTCCAGAAAAACCAGAGTGTCCGTAAGTACGGCGAGAGGCAGACTTCGATGCGGTATAATTATACCTTGCTTTATCGAATCCTAGACCTCGGTGATTGCCGTGTGTAGAAGAGGTGAAATAGTCGATCGTTTCTGACTTAAAAAATTGGTTTCCTCCGTATGCTCCACCATTCAATAACATTTGGAAAAGGGTCGCTAAATCTTCTGCATTGGCAAATAATCCAGCATTGCCCCCTACTCCACCCATAATCGCCGCCGCTTCATCATGTACGTAGCCTCTCACTAAATCTTTTCGCCAAAAACGATCATCTTGCGTAGGCACAATCACATCGGGCGTAAAACGCTCTAACGGCTTATAAGTCAAGTATCTTAACCCTAGTGGTTGGTAGAAATGAAACTTCAAATAGTCATCTAAATCCGCTCCAATTTTTTGTTCTAATAACTGTTGGACCAAGTAAAAATTGACATCACTGTATAAATATCTTCGATGCTTATAATTTCTTGGCAACTGACTGACTGTCAGATAAATAGAATCTATATGAGTTGGGTCCATATAGAAGTTTTTGGCAACTTCTAAACTATATTTATCACTCTCCCATTTACAAAAATAAGGGGTACAATCTTCTGGACCTTTATTATTCAAATAAGGAGCTATTGGCATATTTCTTTGCAAACCCGACTTATGAATAAGTAAATCTTTTAATAAAATATTTTTGATCGTTGCCGCTTCAGGCAATTGCATTTGATCTTTCAACGGTTGGTCAATCTTGACTTGTTCTTCTTCGTATAGACGCATCGTTGCAAGCGTCGTTGCTGCTGTTTTAGTAATAGATGCCACATCATACAGGTCGGTTTGTTCTACTTTTTGCACCTTATCATAGGTATGGTGTCCAAACGTTTTAGCATAAATAATTTTACCTTGCTTAGCAATTAGAACTTGTCCTCCTGGAGTCGCTTTCCGCTGAATAGCATTTTCAAAAATGGCATCAATTTTCTCCAAATCAATGGAAGAAATACCGACCTCCTCTGGTATCGTATGCTTCAGTCGAGTAATTGGCGTAATAACTCTTTTGCCTTTTGGCATCCAAGCTGCCACATCAATTGGCAGACTTCCTCGTGCCTC
The DNA here is from genome assembly GCA_937924145.1 of uncultured Saprospiraceae bacterium. Taxonomy (GTDB): domain Bacteria; phylum Bacteroidota; class Bacteroidia; order Chitinophagales; family Saprospiraceae; genus JAFMDF01. The sequence continues at coordinate 18,821 of CALDTJ010000138.1, forward strand.
TATTCCTCCAAATAACAATTGGGGAACCAACTCCTCTGTTAGCTTATTTTTTTCAAAAACTTGCACTGCGGCAATTGTAGAATCCAATAGTTGAAAATTCAATGGATTGCCGTAATTCACTACGACCACCTTACTATGTGCATTAAGTGCATGAACGGATTCCAGAAATTCTTTATGGGTTTCTTTAGACAAATTAATATTATCCAAGGTAATCACAAAAGCACCATTTTTAATGGGATTGAAAGCCAATGCATTAATTTTCCCTGTTTTTTTAGGTCGATACAGATGACTACTACAATTCGAGTATTTAAAAAAGCTATTCTGGAAAGACCTTAAGCTTTTTGGTCCGACATTGATGACTCTAAATTGCTTAGCATAAGTCTCTTGAAATGGCAAAAGCTCCTTAGGATTATTAGCCAACACGATTGAATGTTCAAATAATTCTCTGGCATAAACCTTTTCTCTTTCGATACTCTTAACTACAGGAAGCGTGTAACTTACAGGTTGGGCGTAATACTTTTTATCTAAAGCCAACCATTTTTTTGCCATCAATAGCTTATGAACTTTTTTATCAATAACGGCTTCGCTAATAGTTCCCGCTTTTACCAATTGCTTTAATTCGTTTACAGTCTTAGAAAAATCTTTTTCGGCAACTATAAAGTTAGTCGCACCAGCATAAAGTAATTCTTCCAGCGAAACCTTTTCAGAAAGCTGACCAATAATTAATCCATCAAAATGTAAATACTTCTTTAAAAAACTGCTGTAGAATTCAGGTAGTTTGTGCGTAATCGAGTCTCCTTTAAAGACCTTATCACTCATAAGTACCCCAGAAAGACCACTCATAATCAATGGTTTATACTGATTAAGCACCCCAGATTTGATGAGGGTAGAATCAGGAATACTATCGACATAAAAATCAAAACTATTCGCAATTGATAAAACTTTGCGCTCTTGCAAAGCCTCTATTTTATCCGCAGCTTTACTCATCAACTCCAAGTCGTTTTGGGGTTGTTGTTGAGATTGATAGTCAGCTTTATTCTGTTCGAATGATTGAATATTTGGAGATAAACTACAGTTAATACCAGCAAGTCTAAAATCGGCTAATAACTTTCGGTCCAAAGATTTGCTCGGATAATCTCTGTTTAATGCACTCAAAGTAGCATTATCGGGATAATCTGGTAAATCTGAAAATTGGTTATTAAAAGAAACCAATTGGTCTGATACTTCTAAGATAGGCACTTGGGCTTCCAATCTGATCTGCTGGATAGTTTCGTGATATTCCCTCTTGGTAATATCGTACAATAAGACACCTCCCGGTTGATGGGTAGTCACTAATTGCTGAGTAGACTTTGAGGAATAAGGTAGAGCAGATTTGAGGATAAATAATTGTCCGATCTTTTGCTCCAGCGTCAATTGACTTAAAGTAGTATCCGCCCAGGCTGTATCCTCTCCCATAAATGGCGGTTGATAAGTCAAAGGCTGAGAGGAAATATGCCCACATGAAATAAAAATAGCGACCACTAAAAATCCGCTGAATAACTTTGGATGATTATTGCTCATACGACTTCGGGATTAATTAGACTTGTTACCCTTTAACAGCCATCTGAAAATGCTTTTCGTATGACTATTTTTGAAAATAAAAAGTCTATTGGAAAATTAGCTGATAACATGCGAAGAATTATTCAAAGAGCTAATCTACATTTCATGCAAGAATTTTGGATATGTCAGGTGCAAGAAAAAGATGTCTTTAATATCGCAATCGACTAAATTTCCGTGTTGTAAAAAATATTCTTTTTAGAATTTTAGTAAGAAGCATAGATTGCTTAAATCAGTTACTCTCTACTAATATCATCGAATAACACATTTTTAACGTTGGCTGAATCGTCTCTAATAAATTTGTTTGTATGGGTACTACTTTAAAACTTAATGGGGGTACTTTCTGTAGATTGGTCTGTAAACATTCTCGGAGCATTGCAAAAGAAAACCTTTCGTAAAATTTTCTTTGAAGGGTATTTACTTTCAGTTAGTAACTGGTAGTCTATATCAATATAAATAATTTTTCATCAAATATCAAGTATCCCTATATCTGTTAACTTTAAAACATATAAATTGTTACTTTTATTTATTAAAAAACTATATAAGTTCAAAAATCGTTCCCGAACTTAGTTTGGACTAATATTTAAACCAAAAAATCAGCAATTAAGGTGTTAAAAAAACGTTACTTTTTTGAATGTCCCCGTTAAAGTAAAAGACATCAAAATAAAATGAATTCATTGCATAATAGAAAACTTCTCTTCCAATCATTTTTCCTTTTTCTCCTTTTAGCTAATCACGTATTGGTTGCTCAAAATCACTATCCTGTCAAAATCAATCAAAAATGGGGGTTGATGAATGCTCAGGGTGAAATTGTAGTAGCACCACAGTACGAAGTCATTGGTATGCCACAAGCTTTTGGTTATACCCAAATGCAACAAAATGAAAAAGTAGGATTGCTCGACAAGCGGGGAAATATCCTTATTCCTGCCATTTATGAAGAAATAAAGGTATTGGATTCCAATTTCATCAAGGTAACAGAATTAGGACAACAAAAGGTAGTAAACGCTCAAGGTAAAATAGTCTTAGACAAAGGCAATTTTGAAAAATTACAAGTCATCAATCAACAATATTTAGGGTTTTCTAAAGAAGACGTCTTTGGTTGTGTTGGTACAGATGGGATTGTGATACTTCCACCCAAATACGCAACTATTGAACTATTTCAAGAGCAATTTTTTAAAGTCAGTAATGGCAATCAATATGGTTTGGCAAATCTTACAGGAAAACTTATTTTGAATACCATCGCCGATAATATCAAAGTCTTTAAAAATAAGCTTATTTTCTACCAAAAAGGAGTGCTTTGGGGGGCAACTAATTCACAAGGTAAAACCATTATTTCTCCTAAATACCTCAACTACTCTATTGTTAATCAACAACTTATAAAATTAGAGCGATATGGAGAGCACTGGCTTTTTGACATCCAATCTGAGAGTATCGTTTCTTCCCAACCGATGCAAGATTTTCTTCCTTTTTCTGACAAATATGTTCTTACTCGCCGAGGGGAAAATTTTGGATTAGTCGATTATTCAGCAAAGGAAATTTTAAATCCTCAATATCAAGAAATTCAACCATTTTCAGCCACTGCTTTTAGAATACGTAATGGTTGGAAATGGGGAATTATCAATCGAAATTCGGAGCAAGTCCTCCCCTACGATTATGATTTTATCGCACCAAGTAGAAATGGAAGGGCTTTAATAAAAAAGGGCAACTTCTTTGGATTGCTAAACAATAAAGGGGAACTGGTGGTACCTGCGGAATATACTAGAATTACCATTTCTGGTGAAAATATAAAAGCATTTAAAGGATCAAAATGGACGTTATTTTATTTTGACGAAGATGGTGTAATCAAAAAAGGGAAGAGTTTCAAAAAGCATTTTAAGATCAAAATTGCTGAACAAAATCCAATGGCGGGATTAGGACTCAATAACCAAGGTGTTTTTCAGAATGAAACCTTATTGGATGATTTTGAATGGTTCAAAGATTTCTCTTCGCAAAAATGGGGACTCAGAAAGTTATCAGATGGCGAAGAAGTGATTCCTCCCACATTTGATGTGATTAAGGTGGAAAAAGATTTGGGATATACCATCGTAGGGATTGAAAAACAAGGGCAATATCGTTTTGATCGTACCAATTATCGCTTCAATTTTGTTTATGGCATCGTTAATAATAAAGTTGGAAAACTAGTCTCTCATTTAAAATTATGGGATGTCCGCTCAGAAGATTTTCGACAAGGTTCCTTAGTAGCAAGAGTCGTTTTCGATAATGGTCGCCACGGTTTAATGTTGCGCAATGGTAAATTCGTCAAAAAAGATTTTGGCTATATCGGTGAATTTAAAGATGGCTTAGCAAAAATCTCGATTAGTGGCAGAGTAGCCGCAAAACTAAACCCTGAAGATAAATCACTTGGAAGGCTATCCAGTTATTTAAACAGCCTAATGGTCGGTAGTGATATGATTGATTTTACGATACACGACCAAAAGATAGAAGGACAAGCTTATTTGACTTGTGAGGACTGTTCATGGGGCTTTATTGATACGACGGCATATATTACCATTCAACCTAAATATGAAGTTGCAAACGATTTTATCAATGATGCCTGTATTGTCAAACACAAAGAAAAATGGGGTGTTATTGATTCTTTAGGAAATACCTTAATCGCTAAAAAATACGACGGAGTAGAATTCTTAGAAGGTACTGATAATCAAATCATTAAATTATCCACCAATACTAAAAAGTACGGCTTAATGGATACCTTAGGGCAACTATTAGTCGATCTAAAATACGATGAAATAAGCGACTTTCAAGAAGATAGATTAGCGGTTAAGAAAGATAATTTATGGGGATTTGTAGATCAATCTGGTCAGGAAATAATTCCTCCAAAATTTCAAAAAGCCGAGCCTTTTTCAGAAGGATTAGCAGCCGTAAAATATCAAAGAAAATGGATTTTCATTGACCCTCAGGGGGAGATTCAGATAGATAATAATTATAGAGCTATAGGAAATTTCCGACAAGGGAAAGCATGGGTCAAAACAGGGGAAGGCGTGGGATATATTTCGCCTGATAATCGAATGATTATACCTCCTGTTTTCAATCAAGCTTATGATTTCGAAGATGGGATAGCAAGAGTCGTTGTAGAAGGCAAATATGGTTTGATTGATGAAAAAGGTCAATATATTCTAAGGCCTAAATTCTCTCGCATTTATCCATTTGACGAACAAGATTTAGCCATTGTAAGATATGGAAATAGAGTTACTAGATACGGCGTTATCAATAGAAATGGGGAATTAATCACTACGCAGAATTTTCAAAAAATTGAGTCTTTTAAAGAAGGGCGTGCATTGGTAAAACACAGAGAAGGATATGGTTTTATTGACCCATTAGGACAATTAATTATTGAAGGAAATTACTCCAAAGCGGCAAACTTTCAGGAAGGCAGAGCAATGGTCCAAAAAGACAATCGCTGTGGTTATATTGACATCACAGGGCGAGAAGTCATCCCGCTAATTTATTCCAAATGTCTCGATTTTGAAGATGGAAAAGCGGTCGTCTATGAGGGCTTAAAAAAAGGTGGGGTAATTGAGTTAAATGGAGAAGAAATCATCGAACCTGGTATTAATCGACTCATTGATTTCAAAGAAGGTCGAGGACTCGTCAGAAACAACTACGATTTTTACTACATAGATGAACAAGCAACTTGGCGAGATGGCTATTTCGAAAAAGCGGAACGCTATCAGCATGGAATTGCGGTGATTAGAAAAAATGGTCGATACGGAATTATTAATCGAAATGGACTGAATATCATTTCTAATAAATACGATCAAATAGCCGATTTTGAAAATGGTTTTGCGAAAGTGAGACTACGGCAATTCGTTGGTTTAGCGGATGTCAAAGGGAAAATCATTATTCCACCAAATTATGAATTTATTACCTATGCTGGCGATGATCTTTTTAGAGTGGAAAATGGTGGTCAAATTGGCTATTTGCGAAAAAATGGTACTTGGATTTGGGCATTGCAGGAGTAAAATCCTACTTTTACAAAAAAAACTCCATGTCAGAAAAGATAAAATGGGGCATCCTAGGCCCTGGTAAAATAGCAACCAAATTTGCAACGGATTTAGCCACCTTGCCTAATGCTGAGTTGTATGCTGTTGCTTCTAGAAGTATGGCAAAGGCAAAAATATTTGCTGACAAAATGGGATTCCAAAAAGCATTTGGCTCCTACGAAGCCATGCTACAAGATCCCGAATTACAAGCAGTGTATATCGCAACTCCCCACGTTTTTCACCACAAAAATACCTTACAATGTTTAGCACATAAGAAGGCCGTTCTTTGTGAAAAACCTTTAGCCATTAACTCTAAGGAAGTAGCAGAAATGATGGCATCTGCTAAGGCTAATGACACCTTTTTAATGGATGCCTTATGGACTTTATGCCTACCTCAGATTTTGCAGGTAAAAGAAATCGTTGAAAGTGGGACATTAGGAAAATTAGTTTCTGTAAAGGCAGATTTCGGTTTTAGAGCGGATTTCAATCCTAATAGTCGATTGTTTGATCGAGATTTAGGTGGTGGGGCATTATTAGACATTGGTATTTATCCTTTAATGTTGACGCTGTTATTGATGGGGAGACCTAAAAAGATAACTTCAGCAGCGCATATAGGTACGACAAAAGTGGATGAAGACTGCGCCGTTATCTTTGACTATGGTAATGGACAAACTGCCAATATGCACTCCTCTTTATTAGCTCGCACACCGACAGAGGCTTACATTTATTGTGAAAAAGGGTATATCCACATTCCTACCCAATTTCATAAGCCAGTTGATGAAATTACGATTTTAACTTATGAAGATTTAAAGGAAAAGAAAATTGTATATAATAATCAAACGATTGGCTATAGTTTTGAAGCGGCAGAGGTCATGCGTTGTTTACAGGCTGGGAAAAAAGAAAGTGATTTAGTACCTCACCAATTTAGTATTAATCTGATGGCTTTGATGGATGAAATTCGGGCGCAAATTGGACTGGTTTATCCACGGCATGATTAAGTAATTTTCAATTTTCAATCCGCAATTTTCAATTTTTAATTTTTAAAAAAGCCGGTGTCATTTTAATAAGGAGGGGTAAAAACACCAAAAGAGAATTAACCCGATTATTCAATGCGATTACCTTAGCGTCAAAAGTCATGAATAGTCAAATCAATAAAGCGGGTTTGGTAGATGATTTAATGGGTAAAGTAGGCACCGAAAATGTCCAAGGGGAAGAACAGAAAAAACTAGATGTTTATGCCAATAAAATATTTATCAATGCCTTGAAAGCAAGAAATGAAGTCTGCGGCATCGCCTCTGAGGAAGAGGAAGAAACGATTATTTTCGAAAATGAGGGCTGACTTGCATCGAAATTTTTTAAAAGGTGGCATTTATTTGTACCCAGATTCCCCGATGAATTAAGTCTCTAGACTTAATTCGAATATCCTAGTCGTCTCTTGACGATACACAACATACGCTGGTCAGGAGACCAGCAGATATTGATTTCAAGTCTAGAGACTTGAAATATCGGGGCATAGGCATCCGCAATTTGCAAAGTGTTCTTTCTATTCCACCTCTTCTTTATTCAACGCAATTTTAATCATCGTCAACTCTTGCGTATTCAGTATCTCTATCAGCCTTATGTATTTCATTCAGTTACTTTTTAATAACAAATTTTCCAACGCCCTCCCCCTCAACATGAATAAAATAAATACCCGAATAAAGAGAAGAAACATCTATCTGTTTAGCAACATTTTCCCTAATCGTTAAAACACGTTTCCCCCTTACATCAAATATTTCGACCATTCCTAATTGCTTAGCATCAGAAGAAATATACAGCATACCATTAGTTACGGGAACTGGAAAAAGCGTAAGTTTTTGCTCGACTAGCAGATTGTCAAAAACACTGGTAGTCAATTCACAATTTGTATTGCCATATATATTTACATTAGCTATACTCGTCCAATTGGAACTTGAGCTGTTGCCTATGCCTATAAATTTCACATAACGAGCAACAGTATTGTCCAAACTGAAAAATTGTTCGGTATTTACCGTTACCCCGTCGTCAGCAGACGTTATTTCCTCCATAATGGTCGTAAATGCTCCAAGAGTATCTTTAGCGACAGCAATAGAAAAAGTAGTCGTTCTTTCGTCAGCTTTCCAAAAGTTGATGCCAATTTCCGTCAAAATATGGCGACAACCTAAATCAAACGTTATAGATACCTCAGGGTCCGTATCAGGATTTCCTGTCCAATAGGTTGAAGTATTATT